>NZ_QUJR01000001.1:0-371172 GCF_003480945.1 Butyricicoccus sp. AM27-36
GCGCATGGCTGCTAAGGCTCGCCGTCTGGCTGCTAAGTAATCAGTCCACGCATATCAAACAAAAAAGAGTCGCTGTAAAGCGGCTCTTTTTTGTTGTGTAAATCGTTATCTATTACTAAAGTATTGGGAATGGAAGCCAACCTTTGGCTGGGGGTCTAAAAGGATAGATACCAAGGTTTCTATCCTCTTGGGACTCCATCTTCCTTTATTTCTTGGGTTGGCGCAGATCAGAGACCGGCGACCGCTTCGGAAAGGGGAACGGCAGTCGGGTTACCATTGCGTGTCTTTCGCAAATTATTCGCAGTTCACAGATAGCGTACTGCTACACATGCGGGTTATTCTTCACAGGCGCGACACAAGGTGAATTGCCCGAAGGGCAAGAGAAGGTCCCCTGGGGGATAACAGTGTCGCGCAACTCGTTGGCTTGGATATTTTGCACGACACCTACGAATTGCACTCGTTATACCGTAGGGTGTGACGACTCGGCGCACCGCTTGTATCCGACCTGCACAATCTATCCCGTAGGGAGGCCATTGGCCACCCACACAACGGTAAACCGTCACGTCAATTTTCCATTCTCCATTATCAATTCTCAATTACTGCAAATCGCTAAATGCAATCTCTCGCTACAACATCTCCTGCGTGATCAACCGCAGATCGGTATAATACAGCTCCCGTTTGGGCTGCACGCCGCGCAGCAGCATTTGATACATCGCCAGCACGGCGTGGAACGACTCCTGCGAGAATGACTGACCGATCACGAAATCCACCGTTCCCTCGCGCAGATACCGCTTCGCGGTGGGCGTGAGGTCGTTGCAGACGATATGCGGCCGGGTGGTGCGCCGCGCTTTTCGGATGCCCGCGATGCAGCCGGAGAGCGGCTGGCAGGCCATATAGACGGCGTGCAGGCGGCTGTCGGCCTGAAGCGCCTGCGCGACGAGTTCACCGGTGAGTTCAGGCATTTCGTTGGTTTCGATCACGCGGTAGGCATCTTCGGAGAAACCCAGCTCGAGCAGACGGCGGCAAAAGCCGTCCACGCGGCCTTTGTGGGCCTCCATACGCAGATTTCCGGTGACAATGAGAACGTGCTCGGGCGGCCGGATGAGCCGCGCCATGACACCGGCGGCGATAGCGCCTGCGCGGACAAGATCCTGTCCGGCGTGGCACAGACGGCCGCTGTGCGGCACATCGGCATCATAGGTAATGACGGTCACGCCCTGCTGCACCGCCTGCTCGATGGCGGCGCGGACCTCCGGCGTATTCTCGGCACGGATGATGAGTCCGTCCACGCCGGAACGAATCTGCTCGTCCATCGCGCGGAGCAGCTCCTGCATGGTCATGGTGCGCAGCGGCTGCTCGGTCAGTATAAACGCCGGATCGGCGATATAGCGCAGCGCCTTGCGAATGCCGCTGACGATCTGCCGGTTGAAGTGCCCATCCGTCCATTGCGGAATGAGAATAGCTGCTTGCCTGCAATCTGCCGATTTCGGCGGCACTGGAGGCTGGTAGCCGAGTTTTTCTGCGGCACGGACAACTTTTTCGCGTATCATCGGATTGACGTTGGGGCGTCCGTGCAGCACACGGTCCACCGTGCCGCGCGACACACCGGACAGCTCTGAGATTTTTTGTATAGTAACTGCCATTGACACATTCTCCTTTTCTACTTCAAAGTATAGGGGAGGGCAGTACCGCAGTCAAGTATAAATGCGCACAGTGCACAATCAAAAATGCGCTGTCATCTGCTTTTGAGACTTCATTTTGCCATAAATTTGCGGTGCTTTTTTAGGCAGGCTACCAATGTTTTGGTGGGACGGTTGACCGTGACGGCGGGATTGCGGTACAATGTATGCAATGAAGAAAAAAGTGTGAAAAAACGCGGGAATCCGCGAGTATTAACGAGATTTTAAGTGATTATTCTTGCTGTTAAAAGGAGAGGATCAGCATGCTGAATATTGGTGTTATTGGCTGCGGCGCAATTGGCCGCGATCATATTCGACGCCTGACAGACATTGTTCCGGGCTGTCAGGTCGTTGCCTGTGCAGACTATTTTGAAGAAGCTGCGATTAAGGTTGCAGCGCAGTATGAAGGCATGAAGGCATACAAGACCGGCGAGGAGCTGATCGCAGCACCGGAGGTGCAGGCGGTCGTTATCACCTCGTCCGACCCGAGCCACGCAGGCTATGTGCTCGAGGCGCTCAAGGCCGGCAAGTACGTTTTCTGCGAGAAGCCGCTGGCGCAGAACGCAGAGGACTGCGAGAAGATCATCGCCGCAGAAACCGCGCACGGCAAACGTCTGTTGCAGGTGGGCTTTATGCGCCATTATGACCGCGGCTATGCCGAGATGAAGCGCATCATCGACTCCGGCGAGCTGGGTGCGCCGCTGATGATTCACGCGTGCCACCGCAACGTATCTCAGCCGGACGGCTTCCAGACCGAGATGGGCGTTTCCAACGTTGCAATCCACGAGCTGGATATCTGTCGTTGGCTGCTCGGTGACGAGTATAAGAACGGTCAGGTGCTCAAGGTGCGCCAGTCCGCGTGCTCTACCAAGGGTTATGACAACCCGCAGATCGTGCTGCTGGAAACCCAGTCCGGTGCGCGCATCGACGTAGAGGTTCAGGTTGCGGACGCTTACGGTTACGACATCCAGTGTCAGGTCGTCTGCGAGAAGGGCACAGTCAACCTGCCTGATCCGTATGCGGTTGTCAAGCGCTCGAACGCAACCCGTTCGTTCCCGATCCTGACCGACTGGAAGGACCGCTTTATTGAAGCCTATGACATTGAGCTGACCCATTGGGTCAAGACCCTCGAGGAGAAGGGGGAGCCGGATGGTCCGTCCGCATGGGACGGCTACGCTGCCTGCGTTGCAGCAGACACGCTCAACCGTTCCCGCGGCACGAATCAGTTCCTGCCGATCGAGATGATGGATAAACCTGCTCTCTACAAATAATCTCTCATATAAAAGAAAAAGGACCGCCCCAGCGGTCCTTTTTCTTTTATATTGGGTTATACGGTCAGTTTTTCCGCTTGATATGCAGCGCGGATAAACAGGGCAAGCAGCACAAGGCTGGCAATCTGCGAGAGAAAAATCGGAATGGAAGTTGGCAGCATGCGCAGCAAAATGTTGATAAGGGAAAGATAAAAGCACCAGCGAATACGCTTGGGCGGAAAGTCGTAGCCGCGCTCTGTACAGATATCGTCCAGTCCGGTGTACAGCCAGAACTGCGAGACATAGGCTGCGATCACACCGGCAAGTGCGATCAGGCTGAACAGCAGATAAAACGTGCTGGGTGTATACGGCGGCGTGTCGCTCGGAACGAGTGTCATGGCCAGCAGGCCGACAACGGTTGCCGCCACGCTGAGCACAGTGGCTGTGAACGCACGCTGCAGGCGCTCGGACACGCGGCTGAACCGGTAAAACGGATAAAACTGCACGAGGGTGCAGAATATACCGAGAATGCCGGTAACGGTGAGTGCTGCACCGTTTGTGCCGTTCAAAGTGACGGAGCCGCTGAATTGTCCAAGCACCAGTGAAACGGCGCTGCACAGCCAGAACATGGAAAGCCAGCGGGCAATGGGAATGTTGTTGTTCATAATCTCTACCTCCTTGCCATTATAATAGCAGAGAAGATGAAAATATGCAAGAAAAAGCAGAGCCTTTCGGCTCTGCTTTTGTGCGATTTTACAATATATTAATACTGTACCTGAACCGGCTTGCCGGAGTGGAACGAATCCGTAATCGCGTAGGTAACGAGGGTTGCCTTGGTGCCGTCGTAAACGGTCAGCTCGGGCTTGCGGTCCTTCTGGATGCAGTCGATAAAGTCCACCATTTCGAGCAGGTACGCCTCTGCGAAACGCTGCGGGAAGTTCTCGACGATCTCCTGACGGGCACCGTACTGATCGTAAACCATTACACGGTCCTTCCACGGTACACCGGCTACGCGGATATGCGCCTCGGTGCCGACGATTTCGGTCTCGGTGTGGTAGCCGTGCGGTGCAGTGCGGCCAACGTGCAGGAAAGCGACCGTGCCATTGTCAAACTTGAGCATTGCCATGCCGGTCTCGGTGTCACCGTTCTCGGCAAACTCGGGGTGCTTGAAGTTGGTGCCCGCGGCGTAAACCTCGGTAACCTCACCGCCGAGGAACCAGCGCATCAGGTCAATGTCGTGCGAAGCCGCGTCAATGAAGATGCCGCCCGAGGTCTTGGAGAACTTGATGCAGCTCTCGACCAGTGCTTCCGGGTCCAGGCCGGTAGCCTTTACCAGATACGGCTTGCCGATGCGGCCTGCGTTGATCTGTGCCTTTGCATCCGCATAGGACGGATCGTAGCGGCGCATAAAGCCAAGGAAGAAGATCTTGTCCGGGTGACGTTCAACAGCAGCCTCAGCGCGCTTGCACTCCTCGAGCGAGCAGCCGAGCGGCTTGTCGGTGAAAACGTGCTTGCCTGCATCGAGCGCGTACTCGATCATCCAGCAGTGCTCCGGAGAGGAGGAGACGATAACGACAGCTTCGATGTCTGCCTCGTCAACCATTTTCTTGTAGTCCGTGGTGGTGTACTCTACCTTGAGGTAGTCCTTCGCCCAGTCCAGCTCCTTCTGCTCGAGCGAGCAGGCAGCGACCAGCTTGCAGCCGGGAATCTTGAACGCGAGATTCTGCGCGTGTACCGAACCGAGACGGCCCAAACCGACGATGCCAACTTTGATTTCCTTCATGTTTTTTCTCCTTTTTATAGAGCGGATTTTCTCTCTACGGCAATCGAACGATTGCCTGTCTCTCTCTCATACTAATTCTATCACTGCGTGGACGCGAACGCAAGGAAAAACGACCAAATCAGAGCGTTTTTTATACGGTGAAAACTGGCATTTCAGCACTCGGCAGGCGGGTGTGATAAAATTCCGATGATCATTTCATAAATTGTTCACAAACAGCACTTGACTTTGCCCGTATGTGGTGGTAAATTAAGTTTAGCACTCGGGGAGATGGAGTGCTAACAACCGAAAGAAAGGAGTCTGCTTCGGTGGAGCTTTCGGAACGTAAAAAGCAAATACTCAAAGCCATCATCGGCGATTACATCCGCACGGCTGAACCGGTTGGCTCCAAGGCATTGACCGAGGGACACGAGCTGCCGTTCTCGTCCGCCACCATCCGCAATGAGATGAGTGAACTGGAGGACATGGGCTACCTCGAAAAGCCGCACACCTCTGCGGGGCGAATCCCCTCACCGCAGGGTTATCGACTGTATGTGGATGAACTGATGGAGCGTCCGGCCGACAATGCGGAGGACGGAAACGCACTGCAGAACAGCGTGCTTACCAAGGTACGCGAGCTTGACCACCTCATTCAGGAGGCCGGCAAGCTGCTCACCAGTCTGACGAATTACGCGTCGGTTGCTATCACACCGGCCATGACGCAGATCGCCATCCGGCAGTTTGAGATCATTGCAGTCGATAAGATGAATTTCGTAATCGTAGTAGTTACGGATTCGGGTACGGTCAAGAATAAAATGGTCCGCACGGTGGCTGAGGTCTCCAAGGATGAGGCCGAGCTGCTCACCTATGTACTCAACCAGACGCTGACCGGACTGCCGCTCTCGAGCATCACCGCCGAGCGATTCGACATTGTGCGCCGCGCCGCGGGATTGACCGCGCTGCTCGCTCCGGTAGCCGAGTACATCGCAGAGCTGATCACCGAGCTGAGCGACCAGAAGGTTTACCTCGACGGTGCCAGCAAGCTGCTTCGTTTTCCGGAGTACCGCGATACGAAAAAGGCACAGACGCTGCTCGATTACATGGAGGACGACCGCAAGCACCTGCTGCCGGCCACCCGCAAGATCGACGGCATCCAGTTCTTCATCGGACCGGAAAACGGCGAAAACCCGCTGAGTGAAACCTCGGCGATCTACGCAAAATACGATATCGGCAAGATCGGTCAGGGTGCGATCGGCATCGTGGGTCCGACCCGCATGGATTACGCCAAGCTGTCCGCACAGCTCAGCCGCTTCGCAAAAGGGCTGAACAAGCTGATTGCCGAGACATTTTTAGATGAAAAAGACGGAAATCATTGATTTCCTGTAAACGGAGGCACAAAACGACATGAGCAAAAAGACAAAGCCGGAGGCGGAAGAGCAGGAGCAGGTAAAGACCGAGGCTCCCGCAGAGGAGACCGCCAAGGCTGATGCAAAGCCCGCGACGGACTGGGAAGCCAAGTATAACGACTTGAACGATCGTTATCTCCGCATGGCGGCGGAGTACGACAACTTCCGCAAGCGCAGCCAGCGCGAGCGCGAGCAGGCGTACACCGATGCAGTCAGCCGCGCCGTAACCGCACTGCTGCCGACCTACGATAACCTCGAGCGGGCGCTCAAGGCAGAGACTGCCGACACCGAATATAAAAAGGGTGTCGAGCTGACCATGACGCAACTGACCGAAAGCCTCAAGGGCATTAACGTCACCGTCATCGACGCTGCTGCAGGCACCGCATTCGATCCGAACTTCCACAACGCGGTTATGCACGTTGAGGATGAAAACCTCGGTGAAAATGTCATCGCGGAAACCTTCCAGCAGGGCTTCCAGATCGGCGATAAGGTTATTCGCCATGCGATGGTGAAGGTTGCAAACTGATTACTAACTACTAATTAAAGTAAACTAAATCCTAACTATTAAGGAGTGTATTTATTATGGGTAAGATCATTGGTATTGACCTTGGTACGACGAACTCTTGTGTATCTGTTATGGAGGGCGGCGAAGCCGTAGTCATCCCTAACGCTGAGGGTGCGCGCACCACTCCGTCTGTTGTTGCATTTTCTAAGGACGGCGAGCGTATGATCGGTCAGGTCGCTAAGCGCCAGGCTGTAACCAACGCTGACCGTACCATTATTTCTATCAAGCGTCACATGGGCACCGACTACCGCGTAAACATCGACGGCAAGCCGTACTCCCCGCAGGAGATTTCCGCTATGATCCTGCAGAAGCTGAAGGCTGACGCAGAAGCATACCTCGGCCAGCCGGTAAATCAGGCGGTCATCACTGTTCCGGCTTACTTCTCCGACTCGCAGCGTCAGGCTACCAAGGATGCCGGCAAGATCGCAGGTCTGGAAGTTCTGCGTATCATCAACGAGCCGACCGCTGCTGCGCTGGCTTACGGCGTAGATAAGGAATCCGAGCAGAAGATCATGGTTTACGACCTCGGCGGCGGTACGTTCGATGTATCCATCCTGGATATCGGCGAGGGCGTTCTGGAGGTTCTGTCCACCGCAGGTGATACCCACCTCGGCGGCGATGACTTCGACCAGCGCATCATCGACTGGATGGTTGACGAGTTCAAGAAGTCCAACGGCATTGACCTGTCGAACGACCGTATGGCTATGCAGCGCCTGAAGGAAGCTGCTGAGAAGGCGAAGATCGAGCTGTCCGGTATGAGCCAGACCTCCATCAACCAGCCGTATATCACCGCTGACGCTACCGGCCCGAAGCACCTCGAGCTGACCCTGACCCGCGCAAAGTTCAATGAGCTGACCGCAGACCTCGTTGAGCGCACCATGGGTCCGGTTCGTCAGGCAATGAGCGACGCTGGTCTGTCCGCTTCCGATCTGTCCAAGGTCCTGCTGGTCGGCGGTTCCACCCGTATCCCGGCTGTACAGGAGGCTGTTAAGGGCATCACCGGCAAGGAAGGCTTCAAGGGCATAAACCCGGACGAGTGCGTAGCAATCGGCGCATCCATTCAGGGCGGCGTACTTGGCGGCGAGGTCAAGGACGTGCTGCTGCTCGACGTAACTCCGCTGTCCCTCGGCATTGAGACCCTCGGCGGTGTATGCACCAAGCTGATCGACCGCAACACCACCATCCCGACCAAGAAGAGCCAGATCTTCTCCACCGCAGCTGACAACCAGCCGTCGGTTGAGATCCATGTTCTGCAGGGCGAGCGCGAGATGGCTGCAGGCAATAAGACCCTCGGCCGCTTCACCCTCGACGGCATCGCTCCGGCTCCGCGCGGTATTCCTCAGATCGAAGTTACCTTCGATATCGACGCAAACGGCATCGTAAACGTATCCGCTAAGGACCTCGGCACCGGCAAGGAGCAGAAGATCACTATCACTGCATCCACCAATCTGTCTCAGGATGAGATCGACAAGGCTATGCACGAGGCTGAGCAGTACGCTGAGCAGGATAAGAAGAACAAGGAAGCAGTTGAGGTTCGCAATAACGCTGAGCAGTTGGTATTCCAGTCCGAGAAGGCACTGACCGATCTGGGCGACAAGCTGTCCGCAGATGAGAAGGCAGGCGTTCAGGCTGAGATCGAAAAGGTTAAGGAAGCGCTCAAGGGCACCGATACCGATATGATCAAGGCTGCAACCGAGGGCCTGTCTAAGAAGTTCTCCGATCTGGCCGGCAAGATCTATCAGCAGCAGGCACCGCAGGGTGACCCGAACATGGGCGGCGCTCAGGGTGCAGGCGCACAGGGCGGTCAGCAGGGCGACTTCGTAGACGCTGACTTCACCGAGGTCAAGGACGACGACAACAAGTAATAACAGATAGGAGTTAGGAAGTAGGAGTTAGGAGTTATGGCTGCCGGTTTTCGGCAGAGTGCAGCGAGATTGCACGGTATCAAAACTCCTGTCTCCTCACTCCTATCTCCTCACTAAGAGAAGGCGCGCTTCGGTGCGCCTATCCCTGTGTATAGGATGATTTTTTATGGCTGATAAAAGAGATTATTATGAAGTGCTCGGCGTACAGAAGGGCGCAAGTGATGATGAGCTGAAAAAGGCATACCGCAAGCTGGCGCGCAAGTACCACCCGGACCTCAACAAGGATAATCCGGAGGCTGCGGATAAGTTCAAGGAAGCAAACGAAGCGTACGAAGTGCTGTCCGACAAGGAGAAGCGCGCCAAGTACGACCAGTTCGGCTTTGCCGGTGTTGACCCGAGCTACGGCGGCGGTGCCGGTGCAGGCGGCTACGGCGGCGGCTTTGACATGGGCGATCTGGGCGACCTGTTCGGTTCGTTCTTCGGCGGCGGCTTTGGCGGCGGACGGTCATCCCGCCGCAATGCACCGCAGCGCGGCGAATCCATCCGTCAGACGGTGATCCTGTCCTTCGAGGAAGCTGCATTCGGCTGTGAGAAGGAGATTACGGTCGAGCGCATCGAATCCTGTGATGACTGCGGCGGCACAGGTGCCGCAAAGGGCACCACGGCGGAGACCTGTCCGAACTGCCGTGGCACCGGCGTTGTTACGCAGACCCAGCGCACGCCGCTCGGCATGTTCCAGACGCAGGGCGCCTGCCCGAACTGCCGCGGCACCGGCAAGATCATCAAGAAGCCGTGTCCGAAGTGCGGCGGTCAGGGCCGTGTCCGCAAGACCCGCAAGTTCAAGGTCAACATTCCGGCCGGTATCGACGATGGTCAGTCCATCCAGCAGCGCGGTCAGGGCAATGCAGGCGTGAACGGCGGTCCCGCAGGCGATCTGTTCGTAACGGTTGCCATCCGTCCGCATCCGATCTTTACCCGCAACGGCTCGGATGTACATGTCGATATTCCGATTTCGTTCGCACAGGCCGCACTCGGTGATACGCTGCAGGTGCCGACCATCGACGGCCGCATCGAGTACAAGATTCCGGAAGGCACGCAGACCGGCACGACGTTCCGCATGCGCGGCAAGGGCATTCAGAATGTCAACGGACGCGGTCGCGGCGACCAGTATGTCCGCGTAAACATCGAGGTGCCGAAGAACCTGTCCGACAAGCAGAAAAAGCTGCTGCGCGAGTTCGAGGAAACGTCTACCGACGAGAATCAGGTAAAGCGCAAGAGCTTCTGGGATAAGGTAAAGGACGCACTCAAGGATAAATAATTAAAGAAGCATTGCTTTTTGAACAAATTCGGTAAACTGGAGCTTGTGCGCTGACCGGGAGGTCGGCTGTACAGGAATCCGTGAACCACCTCCCCAAAGGACGAAAAATATCGACTTTTCAGGAGGAATTCCCATGAATCGGGAGAATAAACGCAAGCAATAGCAAAAGGGTTATTACAAAACGCATGCATGTGACGACAGTTTCACCTGCAGGGTGTGCGGCCGTCCGGTCGTGCCCGCAGGTGCGGTGTACTGCACTCTAACCGCGCAGCGGCGGACGATAACCCGATGAAGCTGATGTCCATCGCCATGAAGCCGGTGGCGTTCCCGCCGTTCCCGTTGGAGCGGATTGAGAAGCTGACCGCGCTCATGGGCGGAGAAGGCTCGGTATAATAAAGAAAACCACCCGGGATTTTCTCGGGTGGTTTTCTTTTGCGGGATAAAAATTGAAAATGGAGGATGGAGATGGAGCAGCAAAATTTACAAAACCGTGCTGGATTTCTCTAACGGATTCTGCTATATTAAAAAACAGGAGGTACGGTATGAGAAAGAAAACAATGTGGGCTGCTGTCGGCATCGCAGTATTGCTGATTTGCTGTGTGGTATATTTTCGTCCGATGTCGCTATCCGATTGCATAGGCGCAGATGATCGAATTGTGCTATCCATCAGCACGTTAAGCGTTCCCAACGGAGAAGCAGGCATCGACACGGCAGATTATAACGATATCACGACGGAACAGCAGAAAAGTATAACGTCTTTGCTGGAAAATTGCACATATACACGTTCTCTGCGCACATTGCTGCCGCAGACATCGCTGTCCGATATCGGCGGAAAAACAGCGGCGCTCTACGTCTATCATGATGATTCACTGCTGCATTCTATCCAAATCACAGAAAACGGACAGCTTCTGTTGGACAATCGAAGCTACAAAATAAAGAATGCCGAACAGCTGCTTGACCAGCTGACCGGCATTTTTTGTACGATTTTAGATCTGCGGCAGCAGGTTTGCCAGCTCGAGAGCGGCAATCGCTGCATCGGCGCCCTTGTTGCCGGCCTTGGTGCCTGCGCGCTCGATGGCCTGCTCGATGTTCTCGGTGGTAACCACGCCGAAGGTCACCGGCACACCGGTCTGCAGGTTGACCTGTGCAATGCCCTTGGCAGCCTCGTTGCACACGAGGTCGTAGTGGCTGGTCGAGCCGCGGATAACCGCGCCGAGGCAGATAACTGCATCATACTTGCCGCTCTGCGCCAGCTTCTGCGCCGCCAGCGGAATCTCAAATGCACCCGGAACCCATACGAGCGTGATGTCATCCGTGTCCACACCGTGACGAACCAGCGTGTCCTCCGCGCCGGAGATCAGCTTGGAAACGATAAATTCGTTGAAACGTGCACCAACGATTGCAAACTTGCCCTTGGTTGCTACTAACTTGCCTTCGAGTACCTTCATCTTAAAATCTTCCTTTCAATATGGTGAACAGATATATTGCAGGGCGAGGTGAGGTCATCCCGCCCTGCGGGATAGATTGATTACAATGTTTCACTAAAGAGGTGACCCATCTTAATTTTCTTGGTTCTGAGGTAGAACGCGTCGTCCTTCTGCGGTGCAATCTCGATCGGCACGCGCTCGGTGATCTCTACACCAAAACCGTCCAGACCGTAAATCTTCTCCGGATTATTGGTCAGCAGGCGCAGCTCCTTTGCGCCGAGGTCCTGCAGAATCTGAGCGCCGATCCAGTATTCACGCAGGTCGGGCGCAAAGCCGAGCTTTACGTTTGCCTCGACTGTATCGAAGCCCTTTTCCTGCAGTTCATACGCCTTCAGCTTGTTGATCAGACCGATTCCGCGGCCTTCCTGGCGCATATAGAGCAGCACGCCGCGTCCTTCCTTGTCAATCTGCTGCATGGCTGCCGCAAGCTGCTGACCGCAGTCGCACCGGCGGGAACCGAACACATCGCCGGTCAGACACTCGGAGTGCACGCGGCAGAGCAGGTTCTTGCCATCGCCGATTTCGCCCTTGACGAGCGCAACGTGGTGCTCGCCGGTCAGGTCGTTGACGTAGCCGTAGATGCGGAACTCACCGAAACGGGTGGGCATTTTCGCACAGGCTTCACGGACAACGTGCTTATCATGACGGCGGCAGTAGTCCTGCAGGTCCTTGATGGTGATGATCTTGAGACCCCATTCCTTGGCCTTCTCCATCAGCTCGGGCGTGCGCATCATCGTGCCGTCATCGCGCATGATCTCACAGCACAGACCGCACTGCTCGAGTCCGGCCAGACGGCACAGATCGACAGTCGCCTCGGTGTGGCCGTTGCGGGTCAGCACACCGCCGCGGCGTGCAACAAGCGGGAAAACGTGTCCCGGACGGCGGAGTTCCTCCGGCTTGGTGTGGATATCCGCGCATTTGCGGCAGGTAAAGCCGCGTTCCTCAGCGGAAATGCCGGTCGTGGTGTCCACATGGTCGATGGAGACCGTGAACGCGGTGTGGTGGTTGTCGGTGTTGACCTTTACCATCTGCTCCAGACCGAGACGGAGTGCAACCTGCTCACTCATCGGTGTGCAGATCAGGCCCTTGGCGTGAGTTGCCATGAAGTTGACGTTCTCGGTCGTGGCAAACTGTGCCGCGCAGATGAGGTCGCCCTCGTTTTCGCGGTCCGGGTCATCAATGGTGAGGATGAGGTGTCCGGCGCGAAGTTCTTCGAGCGCTTCTTCAACTGTATTGAACTGATATTCCATAAAAGAAAACCTCCGTTAAAATCCGTGTTGTGCAAGAAAATCCATTGTAATACCGCTGGATTTGTGCGGCGTGAGCATTTTTTCAACGTATTTGCCGATCACATCGCATTCGAGGTTGACCGGCTCGCCCGGCTTTTTGCCGAGCAGAATAGTCTGTGCCCCGGTGTGCGGGATGATGGAGACCGAAAAGTCGGTGTCCGTCACAGCCGCCACGGTAAGGCTGACGCCATCAATGGCGATCGAGCCTTTTTCGACGATGTACCGGAGCAGGGGAGCCGGTGTTTTGATCGTCACCCACACGGCGTTGTCCTCGCGCCGCTGCGAGAGAACCGAGCCGGTGCCGTCGATATGGCCGGATACGATATGACCGCCGAACCGTCCGTCGGCAGGCATCGCGCGCTCCAGATTGACCGGCGAGCCGCTCTGCAGACTGCCGAGCGCGGAACGCCGCAGGCTTTCCGCCATCACGTCGGCGCTGAAGCTGTCGTCCGTCAGCGCGACCACGGTCAGACACACGCCGTTCGTGGCAATGCTGTCGCCGATTTTTGTATTTTCGAGCACGGTATCTGCCGCAATCGTCAGCCGAGCGCCCTTTGCACCGAGCTCGATGCGCCGCACCGTACCGATTTCTTCGATAAGTCCAGTAAACATTACAATCTCCCTTCAATCAGGAAATCTTCGTCCATCGGCGTGCAAGTCACGTCCTTCAGCGGAAGCGCCTGCACCATCTTGTCAAACCCCAGACCTCCGACCGGACTTTTCGCGCCTGCACCGCCGATGATTTTCGGGGCGATGTACGCCTGCACGCGGTGCACCACACCGGCCTCCAGCGCGGAGAACGCAAGTGCCGAGCCGCCTTCAAGCAATATGCCGTCGATGCCGAGTGCACCGAGCTGGCGCATCAGGTCGGCAAGGTCTACGCGCTCGTCTTTCGTTTTGCATTCGAGAATGTGTACACCGTGCTGTTCCAGTTCAGCGGTGCGCTCATTTCGACCGACGACCGCGATATAGGTCGGGATTTTGTTCGCCGTCTGTACGATTTTGCTGTCGATCGGCGTGCGTGCGCGGCTGTCGCAGATTATGCGGATCGGATCGCGCCCGCCGTCAATGCGGCAGGTGAGCAGCGGATCGTCCTCAAGCACGGTGCCGATGCCGACCATGATGGCGGGCAGCCGATTGCGCGTTTCGTGTACATGACGGCGGGCGGTCTCGCCGGTAACCCAGCGGCTGTCGCCGGTGTGCGCGGCAATTTTGCCGTCCAGCGTCATCGCGTACTTGAGCGTCACAAACGGCGTTTTGTGCGTGATGTAGTGAAAGAAAACTTCATTCACGCGGCGGCATTCGTCCTCGCACACGCCGGTCTCGACTTCAATGCCTGCGTCGCGCAGGATCTGTGCGCCTTTGCCGGCTACCAGCGGGTTCGGGTCGAGGCAGCCGACGAACACGCGGCCGATCTTGTGCTCGATGACTGCGTCTGTGCACGGCGGCGTGCGTCCCCAGTGGCAGCACGGCTCGAGCGTGACGTAAAGGTCTGCGCCCGTGCAGTCCTCGGTGCAGTGCGCGAACGCGTTGCGCTCGGCATGCAGGCCGCCGATGTGCTCGTGCCAGCCTTCACCGATGATTTTTCCGTCCTTGACGATGACGCAGCCGACCATCGGATTCGGATTGACGTGACCGGCTCCGCGCTGGGCCAGCGCCAACGCCTGACGCATATATTCCTGTTTTTGCTCCTGCATAGAATCACCTGATATAATAATTCTGTAGAAAATTTCACGATAGTTTGGCGACAGCCAAAAAAACGTCCCAAAGACAGAATCTTCGGGACGCTGAAAAAAGCATTGTGAAAATAAAAAGTCTGAAACACCGAATCGGCATTTCAGAACAGCAAACAAACGGAAAATCTTTCCGTGCATTCTTCTTTTATCCAGACTATACTGTCGGCCTCGGAATTTCACCGAATCATGCTTCCGCCGAATGGCATCCGCTCGCGGGCTGTACCGCCGGTAGGGAATTGCACCCTGCCCTGAAGAATCAAATATTTGGTTTTGCGGGGCAGAGCCTTTATCGTTCCGCCTGAGGAAAGTATAGTCCCAAGCGGAGAAAAATGCAAGAGTTTTTTGAAAAAATAATTTTACAGAATATGTGAATGCAAACAAAACGCCATAAAAGTTCGAAAAAGACTGGAAAATACGCTGATAACGCACAAAAAATATAAAATGACCATACGGTTGTTATTGATAATTTTCCGTTTTCCATTATCAATTTTCAATTTGCTCCGGTTGTGCTATAATCAAATAGCTATGAAACGAAAGGAGAGTGTGCCATGCGGATCTGGACCGGACGAGCGGGGAGCGGCAAGACAACGGCCATCCTGCGGGAGATCGCGGCGCTGAGTGAAAAGGGAGAGGGACGGCAGATTCTGCTCGTGCCCGAGCTGAACTCGCACCTGATGGAGCGGCGGCTTGCCGCGGCCACGCACAACCACGGCGCACGCACGGCCGAGGTGCTGACGTTCTCACGATTGGCTGACCGTGTGTTCTCTGAGGTCGGCGGACTGGCACAGCAGATGCTGACGCCGGCAGGTCAGCTTTTGACCTTGCAGGAGGCGGCACGCCGTGTGCAGGGGGGGCTGCGTGCATGGAAGGGTCTGGCAGACAAGCCGGAGCTGCTGCAGGAGGCGCTGCGGCTGATCGACGAGTGCAAAACCTGTGCAGTCGCACCGGAGACGCTGTTTGCGGCTGCCGAAGAAAGTGAGGACGCGGTACTTGCAGAAAAATTGTCCGATCTTGCACAGATTTTAACAGCCTACGAGCGTCTGTGCGAGGCGTCCCTGCCCGACCCGAGAGACCGTCTGACACATCTGCGCGACCGTCTGGCAGAAAGTCACACGCTGGACGGCGCAGCGGTCTATCTGGATGGTTTTCTCGGCTTTACTGTGCAGGAAAGTGCAGTGGTTGATGCCATGCTGGCAGCGGGTGTGCCGCTCTCTGCGGCGGTAACCTGTGATACGGATTACCCGGAGATTTTCCTTACCGGCTGTAAAACAGTGCAGAAATTAACCCGGATGGCAAAACATCATAACCAGACGGTCGAGCGCATCGAACTGGGCGAAAGCAAGGTGGCCCGACCGGCGGGACTGGCTGCGCTCGAACGCGAAAGCCTGCTGCCGGTGCGCACCCCACAGGAGAGTGCGGACGGCGTTCGGCTGTACGAGGCGGCTTCGCCGTTTGACGAGTGCGAGCACGCGGCGGCTTACATTCGGCGCAAGGTGCGGGACGAAGGCGCGCGCTGCCGCGATTTTGTGGTTGCGGCACGCGATATCGAGCCGTACAGCGCGTTTCTCGCAATGGCGATGGCGCGGTACGACATTCCGGTGTTCCTCGCGGAAAAGCCGGATCTGCTGTCTCGTCCGCCGATGGCGCTGGTTACGAATGCACTGGAAGCGGTGCGAAATCACTTCCGATATGAAGATCTGTTCTCCTGTCTCAAGACCGGACTTGCGGGCTTGGATTGGGATGAAATTGACAAATTAGAGAATTATGTGCTCACCTGGAACATCCGCGGCGGAGCATGGGAACGCGAGTGGACCGAGCATCCGGACGGCTATGGTCTGTCCATCGACGAGAACGCGAAGGCACAGCTTGCCGAGCTGAACATACTCCGCAAACGAGCAATCGCGCCGTTCTCCGCACTGCGCGGGGCACTTGCAGGTGAGCAGCCTGCAGGCGACTGCGTGCGTGCGCTCTATGCATTTCTTCTCGCGGTGGATGCGCCGCAGCGCATGACTGACCGCGCCGCCGGACACGAGCAGGCGGGCCGTCTGCAGCTGGCCGACGAATACCGCCAGCTGTGGGAAATCCTGGTCTCTGCGATGGAGCAGTTCGCGTGGGTGTGCGGGGATATGCCGCTGACGCTCGACCGTTTCGCGCAGCTGTTCCGGCTGGTGCTCGGCGAGTACGATGTGGGTACGATTCCGGTTTCGCTCGACCGCGTGACCTGCGGCAACATCGAGCGTGCGTGTACGGAAAATGCGAAATATGTTATCCTGCTGGGCGTTAACGACGGCCTGATACCGAAAACCCCGTCCTCGACTTCGCTGCTGAGTGACATGGACCGCGACAAAATGGATGCGCTCGGCGTGGAACTCAAAGCCTACGGCGAGGAACGCCTGCTGATGGAGCAGGAAACGCTCTATCGGGCACTCGCGTGCCCGACAGACGAGCTGCTGCTGACGTATCACACCATCGACGCAGGCGGCGGTGAAACGCGGCCGTCCTACTTCGTGAACACAGTGCGGGAGCTGCTGCCGGATGTGCCGTTTTCCACCCACCGGACGGAGACCGTGCGTGACCGCCTGCAGGCGGAACGACCGGCGGTCGAACTCGCGTGCGCGTATCTTTCGGGCGACCGGACAGCCGCCGTGCGGGCTGCCTATGACTACTATAAGGATGATGAGCGCGTCAAAAACGCGCAGGCGCAGCGGCGCGGAAGAGGACCGCTGAGCAGTCCGCACACGATTGACGGATTGTACGGGAAAAGCCTCAATCTGACCGCTTCGCGTGTGGATACGTTCTATTCCTGCCGGTTTGCATTCTTTATGCAGTATGGTTTGAAGGCCAAGCCGCGCCGCGTGGCGAAGTTTGATGCGCTCTCGACCGGCACGTTCATCCACTATGTGCTCGAGCATGCGCTGGATGCTCTTGGAAAGTGCGAGGGCGGCGCCGCCCATGCCGATCAGCCGACCGTGCGCAAAGCCTGTCGTGAAGTGGTACGGCAGTATGTCGCGGAGGAACTGGGCGGCCTGGAGAACAAAACCGCGCGTTTCCAGTACCTGTTCCGCCGACTGGTGCGCGCCGTGGAGCAGATCCTCGACAACGTGATCGAAGAACTGCGCGTATCCGACTTTGCGCCGATCGACTATGAGCTGGACTTCTCGCGCAGCGGCGACCTGCCGCCCGTGCAGTGTGAGGACGGCGATGTGTCGGTTTCACTCTCCGGCAAGGTGGACCGCGTGGACGGCTACATCAAAAACGGTCGTCTCTATCTGCGCGTTATGGACTATAAAAGCGGAAAAAAGTCATTTTCGCTGTCCGACATTTGGTATGGACTCAACATGCAGCTTATCATCTATCTGTACGCGCTGCAGCAGGAGGGTCTGGACCGCTATCGTGCCCGCCTGACCGCCGAGCTGAACGAAATCGTACCGGCGGGCGTGCTGTACGTTCCGGTGCGCGATGAGCTGCCGGATGCGGCGCGCGACACGGACGAGGACGGACTGCGCATTCTGCGCGACAAGGCGCTGCGGCGTTCGGGTCTGCTGAGCGACGATATGTCGCTGCTCGAGGCGATGGAGCACGGTCTGGAGGGTGACGGACGGTTTATTCCGGTCTCTATCAAGACCGGGAAGGGCGAGGATGAGCCGACGCTTGCCGCCAAGTCCGCGGTAGCTGATTTGGCGAAATTCGGCAGACTGGCACGCTACACGCAGAAAAAGCTGCTCGAAATGGGACAGGCTCTGCGAAACGGCAGCATTGAAGCCGATCCGCGCAAGACCGACCGCAGCTACTGCGAATGGTGCGATTTCCGGGCAGCCTGCCGGTTCGACGAGACCGCCGGAGATAAGGTACGCTGGCTGAAAAACATCAAGGACAAGGAATTCTGGGAGCAGTTAGGAGGGAACGACAATGCCGAAGTGGACACCTGATCAGCAGACCGCGATCGACGATCGCGGCGGCGCATTGCTGGTTTCGGCGGCAGCTGGCTCGGGCAAGACCGCCGTACTGACCGAGCGCGTACTCCGTCGGCTGACGGACGAGAAGGATCCGGTCGATATCGACCGCCTGCTGTTGGTTACGTTTACCAACGCGGCGGCAGCCGAAATGCGTGAGCGAATCGGTGCGGCACTCGGTGCGGCTGTAGCCGCAAACCCGCGGGATACCCGTCTGCGGCGGCAGCTGTTCCTCGTGCACCGCGCGAAAATCACGACCGTGCACGCGCTGTGTCTGTCGCTCGCGCGCGAGCAGGCGGCGGTGCTCGGTATTGCACCCGACTTTCGCCTGATGGACGAAAACGAGGGCAAGCTGCTGCGCGCCGAGGTGCTCGAAGAAGTGCTCGACACGGCCTACGAGCAGGCAGACGAGAAGTTTTTTGCGCTCTGTGATCTGCTGACGGCGGGGCGCGACGACCAAAAGCTGGGCGAGGTCATTCTCGGCACCTACGAGAAGATTCAGGCACATCCTGATCCGCGGGCGTTCCTCGAGGATGTGCGCGCGGGATTGTACACGCGCGGCATGGACACGCCGCACGGCCGTGTTCTGCGCGAGCAGGCGAAGTCGGCGGCACAGCACGGTGCGGCATTTCTGCACATGGCTGTGGATGAATTGACCGGCATTGATGAGCTGGCGGACAACTATCTGCCCGCGCTGACGAGCGACTTAAATCAGGCCAAGCGTCTGCTGGACGCACTGTTTGGCGGCAGCTGGGATGACTGCGTGAAGGCTGCCCGGTCGATTTCGTTTGACCGACTGAAGGCCGCGAGGAAATTTGAGGACAAGGCGTTCCTCGAGCAGATCAAGGCCATGCGCGAGGAGTGGAAGGGCGTTGCCAATAATATTCGGGAGAAATGGCTGACCGTCACCGCAGAAGAAGCGGAGTACGACCGCGGCCTGACAGCCCCCGCGCTGTTCGCGCTCATTGACATGGTAAACGCCTTTGACGATGCCTTTACGGCAGCGAAACGTGCGAGAAATGCTGCGGATTTCAACGATTTGGAGCACTTTGCCGTGCGTCTGCTGTATACAGACGGCAAGCCGTCCGCACTGGCGAAAACCATGTCCGAGCAGTTCACCGAAATTGCGGTGGACGAGTATCAGGACACCAACGCCGTGCAGGATGCCATCTTCCGTGCACTCTCCAGAAACGAGACCAACCTGTTCATGGTCGGTGACGTCAAGCAGAGCATTTACGGCTTTCGACTGGCTGACCCGTCCATTTTCCTTGAGAAATACCGCAGCTTCGGTGAGGTGGCAGACGCCGCTGACGGGCAGCCGCGCCGTGTCGTGCTCGGGCAGAATTTCCGTTCACGAGCGGCCGTGCTGGACGCGTGCAACTATCTGTTTGCCGCCGTCATGGGCGAGACCGTGGGCGATCTCGTGTACACGGACAAGGAGGCGCTGCACCTCGGTGCGGACTACTATCCGGAGGCCGGAAATGCGCGGTACAAGACCGAAGTCCTGCTCGTGGATGCGGACGGACTCGGCGAGGACGATGATGCGCCGGATAAGACCGAACTCGAAGCACGGCTTGCCGCGAAGCGGATTCGTGCGCTGCTCGACGAAGGCTTTCCGGTGACGGATAAGCAGACCGGAAAGCTACGGCCGGTCACGCCGAGCGACATCGTAATCCTGCTGCGCTCGCCCAGAAGCAAGGCGCCGACCTACATTGCGGAGCTGGAGCGCATCGGCGTAACAGCCAGCGCCGAACAGCGCGGCGGCCTGCTCGAGACTGCCGAGGTCGGCACGATGGTGTCGCTGCTCAGCGTCATTGACAACCCGCGGCAGGATGTTGACCTTATCGGCGTGATGCGTTCGCCGCTGTTCGGATTCACCGAGCAGGAACTGGCGGATATTCGCCTTGTGGACCGCAGGATCAGCTATTATGACGCGCTGCTGCAGGCGAGAACGGATTTTCCCAAGGTGGAAACCTTCCTGCAGCGGCTGGACTTTCTGCGCACCTTTGCGTGCGATCAGCCGGTGTACCGCCTGCTGTGGGAGATTTACGACCAGACCGGCGCGCTCGGTCTGTACGGCGCTCTGCCGAACGGCGCACAGCGCCAGAGCAACCTGCTGACGTTCTTCGAGCGGGCGCGCTCGTTTGAGGGACAGGGCTTCCGCGGCCTGTTTGACTTTGTGCGCCTGCTGCGCGGCATGCTCGAACAGGGCGAGGATTTCCAGACGGTCGGTGCCGAGGCCACCGGCGGTGCGGTCCGCATTCTGTCCATCCACAAGTCTAAGGGACTGGAATTTCCGGTCGTTATCGTGGCAGACTGCGCCAAGCAGTTCAACGACAGCGACCTCAAGGAGCCGGTGCTCGTGCACCAGAACCTCGGCTTCGGCAGTAAGTGCCGCGACCGTGACCGCGGTGTGCAGTACGACACCGCCGAGCGCATTGCGGTCTCGGTGCAGATGCGCCGCGA
Source organism: Butyricicoccus sp. AM27-36 (assembly GCF_003480945.1). Taxonomy (NCBI): domain Bacteria; kingdom Bacillati; phylum Bacillota; class Clostridia; order Eubacteriales; family Butyricicoccaceae; genus Butyricicoccus; species Butyricicoccus sp. AM27-36. The sequence goes on from NZ_QUJR01000001.1 coordinate 20,774, forward strand.
GATGATATCCGAAGAGCTGCGCGTATTATATGTAGCGATGACGCGCGCCAAGGAAAAACTGATTCTGACGGCAGCAACCGGCAGTCTGCGGAATTCGCTGAAAAAATGGTCGCTGCTGGCGTCGCTCGATGAGCTGCCGCAGTACGCCATGGGTGCGGCACGCACGCCGCTTGCGTGGATTCTGACACCGCTGCTGCGGCATCCATGCGCGCGTGCCTTCCGCGAGGAGTATGCGCCCGAGGTGCCCGAGCACGGCACGGACAATGATGCGTTTATGCTCAAGGTGTATTATCCGAGCGACCTGCAGCCGCAGGAAACTGAAATCTTGCGTTTCGAGGACAGGGAGACCGGCGACTGCACCGTGCAGCCGCACTTCGACTACCCGCATGCTTACCTCGCGGAGCTGCCGAGCAAGCTGACCGCCACCGGTGTAGGCCGCGGCTACCGTGCAGACGAGGCCGCCGAGCAGACACCGCCGCCGCGGAAAGAAGTGCAGCTGCGCGCACCGCTGTTCGAGCAGGGAGAAAAGAAGCTGACGCCTGCCGAGATCGGCACAGCGCACCACCTGTTCATGCAGTTCTGCGACTTTGACGCCGCCTGTGCGCCGGATGGCGTGGAAAACGAGCTGAACCGTCTGGCGGAAAAGAAGATTTTGTCCACAGAACAGGCACATGCTGTGGATAAACACAAGATCGAACGGTTTTTCGCCTCCGACCTGTACAAAACCTTTATGGCGGAAAACAAGGTGCGGCGTGAGTTCAAGTTCTCCGTGCTCGTTCCGGCGCAAGCGTATTTTCCGGTTGCGGCGGATGCACCCGAGGAAAACGTGCTCCTGCAGGGCGTTATCGACTGCCTGATCGAAACCGGGGACGGCTTTGTTATCCTTGACTTCAAGACCGACCGCATCAAGAAGGGCGGTGCGGTCGAGAGAGCCGAGCAGTACCGTCCGCAGTTGGCCGCCTACGCGCGTGCCGTGCATGAGATTTACGGCAGACCGGTCCGCGCATGTGTGCTGTACTTTTTCCACACCGGCGATACCGAATGGGTGTCGCTCGACGAGACCTGACGGCATTCGACCGCACAGCAGTTAAGAGCGTGTTAAGATTCATTTGCACGCATTGACATTGCGGCCGCACGATGGTAAATTGAGTACAACAAAAGCAAAGGGGCACCGGAAAAATACCGGACGGCTCCGCAGAACCTCAATATGCCACCATCATTCATTCCTCATTTCCAAATGAAAAATCCGCAGACGGGAACGTCTGCGGATTTTTCTATCTGTCAGAGGCTGGTTTCGCGACAGCCGTTTGCACGGATTGCATAACACGCATGCGGCAAAAATCGTGAAAAACCGTCATATGCCCGCTTTACTTTACAGGGCAAAAAGGATATAATAAACTTAACTATCAAAAATGACCTATTTGGAGAAAAGGAGAACGACGAAATGGCGTATTATTTCAGTGAACCTTCGCATACCTTTAACGAATATCTGCTGGTACCGGGGTATTCCTCTGCGGAGTGCATGCCGGCGAACGTAAGCCTGCGCACACCAATCGTTAAGTACAAAAAGGGCGAGGAATCCGCGCTGTATGCCAACATTCCGATGGTTTCCGCAATCATGCAGGCGGTATCGGATGATCGTATGGCGATCGCACTGGCGCAGGAGGGCGGTATCTCCTTTATCTTCGGTTCGCAGTCGATCGAGAGTGAGGCTGCCATGGTTTCCCGCGTAAAGAGCTACAAGGCAGGCTTCATCGTATCCGACTCCAACGTAAAGCCGGACACCACCCTTGAGGAAGTCCTCAAGCTGAAGGAGCGCACCGGTCACTCCACCATGGCTGTTACCGATGACGGCACCGCGAACGGCAAGCTGCTCGGTATTGTCACCAGCCGCGACTACCGTGTTTCCCGCATGGAGCGCAGCGTTAAGGTTGAGGAGTTCATGACGCCGTTTGACAAGCTGATCACCGCTCCGGCAGATACCAGCCTCAAGATCGCAAACGACATCATCTGGGACAACAAGCTGAACTCTCTGCCGCTGGTAGACGACAAGCAGCATCTGGTTTATATGGTATTCCGCAAGGACTACGACAGCCACAAGGCAAACTCTCTTGAGCTGCTCGATGAGCACAAGCGTTATGTAGTCGGCGCAGGCATCAACACCCGCGACTACGCAGAGCGTGTTCCGGCACTGGTTGAGGCGGGCGCAGACGTTCTCTGCATCGACTCCTCCGAGGGTTTCTCCGAGTGGCAGAGCCGCACTCTGTCCTGGGTACGCGCAAAGTACGGCGACAGTGTAAAGGTCGGCGCGGGCAACGTTGTTGACCGCGAGGGTTTCCGCTTCCTTGCTGAGGCCGGCGCGGACTTCATCAAGGTCGGCATTGGCGGCGGCTCCATCTGCATCACTCGTGAGCAGAAGGGCATCGGCCGTGGTCAGGCTACCGCTCTGATCGAGGTTGCAGCCGCTCGTGACGAGTATTTCGAGGAGACCGGCATCTACATTCCGATCTGCTCGGACGGCGGTATCGTTCACGATTATCACTGCACGCTGGCGCTGGCTATGGGCGCCGACTTCCTCATGCTCGGCCGTTACTTCTCTCGTTTTGACGAGTCCCCGACGAACAAGGTCAACATCAACGGCAGCTACATGAAGGAGTACTGGGGCGAGGGTTCTGCCCGTGCCCGCAACTGGCAGCGCTACGACATGGGCGGCGACAAGAAGCTGTCCTTCGAGGAAGGCGTTGACTCCTACGTTCCGTACGCAGGCTCGCTGAAGGACAACCTCGGTCTGACCCTGAGCAAGGTCCGTTCCACCATGTGCAACTGCGGCTCTCTGTCCATTCCGGAGTTCCAGAAGAAGGCAAAGATCACGCTGGTATCCGCAACCTCGATCGTCGAGGGCGGCGCACACGATGTTGTGCTCAAGGAAACCGCATCTACGAGCAAATAAGCATAGTTTACTCACAAATTGCCCCACAGGTTATCTCTGCGGGGCAATTCTTATCGGAAATGAGATTGCATGAAGGGGGAGGGGCGCTATGCCTCAGAATAACAAGCCGGGACGCCGTCTGCTGCGGCGGCTGTACGGTTCGTGGTACCGCGTGCGGCGCAATATCAGCGCGTTTGCGCGGTGGTGCCTGTTTGCAGTCATTATCGGCGTGGTGGTGGGCGCAGTCGGCGCGGCGTTTGAGCACGCACTCGAATGGGCGACCGAAACTCGTCAGGAATACAGCTGGACGCTGTATTTTCTGCCGCTGGTCGGTCTGTTTATCGCGTTCTGGTACAGTAAAATGGATATGCCGCTTGAACGCGGCACCAACTTCATCCTGACCTCGGTGCGGCAGGATCATCCGGTGCGGCTGCGGCTTGCTCCGAGCATCTTCATCACCTCGGTGCTGACCCACCTGTGCGGCGGCTCTGCCGGACGAGAAGGTGCGGCGCTGCAGCTCGGCGGTGCGATTTCGGGCAATATCGGACATCTGATGCACCTGGACGACAAGGATTCCCGCACGATCACCATGTGCGGCATGGCAGCGTGCTTTTCGGCGCTGTTCGGCACACCGCTTGCGGCGAGCGTGTTCGCAATGGAGGTTATCAGCGTGGGCGTGATGTACTATGCGGCGCTGTTTCCGTCCATCCTTGCGAGCGTGATCGCGCATCAGGTAGCGCTGCAGCTTGGCGGCGGCACGACCGCGTTTACGCTCTCCGGTGTGCCGGAAAATACGGATGTGCTGCTCATTGTAAAGCTGGTGGCGTTCGGCGTGGTCTGCGCCGGACTGAGTGCGCTCGTGTGCATCATCTTCCATAAAATCGGTCATCTGTTCAAGCATTTTCTGCCGAACCAGTACGCCTGCATTGCGGTTGGCGGCGCGGTCGTGGTGCTCATCAGCCTGCTGCTCGGCACGCGCGACTACAACGGTGCAGGTATGCAGGTCATTGAACGCGCGATTGCCGGTCACGCGGCATACGAGGCGTTTTTCCTCAAGCTGGTGCTGACGGCGATTACCATCGGCGTCGGCTATAAGGGCGGTGAGATCGTGCCCGTGCTGTTCATCGGCGCGACCTTCGGCGCCGCCTACGGCGGATTTTTCGGTCTGGCTCCATCCTTTGCGGCCGGTCTCGGTATGACGGCCGTGTTCTGCGGCGTGACAAATTCGCCGCTTACATCCATCCTGCTGGCGTATGAGCTGTTCGGCGGTCAGAGCCTTGCGCTGTTTGCACTGGTCATCGCCATCGCGTACATGCTCTCCGGCTACTACGGCCTGTACAGTGAGCAGAAGATCATCTATTCCAAGCTCCAGCCGAGATATATCGACCGAAAAACCAAATAACCAACCATCCGTAGGGCGCGACGACTCGGCGCGCCGTGTAAATCATGTGCAGTTGCTGAAAAGGCGGCGTGCCGAGGTCGTCACGCCCTACGATATACGTTCTCGAAAGGAACAAAGCCAATGCAGAATTTCAAAGGTGCAATTTTCGACATGGACGGCACACTTTTGGACTCCATGCCGGTCTGGAAACGACTGACACAGCGCTACCTTGCGCAGTTCGACGTTCACATCACAGACGCGGACTACGCGGTATGCGAGGGCTTTTCCCAGCCGCAGGTCGCGGAGTATTTTCTGAAACGCTATCCGAACCTGCCGCTGACCCAGCAGCAGATGCTCGACGGCATGGACGAGATGATCACCTCGCGCTACGAGAGCATCGCCAAGCCCAAGGACGGCGTGATCGACTTCCTCGAAAGCCTGCGCGCACGCGGCGTCAAAATGGCGATCGCTACGCTGACGGCACGCCGCCACGCGGAGAAGGCGCTCATCGACCGCGACATGATGAAGTATTTCGAGTTCATGCTCACCATCGAGGATGTGGGCGTGCCCAAGTACGAGCCGGACATTTATCTCGAAGCAGCAAAGCGCCTCGGTCTGACAGCAGGCGAGTGCATGGTGTTTGAGGACGCGCCGTATGCGGGCGTAACGGCGAAAAAAGCCGGTTTTGCGCTCTGCGGCATGGCCGAACCCGCCTACGCGGAGGGCGAAGACACGCTCCGGCAGGTCAGCGATATGTTCGTCGAGCATTCCTTTGCCGAACTTGCCGGAAAACTGTAAAAAACACTTGCAATATAACGCATCATATCCTATTATATATAGGAAAGAGAGTATGGAGCTGCGTTAGGAATCCTAACGCGGCTTCCTTTTACGTTGGGAGGCTGGAATTTTTGGAACAACAGAATAAAATGGGCACCGCGAAAATGGGTCCGCTGATCTTTTCGATGGCACTGCCGGCGATGATCTCCATGATCATCAACGCGCTGTACAATATCGTGGACAGTATCTTCGTGGCCAAGTATTCGCAGGATGCGCTGGCGGCGGTTTCGCTCGTATATCCGCTGCAGATGCTGGTCGTGGCGATCGGTGTCGGCACCGGTGTCGGCGTAAACTCACTGATCGCACGCCGTCTGGGCGAAAAGCGCCAGAAGCACGCGGACTCGGCGGCAGAGCACGGCGTTGCGCTGGCGGTTGTTGGCGGCATCGCATTCTTCATCCTCGGCTGGGGATTTTCGGGTGTATTCGTCGGCGCATTCGGTGCGAGCGAGGCGGTTTCGGTTTATGCTATCCAGTATTCGCACCTTGCGGTCGGCATGAGTATTTTTGTTATGATCTCGATGATGTGCGAGAAGATCCAGCAGTCCGGCGGCAACATGATCATCCCGATGTGTCAGGGCCTGACCGGTGCGATCATCAACATCATCCTTGACCCGCTGATGATCTTCGGCATCGGTCCGTTCCCGGAGATGGGTATTCGCGGCGCGGCTCTCGCGACCGTTATCGGCCAGATCTTCGGCATGGCGCTTGGTCTGTGGGGCGTGTTCCGTCGTCAGAAGGTGCTGAATGTTAACATGCGCGAGTTCAAGTGGCGCGGACAGACGATCAAGGACATTTACCGTGTCGGCCTGCCGGGTATTGTCATGCAGAGCGTCGTTTCCGTTATGACGGCCGGTATGAACGGCATTTTGATCGCCTTCTCTCAGACGGCGGTCAACGTACTCGGTGTGTATTTCAAGCTGCAGACCTTCGTCTTTATGCCGGTATTCGGACTCAATCAGGGTGCGCTGCCGGTTATGGGCTACAACTACGGCGCACGCAACCGCAAGCGTCTGATGGGGGCATACAAGATCACGCTGACGGCGGCTGTCGTCATTATGGCGCTTGGTCTGGTGCTGTTCCAGCTGCTGCCCGAGCAGATGCTCATGCTGTTTGTGGACAAGTCCGATGCGGCGGCAGCACAGGAGATGATTGAGGTCGGCGTTCCGGCGCTCAAGACCATCAGCCTGTCCTTCCTCGGTGCAGCGTTTGGTATCATTAATTCCACAATGTTTCAGGCAACCGCACGCGGCATGAACAGCCTGATCGTGTCTGTCTGCCGTCAGCTGGTCGTTATCCTTCCGGCGGCATGGCTGCTGGGTCAGCAGTTTGGCCTGAATGCGGTATGGTATGCATTCCCGATTGCAGAAATCGCAGCATTCTTTATCTCGTATATTCTGCTCTGGCGCGAATACCGCTCGGAACTGCGGTTCCTTGATGTAGAAAAGGAGGCAAAGGCATGAAACGAATTGCCAGCTTTGAAGTAAACCATGATAAACTGAAGCCGGGTATGTATACCTCGCGTATCGACGGCGACATCACCACCTATGATATCAGAATGGTGTACCCGAATGCGGGTACTTACATCCAGCCGGCGGCGGGGCATACGTTCGAGCACCTGTTTGCAACGTATGCACGCAACTCGAAGTTTGCTGATCAGATCATCTACTGCGGTCCGATGGGCTGTCAGACCGGCTTCTACTTCCTTGTGCGCGATATGAAGCCGTCGGACGCGATTGCGCTCGTGCAGGAGAGCATGGCGTTTATCGCCGCTTACGAGGGCGAGATTCCGGGTGCGAGCCGCATTGAGTGCGGTAATTATCTGCTGCACGATCTGGCAGGCGCAAAGCAGCTTGCCGCTTCCATGATTCCCGTGCTCGAGGGCTGGAAAGAAGAAAATCTGATTTATGAAAAATAATGCTTGCATTTTCGGAAAACATGTGGTAAGATAATTTTACGACTGTTGGAGATATGTAAACATATCCGTGGAAAGAGGTGAAACAACATGAAACAGGGCATCCATCCCGACTACAAGCAGACCACGATCCGCTGTGCCTGCGGCAATGTCATTGAGACCGGCTCCACCAAGGAGAACATCGTCGTTGACGTTTGCTCCAAGTGCCACCCCTTCTTCACGGGTAAGCAGAAGCTGGTAGACACCGGCGGACGTGTTGATCGCTTCAAGAAGCGTTTCAATCTGGACAAGTAATGTGAAAAGCCATCGAAACGTGTTTTCGGTGGCTTTTTCGTTATCTGTTTTCAGATTGCGGAAGGGTGTTTGCGGTACAGGCGGTCTGGTGCGCTTGAACCGCGCAGGCGGTTCACTCTGTCCGGGCGGAAAGTTTTTCGCTGAACCTCAGCGGAGAGTTGCCGTCTGCGGACGGCAGGGGATTCGCCGTACCCACGGCGGCGGGCAAGAGGGTAGACACCTGCGGTTTCTACCCTCTTAACTCCCGTTTCCCTTTGTTTCTTAGCTTGGCGCAGACCAGAGACCGGCGACCGCTCCGAAATAGGGGAACGGCAGTCGGGTTACCCGTCTGTAGGGGCGCGCATTGCGCGTCCATTACTCGACCGATTCGCAGTACCGGATACCATACTGCTACACAGACGGTTTACTCTGCGCAGGCGCGGCATATCTGTGCCGCGCAACTCGTTGGTCTGGTGGCTATGGACGGCGCCTGCGGGTTTTATTTGATAACGAATGTTACCGCAGGGTGCGCCGACTTACAACGATAGGGCATTTTCTATATAACAAAAAATCCGCCACGGTTTGCCGTGACGGAAAAATATTCACTTTTTCTACCCTTATATTACCACAAAACAGACGAAAAATCAAGTCTTGTACGGTTTTGCGTTTGGGTGTAATAAATATAGAGGACAATTTAAGGCAATACCGCATAATTGAACAAGAGTGATTTGCGAGTAAATTTTGCGTACTGACGAGGCGCAGTTTTGCGGTAATACTTGATGTATTACCGTGAAACTTCGGCAGCGCGGACGGAACTCGCGCAAGGAACCGAAGCCAAAGTCAGGGCACAAAATTTCCGCAAAGCACCGCGGCAGCGCGACCGGAGCCTGCGCGAGGAGCCGCCGCTTTAATTATGCGGTGTTGCCTTAACAGCAAGGAGGAATTTTCCATGCCGTTTACCAATCAAACAGAAGAAAAGCAGATCGAACGGGCGGTTCTGGTTGGTCTGTCGTGTCCGAGCTTCAACGCCGATCAGGATGCGGACGAGCGCACGATGGACGAGCTGCGCGCGCTGGCGGAGACTGCCGGTGCGGAAGCTGTTGCGATGACGCTGCAGCGCCGTCCGGCACCGGATGCCCGCACGTTTATCGGCGAGGGCAAGGCAGAAGAGGTCAAGCAGCTTGCCGAGATGAACGACGCAAGTCTGATCCTGTTCGACAACGAGCTGTCGCCGTCGCAGATGAGCAATCTGGAAGAGCTGACCGGCCGCACGGTACTCGACCGCTCGGCGCTCATCCTCGATATTTTCGCGCAGCGTGCGCGCACCGGCGAAGGCAAGCTGCAGGTCGAACTGGCGCAGTACCAGTATATTCTGCCGCGGCTGGCGGGTATGGGCAAGGCGATGAGCCGTCTCGGCGGCGGCATCGGCACGCGCGGACCCGGTGAGAGCAAGCTGGAGAGCGACCGCCGTCACATCCGCAGCCGCATCGACAAGCTGCGCCGTGATTTGGAGCAGGTGCGGCAGGTGCGCTCTGTGCAGCGCCGTCAGCGCAAAAAGGCCGAGCTGCCGCTGGTTGCCATTGTCGGCTATACGAACGCGGGCAAGTCCACACTGCTGAACACCCTGACCGGTGCGGGCATCGAGGCGAACGACCGTCTGTTCGATACACTCGACCCGACTACGCGCAAAAAGCGCATTTCGGACACGCAGGAAATCCTCCTGTCCGATACCGTAGGCTTTATTCGCAAGCTGCCGCATCATCTCGTATCGGCGTTCAAGGCCACGCTCGAGGAGCTGGCGTATGCCGATCTGCTGCTGCACGTCGTGGACGTTTCGGACGAAAACTGGCAGATTCATGCACAGACTGTGGATAAGGTTGTGGCACAGCTCGGTGCACAGGATATTCCGCGCGTAATGGTGTACAACAAGGCGGATAAGTGCGACCCGGACGTCATTCCGTTCATTCGGCCGGATGAGGGCGTGAAGATTTCCGCAAAGAGCGGCGAGGGCGTTGACGACCTGCTGACCGCCATCGAAAAGGCGCTCGGCAAGGGCAAGCATAAGGTGAAGCTGTGCATTCCGTACAGCGACGGCGCCGTGCTCGATATGCTGCACCGCGAAGCACAGATCGACTCGACCGACTATGCCGCGGAAGGCACGATTGTTGAGGCGGTTGTGGATGATAAGACCTACGGCAGAGTTTCGACATACATTATGGGTAATGAGTAATTACTAATTCCTAATTATTTAAGGATTTGCTGATGGAAAAAGATTACTTTGTGCCTTTCGCCAGCTACGGCGAGGACAAATTTGAAGAAAAACGCTCCAAGTTCACCGGACGGCTGTGGCATGTTGAAACCGCCGAGGAGGCGGTAGCGAAGATAAAGGAAATGCGCGAGACCTACTGGGACGCGACACACAACTGCTACGCCTACATTCTCCGTGAGGGCAATGTGATGCGCTACTCGGATGACGGAGAACCGCAGGGCACGGCAGGCATGCCAATCCTCGAGGTTCTGCGCCACGAGAACCTGACCGACTGCGTTTGCGTTGTCACGCGCTATTTCGGCGGCATTCTGCTCGGCACCGGTGGACTGGTCCGCGCGTACACGCAGGGCGCGCAGGTGGCTGTCGCGGCGGCCGGTGTGCAGAGAATGAGCCTGTACACGGTGGCGCTCATCGCGTGCCCGTACAATCTGTACGAGATTATTCTGCACCTGCTGCCGGACCACGACTGCGCGGTCGAGGAGACCGACTACGGCGCGGATGTAACGCTGACCGTGACGCTGCCCGCCGGTCGGGAGGACAAGCTGAATCAGGCGCTCGCCGAAGCCACGGCAGGGCAGGTTTACGCCGAGGTCATGGAGACCCGATTCATGGGTCGGCGTGTCAAGTAAATACCGGCTTGCAAGGCTCACAAAATTCTGAAAAAATTTTTGTGAAAAAAGAGGATTTTCAGATTTCGTTTCGTATAACTATTATGTGACGGATTCTCCGAGGCTGAGGAGGCGGTACATATGACCATTCGAGAGCAGAACGAACAGCGTGAGCACACGGTGCTTGAGCCGTGGGCGACCTTTGCGGACAGCTCCGCAGGCAGGCTGCGCCCGATGGAACCGTGTCCGTACCGCACCTGCTTTCAGCGCGACCGGGACCGCATTATCCACTCGAAGGCGTTCCGGCGGCTGGGCAACAAGACGCAGGTATTTATCTCGCCGGAGGGCGACCACTACCGTGCTCGGCTGACGCACACGCTCGAGGTCGCGCAGATTGCGCGGACAATCGCGCGGGCGCTCGGACTCAACGAGGATTTGACCGAAGCGATTGCGCTCGGACATGATCTCGGGCACACGCCGTTCGGTCACGCCGGAGAGGCGGCACTCGATGCGGTTTGTCCGTTCGGGTTTCGGCACAACGAGCAGAGTCTGCGCGTGGTGGATGTGCTCGAGGATTTGAATCTCACGCGTGAGGTGCGCAACGGCATTGTCTGCCATACCGGCAGGCGCAAGGCGAGTACGCCGGAAGGCCGAATTATCCATTTTGCCGACCGCATTGCCTATATCAACCACGATATTGACGACGCGGTACGCGCGGGCATTATCCGCGAGAGCGATATTCCGCAGCATTTGAGAAAACGCCTGGGTGGGACGCACGGCAAGCGCATTGATACACTGGTGACGGCGATGATCGAGTACGGTCAGCGGTATCTGGAGATCGGCATGGACGAGCAGATGCACGAGGACATGATGGAGTTGCGGCAGTTCATGTTCGATCATGTGTACCACGGCACGGCCGCACAGCGTGAGGAAAAACGCGCAAAATCCATGCTGCGCAGTTTGTACGAATATTTTATCGAGCATCCTGACGAGCTGCCGGACGATTACTTCGTGCTGCAGGCCCGGGGGGAGGCGCTCGAGCGGATTGCGTGCGACTATGTTGCAGGCATGACCGACCGCTACTCGATAGCGGTCTATAAGAATTTGTTTATTCCGAAAAGCTGGAATAAGATTGAGGATTAACGAAAATGGGTATCATATATTCGTTTTCGTTCGATAAATAGGGAAGGAGGGACACGAAATGCCGTTTGACCGTATATTTCTGGACGAGCTGTCCGCGCGGAACGACATTGTAGAGATCGTTTCGCAATATGTGCAGCTGAAAAAGAGCGGCGCGAACTATTTCGGTCTGTGCCCCTTCCACAACGAGAAAACCGGTTCGTTTTCGGTCTCGCCGGACAAGCAGATTTTTCACTGCTTCGGCTGCGGCGCAGGCGGCGGTGTCATCACCTTTATTATGAAGGCGGAAGGTCTGACCTTCCCGGATGCGGTACGCTATCTCGCCGAGCGGGCGGGCATGCAGATACCCGAACAGGGCGAAGCCGAGCGCAAAGCGGCGCGCCACAGAGAGCGTCTGTACGCGCTCTGCAGGGATGCCGGACGCTATTATTATGACACACTCTGGCGGCCGGAAAACCGAACCGCACAGCAGTATTTTATCAACCGAGGTCTGTCCCGAAGGACGATGAACCGCTTCGGACTCGGCTATGCACCGGATTCCTTCCACGCGCTCATTGACGCGATGACGGCCAAAGGCTACACGCGCGAGGAACTCATGGATGCCGGTCTGGTCAGCCGCAGCGAAAAGGGACATATTTACGACCGGTTCCGCAACCGTGTCATGTTCCCGATCATCGACGTGCGCGGTCATGTGATCGCATTCGGCGGCCGTGTGCTGGATGATTCCAAGCCGAAGTACCTGAACTCGCCGGAAACGCCGATCTTCCACAAGAGCCGCAATCTGTTTGCGCTCAACCTGTCAAAAAGCACGAAGAACGATTATTTTATCTTAGCCGAGGGCTATATGGATGTCATCGCGCTGCATCAGGCGGGATTTGATTCCGCGGTTGCATCGCTTGGCACCTCGCTGACCGAGGAGCAGGCACGCATTATCGCGCGGCACACCGACCGCATTGTCATCTCGTATGACGCGGACGGAGCCGGTCAGGCGGCGGCACAGCGCGCGATCGATATCCTGAAAAAATGCGATCTGCAGGTCAAGGTGCTGCGTATTCCGGGGGCCAAGGACCCGGATGAATTCATCAAGGCACGCGGCGCGGATGCGTTCCGCAATCTGATTGAACGCAGTGAGGATCACAATGCGTTCCGCATTGAGCAGATTGCCGCGAAGTACGACCTTGAGGACGATGAAGCACGCGTGCTGTTCCTCAGAGATGCAGCGCGGATGCTCGCCGGCATCGAGAGCACCATCGAACGTGAGGTCTACGCCGGACGTGCCGCCAAGATGGCAGGCGTGACCGCCGAAGCCATGAACGTTGAGGTTCGGCGTGAACTCGGAATTCAGCGCAAGCGGCGAAAGGCCGCCGAACGGCGTGAGATACGCTCTCCGGTCGGACTGGCGCAGCCGAAGGACAGGTCGCTGGCGTATACCGACATGAAATCCGCTAAGGCCGAGGAGAATGTGCTTAGACTTCTGTTCTCGGACCAGAAATTGATTGCTGTTGCCGAAAAGGACTTGCAGCCGGCGTGGTTTTCCGCACCGGTGCTGCGTAAGATATACGAGCGCGTGCTCGAGTTGAACCGAAACGACCAGATGGTCGATGTGCTGTCCTTTGAGGGATGGCTGGAGCCTAACGAAATGAGCCTGCTGTCCGCGATACTCGAGCCCGGCATTCCGGCCGGAGAGCATCGAGGGGAACTGCAGGAATACATAAACACCATACGAATGCAGCGCGTCAAGGATGGAACCATTACGCAGGCGGGAGAGGACCCGCTGCTTACATTCGGACGCATCAAAAAACAAAACGCGGGAGGACAAACGATATGACGAAAGCAAACGCAAATGCAGCCGCAAACGCACAGGAGCAGCAGGCAGCACAGCAGCAGATCCTGCGCGACCTGCTCGCGCTTGGCAAGAAGAACGGCCGCCTGACGCTCAAGGAGATTTCGGATGCACTGAGCCATCTGGAGCTGTCGAGTGAGGACATCGACAAGGTGTACGAGACGCTCGAAACCATGGGCATCGAGGTCGAGACGAATGGTGTGCTGGAGAAGGTCATCGGTGACGATGACGACTCCTTTGAGCCGGAGGAAGTGGAAGAGGTTCCGGAGGAAGAACTGGTCGATACCTCTGCCATGGCTGAGACGTTCGCCATTGATGATCCGGTCCGCATGTATCTGAAGGAGATCGGCAAGGTCGATCTGCTGTCTCCTGAGGAGGAGGTAACGCTCGCAGAGCGTATGCAGAAGGGCAACGAGGCCACAGAACGCATCGCAAACGAAGGCGATGCCATTCCGGCGGAGGAGCGCGCACAGCTTGAGAAGGATATCAAGCTTGGCGACCGTGCCAAGAAGCGTCTGGCTGAGGCTAACCTGCGACTGGTTGTCTCCATCGCAAAGCGCTATGTCGGCCGCGGCATGCTGTTCCTCGATCTGATCCAGGAGGGCAACCTCGGTCTGATCAAGGCGGTCGAGAAGTTCGACAGCACTAAGGGCTTTAAGTTCTCTACCTACGCAACGTGGTGGATCCGTCAGGCGATCACCCGTGCGATTGCGGATCAGGCGCGTACGATCCGTATTCCGGTACACATGGTTGAGACCATCAACAAGGTTATCCGCGTTTCCCGCCAGCTGCTGCAGGAGCTGGGCCACGATCCCAGCCCGGAGGAGATCGCCAAGGAGATGAACATGCCGGTTGACCGTGTGCGCGACATCCTGAAGATCGCGCAGGAGCCGGTATCGCTCGAGACGCCGATCGGCGAGGAGGAGGATTCTCACCTCGGCGACTTCATCCCGGACGACGACGCGCCGGAACCGGCAGAGGCGGCCTCCTTCATGCTGCTCAAGGAGCAGCTCGTCGAGGTGCTCAAAACTCTGACGCCGCGTGAGGAAAAGGTTCTGCGCCTGCGCTTCGGCATCGAGGACGGCCATACCCGCACCCTTGAGGAAGTCGGCAAGGAATTCAACGTAACTCGTGAGCGTATCCGCCAGATCGAGGCAAAGGCGCTGCGTAAGCTGCGTCATCCGTCGCGCTCCAAGAAGCTGAAGGATTTTCTGAACTAAGCAAGATATGAAAAGCCGCTTACCAATGGTAAGCGGCTTTTTTATGGAAAATGGAGCATGAAACCGTTGCGCTAATTCTCCATTCTCAATTACTGCGATATTCGAGATACCGTATAAAATGCTTGACCGGCGGCAAAGGTTTCTATCGTGTTGTAAAACTGCGGCAGAATTTGCCTGAGATCGACAGAACGGACAGCTGTGCAAAATGCCGTCACAGGCTTCCCTTTGTCAGATTATGCGAAGGCGTTTTTTCTTCCTTTGTGAAGTAGCACTAAAATTACATCATTTTATTTGTAAGAAGTAAACAAAAGTGAGCGATTTTGCTGAAAATCTTCCGGAAATGCAAAAAACAAAGGAAAATTCGGATTTTTTATCAGAATGTGTGCGAAACGTACACTAAGTGGCCGCTGCTGTTATTCGACGGCGTTGTGAAAAATGCTACATGAAAATTGCACAAAAAACAGCTTGCATACCTGGCTTGTGTGGTGTATAATAACGAAGAAGGGAAACGATCCCGCAAAGAGAGGATCGCTCCCGCGAAACAAAGCGCCCAGGAGTATAACGTGCCGGCAGGGCACGATAACAGGTTAGGGCAGGGGAGTGTAATATAAACTATGGCGAATTATCCGGTTAACAAGATCCGTAATGTATGTCTGATGGGTCACGGCGGCGACGGCAAGACCTCGCTGGTCGAGAGCCTGCTCAATATCGCCGGTGTAACCGACCGCGTTGGCAAGATCGCGGACGGCAACACGGTTTGTGACTTTGATCCCGAAGAGATCAAGCGCAAGTTTTCCATTTCCACGGCTGTAGCGCCGGTAGAGTGGAACGGCTGCAAGATCAATCTGCTCGATACCCCGGGTTTCTTTGATTTTGAAAGTGAAGTGCAGTGCGCACTGCGCGTTGCGGAGTCCGCGCTGATCGTCGCAACCGGCAAGTCCGGCCCGGGCGTCGGCACCGAAAAGGCTTGGGCTCACTGTGAGGAGCACGCAATGCCGCGTATGTTCTACATCTCCAAGATTGATGAGGAAAACTCGGATTACTATAACTCTCTGCACAAGCTGCAGAAGCAGTTCGGCGTATCGGTAGCACCGATTGTTGTCCCGATTTTTGAAGGCAACCGCGATACCGTTGGTATTGTGGACTGCGTTATCCGCAAGGCGTACCGCATGGAAGGCAACAAGCGTGTCGAGATCCCGATTCCGGACAATATGAAGGACCGTGTCGACCAGCACCGTGCAGCACTGTGCGAGAACATCGCCGAGCTGTCTGAGGACCTGATGGAGCGTTACTTCGCAGGTGAGGAGTTCTCGGATGAAGAACTGATCGCTGGCATCCGTCAGGGTGTGAAGGATCTGGTTCTCGCGCCGGTATTCTGCGGCACCGCTGCAACCGGTATCGGCTCCTACGCACTGCTCAAGGGCATTGCGGACTACATGCCGTCTCCCGACGAAAAGCCGGTTGAGATCTGCGAGGACGAAAAGGGCGAGCTGATCGAGATCAACTGCACCCCGAACGGCTCTGCTTGTGCATTTGTATTTAAGACGGTCGCTGACCAGTATGGCCGCTTCTCCTACTTTAAGGTTATGTCCGGCGAGGTTAAGCAGGATATGACGCTGGTCAACAAGCGTGCCGATGCAAACGAGAAGATGGGTCACATCTTCACCGTATGCGGCAAAAAGACGACCGAGGTTCCGGTGATCGGCTGCGGCGACATCGGCGCGGTTTCCAAGCTGGTTACCACCAAGACCGGCGATACGCTTTCGATGAGCGTTCGCAAGGTTGAGCTTGAGTCGATCGAGATTGCGCCGCCGTGCTACACGCAGGCAATCGCGCCTAAGGTAAAGGGCGTTGAGGAGAAGATCTCCACCGGTCTGGCTCGTCTGCGTGACGAGGATCCGTCCTTCGATACCGAGTTTAACCCGGAAACCAAGCAGCACCTGATCTCCGGTGCCGGCGATATTCATCTGGACGTTCTGTGCTCCAAGCTGAAGGATAAGTTTGGCGTAGAGGTTACGCTGACCGATCCGATCGTTCCGTACCGCGAGAAGATCCGCAAGGCTGTTACGGTAGAAGGCAAGCATAAGAAGCAGTCCGGCGGTCATGGTCAGTACGGCCACGTTAAGATGGAATTTGCACCGTATGCCGAGGGCGATTATCTGTTCCAGGAGAAGATTTTCGGCGGTTCCGTGCCGAAGAACTTCCATCCGGCAGTTGACAAGGGCATCCGCGAGGCGATGGAGCATGGCGTTCTGGCCGGCTACCCGATGGTTGGCCTGCGTGCAACCCTGCTCGATGGCTCCTACCACGATGTAGACTCCAACGAGCTGTCCTTCAAGATGGCAGCACGCTTGGCATACAAGGCCGGTATCCCGGAGGCAAATCCGGTACTGCTCGAGCCGGTATGCTCGCTCAAGGTCGTTATCCCGGATTCCTACATGGGCGATGTTATCGGCGATCTGAACAAGCGCCGCGGCCGCATCATGGGCATGAATCCGCTCGACGGCGGCAAGCAGGAGATCGTAGCCGAGTGCCCGATGGCAGAGCTTGGCGATTACGCGATCAAGCTGCGCTCCATGACGCAGGGCAGAGGCTCGTTTGTTTCCCAGTTCGAGCGCTACGATGAGGCACCGGTTCCGGTACAGGAAAAGGTTATCGCAGCGAATAAGGCTCGTCTGGAGGCACTGAACAAGGAATAACATTCCCTGCATTTTGTGAAATTGAAACCGGCTGCGTGAGCGGCCGGTTTTTCTTTGGTTTAACTTTCCACTGGAGAGGTGCGAATAGGCGCCAACCTTTGACGGGGAGGTTCGCCGCGCCCGCGGCGGTGGGCAAGAGGGTAGACACCTTGGTGTCTACCCTCTTGTGCCCCTGCCGGGCAGGCAAGATTCGTTCGCTTCGCAAGCGATTACTCTACAAGCATCGCTGCGCCCACCAGACCTGCGTCATTGCCGAGCGACGCACAGACGATCTCGGTATTTCGGTCCTCACCGCGGAAGGTCTGCGGGAAAGTAAGCATGCGCAGAGGCTCGAGCAGCTTTTCGCCGTAGCCCGCCAGTCCGCCGCCGAGCACGATACTCTCCGGCTGGAACAGGTTGACAAAGCTCGCCAGACCGTTCGCCAGATTGCCGCAGTATTCGTCGAACAGCTCCTGCGCGAGCGCGTCACCCGCGTCTACCGCATCGCAGATCTGCTTGGCGTTCAGCTGACCTTTGTGTACGGCAAGCACGCTCTTTCGTCCGTCCTCGAGCGCACGCTCGGCAAACCGCACGAGCGAAGCCGCCGAGCAGTATGCCTCCAGACAGCCGCGCCGTCCGCAGTTGCACGGCTCGCCGTCCTTCTTGATGACCATGTGCCCGATCTCACCGGCAATGCCGTTGCAGCCGGTGTACAGCTGGCCGTTAATGATGATGCCGCCGCCAACGCCGGTGCCGAGCGTTACCATCAGCATGTTGCGCGTGCCCTTGGCCGCACCGGCAGTCGCTTCGCCGAGCGCGGCGCAGTTGGCGTCGTTATCCAGATGCACCGAGCAGCCGAACTCCGGCAAAAACGCATCCGCAAAGCTGACGTTATTCAGTCCCAGATTGGTGCCGAACCGCAGGGTGCAGGTCGCCTTGTCAAACGAGCCGGGCACACCGATGCCGATCGCCGTTACGTCCTCTACCGCACAGCTGTGCGCCCGGCACAGCGAGAGTGCCAGCGTTTTCATGTCTGCTTTCAGGCCGGCTGCGTTGCCGGTCCGGGTCGGAAGGCTGTCCTTGCACAGCAGCGTGCCATCCTCGGTGCAGAGCGCCGCCTTAACGGTCGTGCCGCCCAGATCAATACCGATTCTCACAGCAAATCCTCCTCGTCGAACAGATGCAGGCCGCGGCCCTTGAAATAGTTGTTCAGCCGCTCCACACTGCTGTTGATGATCAGCTCCTCTGGGAAACCAATTTCCTCGAGCATTTCCAGTGCGCCCTCCACATGACCGACGCGGTAGCAGATATGGCTGTCGCTGTCCACCGAGATAGGCACCTCATACTTCATGCACAGGCGGGCGATGTCCATGCAGTTGTCATGGCTGCCCTTACGGATGGACAGAGACGCGTTGTTGATCTCGACAATCTTGCCGTGGTCGTTGCAGCGGCTGATGATGTACTCGTGATCGAACGGGAAGTTGGAGTTGCCGAGGTGGCCGAATGCGTTGACATACGGGTTGTACAGGATGGCCTCGAGCGCCGCCGTGTGCACACTGCTGTCCACCGGCGGGAACATGCACTCGTGGAAGGAGGCAAGCGCAAACTCAATGGGCTTGAGACTCTTGTTGGAAATGACGTTGATGCCGCCTGCCGGAGCGGTGATGTCGAATTCGATGCCGCGAATGACCGTTACCTTGCCGATCTTGCGCGGAATGAGGTCCAGGTTGGAGAAATGCCACTCGTGCGGGCCGTCCGGATTGGTGGGGCCGTGGTTGGTGATGGCGATAGCCGCAAGACTGCGGTCCTCGGCCGCCTGCACCATTTCGGTGAGCGTGCTGAACGCGTGGTCGGTTACATTGGTGTGGGTATGCAGGTCTGCGATGATTTGCATGGAAAAAGGCTCCTTTTGACGTATGATTTTTTGGGGGGGAAGATGAAAGGCGGACACATGGGTCCGCCTCTGTATTTGCAGTTCGCTGAACCGCCGGTATGCGATTGTTTATCGGCGGTGTCTGCGAGGATAATCATCGTTATCGTAGCGCTTGCGCATCGCCTTGCGGCGACGGCGGCGCCGGATTCCGCCGAATGTGATGTTGAACAGAATGTACAGCACGATGAAGATTGCGGCTGCGATCAGCACGATCTTGAATACGGTGCTCTGAAAGAAATGGCTCAGCTTGTCCGAGTAATAGAGCACGCGGCTCATTTCCACATCGCTGAGCGCGACCAGCTCGACCGTGCCGTAGGACGTGCCGTTGCAGCTGTATGTCATGCTGCCGATCACATCGCCGGCCTTGATGGGTGCGTCAACGGCTTCCGGCAGATTGGGGGTCGCTTCCAGCGAATCGGTTTCTACATCGGCAGGGAGCAGCGCCATCAGATCGGTTTTCGCGGTCAACACCAGCTGATCGGTCTGCGTGGACAGGTCTACCTTGACATGGGCGAGCGTGTCGCCCTTTTTCGCAACGGTCTTGGTCTTAAAATGGGTGAAGCCCCACTGATACAGCGATTTGGTATCCGTGAAGCTGGCCGCTACCGTCGGGTACTCCTTGGACGAGGTGGCACTGCCGAGCACGACCGAATACAGCTTGGCATCGCCGTACTCCGCGTAGCCGACAAAGCAGTTGCCCGCCTGCGAGGTGTGTCCGGTTTTGATGCCCTTGTTGTACGGGTATGACCACGGGTTGAACGAGCTGAAGATGAGCTGGTTGGTGGTGAAGATGATGCGCTCCTCGTGCATATTAGTCTTGGGCATGCGGTACTGCACGGTGTCGATAATGTTGGTGAATGTGTCGTTCTTCATGGTCTCGCGGGCAATGAGGTACAGATCACGGGCAGTGGTGTAGTGATCTTCCTCGTGCAGGCCGCACGGGTTGCTGAAATGCGTTCCGGTGCAGCCGAGCTCCTCGGCGCGGGTGTTCATCATGTCCACAAAGTGCTCGCTCGTGCCGCCGACATGGCGGGCGAGCATGTACGCTGCCTCGTTTGCGGAGGGCAGCATAAGCGCATACAGCAGGTCGATGACGCGCACGGTCTCACCGACCTTGATGTCTGCGTTCGAGCTGTCTGCTGTAACCTTGGCGAAGTCGCCCTGTTCGGCCGTGACGGTCTCGTTCAGATCCTTGACATTCTCAAGCGTCAGCAGCGCGGTCATAATTTTGGTCGTGGACGCCGGATAACGCTTTTTGTCCGCATTTTTCTCATACAGCACCATGTCGGAATCCGGGCTGATGAGCAGGGCAGCGGTAGCCGTTACGGCCGGCGCTTCGCTTGCCGCTGCGATAACATCCTTGTCATTGTCAGCGGTCATGTCCTTGGTGTCCTTGGAATCCTTGCTGCCCGAATCGGTGGACGAGGTGTCCGAGCTGTCGGAATCCGACTGGCTCGATGAGGTATCGCTCTCGTCATTCACGGCATAAGCGCGGGTGATTGGCGCCGCACCGAGCAGCAGCGTAAAGCACAGCGCCAGTGCGGTAAGACGGTTTTTGAAATTATTGATCTTCATCGGTATCTCCTAAAGAAAAATCGGCATCGGTGAAGTGCCCGCGCAGAACCGCCGGCTTGGGCGGTGTGCGCCGCAGCGGATCGTAGCGGAAGGAACGGCAGTGATCGGTGCCGTTTACCACACCGCGTTTGCGGCAGGCAATGCGTTCGCCGTCCGCCAGCGGAGAGCCGTGCGCGCAGTAGGTACAGCGCGGTTCTATATTTTTTCGCAGCAGCTTTTTGAGCCTCATGCGTAGGGTCACTCCAATCGGTTAAAATCAGTGGTAAAAGTGTCCTGTCGAGTGGTGTCGGTCAATACAGGACGTATATAAAATATTATATATCATTTCCTGCGCTTTTTCCACCCCCAAATTGGATACAAAGCAGAAACGAACAGCACAGCAAGCGTGTACCGGAACCGTACCGATAACGGTGTCAGCTCCGGTGAGGAAACCGTCAGCACGGCAGGCGAGAGGGAAAACAGGAAAGCTGTCAGCACAGCTGCGAGCGTACCGTGCAGCAGCTTTGCGGCAAACAGGCCGCGAACCGGCAAATCGTGTGCTTCCGCGAGGGCGCGCACCTGAAACTGCACAGCCAGTCCGCCAAATCCCAGCAGGAAGGACGCAAGCGTCAGCCGCGCTCTGCGCGGCAGCGTCAGCACCGTCAGCTCGTCTAAGCCGTTGGTCAGCTCGATCATGCCGTCCAGTACGTTTCCGTACGGCAAAAGTGCAAAAACCGGCGAAAGCAGCCGCAGCAGGATGGAAAACATGGTCAGAAATGCCGTTACCGTCAGCGCCGTGGAAGCTGCCTGCTGCACGGATGCGCAGAAAATAGAGGGGAATGAGGTGCGGTTCCGGTTATGGATACGCTGCGACACGGCAGATAACGGGGTACGCGCGAAAAACAATCCGACGAGCAAAGCCGAAACGATATGTATCCCGTACAGCATCGCGCCTGCCCGCGCGGAGCCGAACACGCCGAGCCCTACCAGTCCGATGCAGAAGCCAGGACTGGCGCAGTTGCAGAAGCGGTTCACGCGCTCTGCCGCTTCGCGGGATAGCACACTCTCGGAGAGCAGCGCACATGCGGTCGCGGCGCCGACCGGATACCCGCCGATGAGTCCGAGCACCAGAGCAGGCGCAGCCTCGGGCGGCAGGCCGTATAATCGCCTGAGCGGCTTCGCCAGCAGCGGCGACAGCCGCGTGGTATCACAGCGGACAAGCAGTCCGCTGATAACGAAAAACGGAAATAAAGCCGGTAAAGCCTGCGCGGCAGCAAGGGAAAGTCCCTCGCGGACACCATCCGCGCAGGCGGTCGGGCAAAGCAAAAACGCGGCAAAAAGAGCCAGCGATAAGAATAGCTTCATAGCGTCACCTCGGAACAGTGTATGAGAAGCAGGAAAGTTTCAGTACGCTGATACATAACATATACCGTTATACCTGCCCTACGGAGAAGGTAAAATGCGATATGAAGGTGGCGCGATATGCTGAAAGATAACTTATACGCCGAACTCATGGAGGACCTCCACCCAAACCGCCCGCGCGTGGAAATCCTCGGAGACAGCCGGGTGATCGTGGAGAACCACTGCGGCATACAGGAATACGACGACAGCATCCTGCGCGTCAGATGCCGCGGGTGCGAGGTACGCATTCTGGGTGCAGACCTGGAGCTGACGGCGCTTTCCATGGACGAACTGGCGGTGATCGGCGTGATCTCGTCGGTGGAATACATCACGACCGAGTGAGGAAGGAGGGGCGCGAATGATCGGGCGGCTGTGGCTGCTGGCTTGCGGGCAGGTGCGCGTGCGCGTGACAGGCGCAAGCCTGACGCGGTTTCTCAACCTGTGCGCAGCGCAGGGTATCACGCTGCGGCAGATGGACCGCACGGCATGGAATGAGCTGCACGCAACCCTGTCTATCCGGGATTTCCGGATGCTCAGGCGGCACATGGGCCGCACCGGCTGCCGCGTGCATATTCTCCGGAAACGCGGTCTGCCGTTCCTTGCGGCGCGTCTGCGTCCGCGCACGGCGCTCTGGGGCGGAGCTATAGCGGCAGCAACGCTGTGCTGGCTGCTCGGCACGCATGTATGGGCGATACAGACCGAGATCGCACCGGCGATAGATGAGATGGCTGTCATGCAGCAGCTGAGCGAAATGGGGGTGCATATCGGCATGCCCATCAAGGACCTGAACACCCGTCAGATACGGTGGAAGATGATGCAGCTGCAGCCGAATATCACGTTTTTTTCGCTCAATCTGCGGGGCAACAGCCTGACCGTGGTCGCCTACGGCAGTACCGACCCGCCGGAGGTACTGGACGAGCACGCGGTCACCAAGGTGGTAGCCACGCGGGACGGCGTGGTAACGCAGGTGCGTGCGCTCGAGGGACAGCCAATGGTGCAGGCAGGAGATGCCGTGCAGACCGGTGATACGCTCATCAGCGGCCTGGTGGAGCCGACACGCGAAGGCGGAAAGTACCGTACAGCGCATGCGCACGGCACCGTGCAGGCGTACACCACGCATACGGTTCAGGCGGCGCGGCCGCTCACCGAGCAGAGCAAGCGATATACGGGTAAAATTCGTCATCAATATGCACTGGTGATGGGAAATAAACGGTTAAATTTCTATATTGGCAGTGGAATTGCAGGGGGCACTTGTGATAAAATAATAACGACCAGACATTTTTGGCTGTCGGACAGCGTGGTGCTGCCGGTGGCGCTGGTCACACAAACGTATACATTCTACGAGCGGGAGCCGACGACGCGCACCGCCGAGGACGTGCGGGTGGATATGCTGTCGCGCGCACTGGGCGAGACAGCCGCGGATATCGACGGCATGGTGACGAGCCACAGCGAAACGCTCACCGAGCAGAACGGCGCGGCAGTGCTGTACCTCACCGTCCACGCCGAGGAGCAGATCGGCACCGAGGCCGTGGATGACAGTACCGTTCCGGAGGAAAATGCGGAGATGGAGCAGGTGCCGTAGAGACAGAAAAGGAGACGCCTATGAACCGTAAACCCGCGACGATTCTCGCAGGACTGAGCACCGCAGCGGCATTTGCTGCTAACGGCTCGGACTGGCTTCACGGCGGTTCCGCGAGCGCAGGCAAATTCTGCGTCAGCGCGGTGTTTATCGTGCTGATATCGCTGCTGGTGTACGAATGGCGGAAAAGCAATACTGCAATGTGCCTGCTGACGATTGCATCGGCGCTGATTGCGATTGGTGCGGCAGCCGGTTTGCTTATGACGACGGATATCCTTCCGGCAAATTCGGTGCTGCTGCCGTTTAGTGTGTTCCTCGTGCCGTTTTTCGGTGTGACGAACTTCATGGCTTCCGCATTTGCCGCAATGCTTCTGCCGACGGCGGTTTCGGTGGTGTGGCTGATTGTCGCGGTTGGAAACTGGATTCACAATTGGAAAAACGTATGATTTTACGTTGTGTGGGCGAACAATGTTCGCCCCTACGGTTAGGCAATGTGCAGATCGTTTACAACGGTGCGCCGAGTCGTACCCCAGGGCACCTTCTCTTGCGGCGTTGCCGCAATTCACCTTGCCGCCCCCTACGGTAAAACATCATGTATTGCTGCAGATATATGAAAATTAACTGTATGTAACCGTATGCAACTGTATGTTGAACGAGTTATTGCAACAGATACATACACTTGCATACAGTTTATTTGATAGATAAACACTATCCGCAGGAGAGCAGGTAACGACAGGAAAAACGCCTGCCTCCTGCCTTGCACGGATGAAAACTAACATTTAATTCCTAACTCTAATTACTAATTAAACATAAGAGGGTGTAACCATAGAACAGGTAATGCAGATTGAACAAACCGAACTGCTGATGGCAGTATTCGGTGCATTTGACGAAAACATCAAGCAGATCGAGCGCGAACTGAACGTCTCGGTCATCAGCCGCGGAACCGAGCTGAAAATCACCGGTGAGGACGAAGGCGTGTCCATCGCTGCACGCGCGATTACGGCGCTGCTGGCGATGGCAGGCCGAGGAGAATCCATCGGCACACAGACCGTGCAGTACGTCATCGGTCTGGCGAAGGACGGCCGCGAAAGCGAGGTCCACACGATGAGCCGCGATGTGCTGTGCATCACGGCAAAGGGCAAGCCGGTCAAGGCGAAAACGCTCGGCCAGAAGAAATACATGGAGGCCATCCGCAATAACACCATCGTCATGGGCGTTGGCCCTGCCGGTACCGGCAAGACCTATCTTGCGGTTGCGGCGGCGGTTGCGGCCTTTCGGGACAAGCAGGTCTCCCGCATCATCCTGACCCGTCCGGCGGTCGAAGCGGGCGAGAAGCTCGGCTTTCTGCCCGGCGACCTGCAGAGTAAGGTAGACCCGTATCTGCGCCCGCTGTACGACGGTCTGTTTGACATGCTCGGCGCGGACAATTTCACCAAGTATCAGGAGCGCGGCTCCATCGAGGTTGCCCCGCTTGCGTACATGCGCGGACGCACGCTCGACGACAGCTTCATCATTCTCGATGAGGCGCAGAACACCACGCCCGAGCAGATGAAAATGTTCCTCACCCGACTGGGATTCGGCTCCAAGGCAGTCATTACGGGCGATATTACCCAGATCGACCTGCCGGACGGCAAGCAGTCCGGTCTGCGCGAGGCGCTGCGCGTGCTGGATGGCGTGGAGGGCATCGCCCAGTGCTTCCTGACCGAAAAGGACGTTGTGCGCCATGAGCTGGTGCAGCGCATCGTCAAGGCGTATGCAGAGTACGAAAACAAAAAGGGCAAGGGCAAGCCTGCCGCAAAACCGGCAGGAAAGCGCCTTCCGACCCGCCGCAAGGAGGGAAAATGATGAATCATCAGATCAATATCGGCTTTGAGACCGAGGTAGCAGACGAAAACAGCGTGCGTGAGCTGATCCGCACCTGCGCCGAGCGTGTGCTGAAGAGTGAGCAGGTGGACTTTGACGCCGAAATCGACGTTACCGTTGTCGATGCTGACGCCATCCGCGAAATGAACGCCGAATACCGAAATAAGGATGCCGTGACCGACGTTCTTTCGTTCCCGATGTACGAGTTTCTCAACGGCGAGCCGCAGGAGGAGTTGGAGGCCGAGCCGGATTCCGGCTGTGTCATGCTCGGTGATATGATCCTGTGCTACACGCGCGCCTGCGAGCAGGCGGAGCAGTTCGGGCACTCGCCTGCAAGAGAGTGCGGCTACCTGACCACGCATTCCGTGCTGCACCTGCTCGGCTACGACCACGAGCGCAATGACGAGGACACCCGCCTGATGCGCAGCAAGGAAGAGGACAACCTTGCGTTCCTCGGACTGACGCGGGACTGAGCCATGAAAAAGAGTATCCGAAAACTGAGCGAGAGCTTTTTGCACGCCTTCCGCGGTCTGCGGCTGTGCATCCATGACGAGCGCAACTTCCGCGTGCACATGACGGCGGCGTTCTACGTCATCCTGTTCGGCGTGTTCGGCGGCGTGAGCATGACCGAAGCGGCCATCCTGTGTATCTGCTTCGGCCTTACCATGGGCGCGGAACTGCTGAATACCGCCATCGAGCGCCTGTGCGACAAGCAGGCGAGCGGGTATGACGGCATGGTACGCAACGCGAAGGATATCGCGGCGGCAGGCGTGTTTGTGTGCGCGGCAGCGTGCGTCGCGGTCGGCGCGTGTATCTTTATCGGAAACGGCGTGCTTGCGGCAGCCATCAAATTCTTGTGGTATAGGCTGTGGCTCGGCATGGCGGTTGTGGTCACCGTGCCGATTGCTGTCTGGTTCGTGTTCCACTTTGGAAGAATTCAATAATAATGGAGAATGGAGAATTCGCACAAGGATAGCTCGTCGCAGCGCGGACGGAACTCGCGCAAGGATAGCTCGTCGCAGCGCGGACGGAACTCGCGCAAGAATAGCGACATTTTCAATTTTCCATTCTCAATTCTCAATTACTGTACTGGAGATAAATAAATGAGCAAAATTACAAAAACTGCGGTCGTATCCGTTGTAGGACGGCCGAACGTGGGCAAATCCACGCTGACAAACAAGCTGGTCGGTCAGAAGGTGGCCATCGTATCCAGCAAGCCGCAGACCACGCGCACGCGCATCACGGGCGTACTCAGCCGCGGTGAAACGCAGTATGTTCTGCTGGACACCCCGGGTCTGCACAAGCCGCGCTCGCGTCTAGGCGACTACATGTGCAAGGTGGTGACGGACACGGTTTCCGAGGTGGACGTTGCCGTTCTGGTGGTAGAGCCGATCCCGAACATCGGTCCTGCCGAGGAAACCCTGATCGCACAGATCAAGCAGCATCACATGCCGGCAATCCTCGTTATCAATAAGATCGACACCGTCAAGAAGGAAGAGCTGCTCGCTGTCATTGCGACCTACGCGGCAGCGCATGAGTTCGACGCGGTTGTGCCGATCTCGGCACGCACGGGCGAGGGCGTAGAGGAGCTGCTCACCGAAATCGACAAGTATGCCATCGAAGGCCCGCAGCTGTTCCCGGAGGACATGGTATCCGATCAGCCGGAGCGTCAGCTTGTAGCCGAGATTATCCGCGAGAAGATGCTGCGCCTGCTCGACCGCGAGGTTCCGCACGGTGTAGCCGTCGGCATTGAGCGTTGGAACGAGCGTGAGGACGGTCTGGTGGAGATCAACGCGGTTATCTACTGCGAGAAGGCCAGCCACAAGGGCATTATCATCGGCAAGCGCGGCGCGATGCTGAAAGAAATCGGCCAGCAGGCGCGCGCGGACATTGAGCGCATGCTGGATGCCAAGGTATTCCTCGAGCTGTGGGTCAAGGTCAAGGAGGGCTGGCGCAACAACCAGTACCAGATGCGCAACTTCGGCTACGAGGATCAGTAAATGGCCGAGGTCAAGCTGCGGGCACTCGGTCTGCGTGAGGTGGATTTCGGTGACTTTGACCGCTATCTGACCGCACTGACCGAGGACGGCCGCAGGATTGAAATCCTGTGCAAGAACGCGCGGCGCGGAAAAAAGCAAAATCCGGCGGCACGGCAGCTGTGCTACTCGGAGTTCATTCTGTCGGACAGAGGCGGCAGGTACACCCTGCGGGACGCCGATCTGGTACACTCGTTTTTCGCGCTGGCAGGCGATATCGAGAAGTACGCGCTGTCGTGCTACTTAAACGAGCTGACAACCGCTCTGACAGTGCCGGATTTCGACAATCCGGCACTGTGCCGTCTGCTGCTGTACGCGCTGTATGCGCTCGAGGGCGGCAAACGCGACCCGGAGCTGGTCAAGGCGGCGTTCGAGTGGCGCATTATGGCCGAGAGCGGCTATGCGCCGGATTTAACCTCATGCGGCGTGTGCGGCGAGGTGATAGAGAACCCGCCGGTGTGCTTTTCTGTTCGGGCGGGCACAGCCGCGGACGCAAAGTGCGCGGGGAGAGTCGGTGGTTATGCACAGCTTGTGGACAGTACCCTGCGGGCGATGCTTCATGTGCTGACAGCCGAGCCGAACAAGATCTATGCGTTCGCGCTCAACGGACCCGCCAGAGAGCAGTTCTGCGGCATGGCCGAGGAGTATGTGAAGTATCACCTCGGACGCGGGTTTGAGAGTTTGCAGTTTTATCGGTCGCTGCAGGCGCCGATAAAGTGATGGTATATAAACGCGTAGAGAGTCGTAGAAACGCGTAGAGAAATATACAATATTTAGAATAATAGTGTATTCTTCTACGACATTCTACGCATTTCTGCACGAATACTCATCTATCCCGATAAACGGGCGACAGAAAGGAGCAGCAGTATGGATCGCAAAGCAGTCTCCATGTGGAAGGTAACGAGAAATCTGATTCTTACAGACGTCTGTGTGATTGCCTTGTTCTGGCTCATACCGAGCGTAAAAATGCTTGCGCTGCTGCTCGGTGTACTGTGCGCCATCGGATATATGCTGTGGCTGGGACGGTGCTTTCTGAACGACTGCAAGGCCAATCTGCCGGGTGAGGACTATCAGCGCATTGCTGCCGAGTTCGGCTTTATCTGGTTCTGGAACCCCGGTCGGAGAAAACAGTGGCAGTACGTTGCCGAGGAAAGCGGCGAGACCGGTGCAGCACTGCTGCGCATCTGGCGCGGCAATATGGTGCTTGTCATCGTGTCGCTGGCGGTCATGGCGGTGCTGGTTTGGATGGGGTAAACGCAGTTATAAGATAATGCACAGCTATATCGCAGGGTGCGACGACCTCGGTGCACCCTGCGAAAGCGAATAAACAACAAGAAGATTTTACGGGAGTTTGAAATGAACAAATTAGGCGAAAAATCCCTTAAAACACTGGAATACTACGAAATACTGGAAAAACTGGCCGGACAGGCGGCATCCCAGGCGGCAAAGGAGAAATGCCGTGCACTTCGTCCGCTGGACGACCACGAGCAGGCCGAGCTGTGGCTGCAGCAGACCACGGACGCGAAGGACCTGATGGTTCGTCAGGGCAGTCCTGCCTTTGGCGGCATCCGAGAGGTAGGCGCTATCCTGTCCCGCGCGGACCGTGGCGGCACGCTCAACCCGCGCGAGCTGCTGGCGGTGGCAAGCCTGCTGCAGACCGCGCGCCGTGCTCTGCTGTACGATGCCGAGCACGAAACCAAGACCACGCTCACGCCGATTTTCGGTCTGCTCTCCGGCAACCGCGATCTGGAGGAATCCATCACGACCGCTATCATCTCCGAGGAGGAGATCGCAGACGGCGCATCTCCCGAGCTGCTGAGCATCCGCCGTGAGCTGCGCCGCGTGTCCGGCAAGGTGCGCGAAACGCTCAACCGTATGATTTCCGGTGAGCGCTCCAAGTACCTGCAGGAGAATATTATCACCCAGAGAAACGGCCGCTTCGTTGTGCCGGTCAAGGTGGAGCACCGCGGCGATGTGCCCGGTCTGGTGCATGATACCTCGTCCACCGGTGCGACTGTGTTCGTCGAGCCGCAGCAGGTCGTGGAAATCAACAACCAGATCAAGGTGCTCGAAGGCCGCGAGGAAAACGAGATCGAGCGCATTCTCGCGGAACTGTCGTCGCGCGTGTCCATGTACAAGGGCGCCATCGAGCAGGACTACGATGCGCTGACCACGCTGGACTTCATCTTTGCGCGTGCCAAGCTGTCGTTCGATATGAACGCCTGTGCGCCCGTACTGGTCGAGGACGGCAGCCGCTGCAAGCTGCTTCGCGCGCGCCATCCGCTGCTCGACAAGGACAAGGCGGTGCCGATTGACATCGCCATCGGCTACGATTACGACACCCTCGTTATCACCGGTCCGAACACCGGCGGCAAGACGGTTTCGCTCAAAACGCTCGGCCTGCTGTCGCTCATGGCGGCAAGCGGCCTGCATATTCCGGCGAACGAGCAGTCGGAAATCGGCCTGTTTGAGCATGTTTACGCCGATATCGGTGACGAGCAGAGCATCGAGCAGAGCCTGTCCACGTTCTCCGCGCACATGAAGACCATCGTGTCTATTATGGACTGCTGCGGGCAGGGCGACCTCGTGCTGTTCGACGAATTGGGTGCGGGTACCGACCCGGTCGAGGGCGCGGCCCTGGCGGTTGCCGTCATCGGCTATGCCCGCCAGATGGGCGCCTGCGTAGCCGCTACGACCCACTATGCCGAGCTGAAAACGTTCGCGCTGACCACTGACGGCGTAGAGAACGCCTCCTGTGAGTTCGATGTCAAGTCGCTCCAGCCGACCTACCGCCTGCTGACCGGCATCCCCGGCAAGTCGAATGCATTCGCCATCGCGGCGCGGCTCGGCCTCCAGCCGACTATCATCGAGCGGGCGAAAGAGCAGGTTTCCACTGAGGACGCCCGTTTTGAGGACGTTCTGGCGGAGCTTGAGCGCGAACGCCGCCGTGTCGAGCAGATGAAGGAAGAAGCACAGCGCATGCGCTCTGCCGCGCAGTCCGAGCGCGACAAGATGCGCGCCGAGCGCGATGCCGCCGAGGATCGTGTGGACAAGATGATGGAGAGCGCCCGCGGACAGGCAGACAACATCCTCAAAAATGCCCGCATGACGGCGGAAACCGTGTTTGACGAGCTGGAAACGCTCAAAAAGAAGGCGCAGAAGAAGAACGCCGACCAGAACCTTGCGGCAGCCAAGGCGGCGCTGCGCGGTGCCATCACCCAGACCGAGAACGAACAGCGCCGCGGCATTCAGAAGCGCGTTGTCGAGGCTGACGAGGTTCGTTCGGTGCAGAAGGGCGACCGCGTGCGCCTGCTCAACGTCGGCGGCGTCATTGCGACCGTGCTCGCTCCGGCGGACAGGGACGGCAGCGTGCAGGTGCAGGCAGGCCCGATGAAGATGACGGTCAAGGAGAACGAATTGCGTCTCGTGGAGGAAAAGAAGAACGCGCCCAAGCCCAAGCCGCAGCCGCGGCGTGACGCTCCGCGCAGAGAACTTAACATCCGCTCGGCGGAAAGCGAAGTCGATGTGCGCGGCATGAGCGCCGAGGAGGCTCTCTTTGAGGTGGACAACTTCCTGTCGCGCGCCATCATGGCCGGACTGCCGTCTGTCACGGTCATCCACGGCAAGGGAACCGGCGTGCTCCGCACGGCTGTGCAGCAGCATCTGCGGAAAAACAAGCGCGTCAAGAGCGTCCGCAGCGGTGTTTACGGCGAAGGAGAGCAGGGCGTAACAATCGTCGAATTGCGCTGAGGCAATCCTGCACAGTTTACGCATAGATTTCTTTTAATGAATTATGTGGTATTGCCCTAAAAATACCTGTTTTAGGAATCGGAAACCGGCGAATAGGGCATAATGCCCTATAAATCAGTACGTTTTTTGAAAAATTCATTTAAAAAGCAAAGGGCACATCTGGAAATAGTCCTTGACGAAAATGCAAAAAAGCGATAGACTATATACAACGGATTTGAAGAAATAGGAGCGATGCAGATATGTATTCAAAAGAGGTACAGGTTACCAATCAGGTAGGCTTATATGCCCGCCCGGCAACTTTTTTCATTCAGAAGGCAAATGAGTTCAAGTCTACCATCCTGGTAGAAAAGGAAGAACGCCGCGTAAACGCGAAGAGCCTGCTCGGCATTCTGTCCCTGGGTATCACCAAGGGCACTACCATCAACCTGATCGCTGATGGCCCGGATGAGGAAGAGGCTGTTTCCGCACTGGTTGAGCTTATCACATCCAATTTTACTGACTAAGTTATCGCGTCCTGAGGGAAAAGCGCCGGTTGTTTTGATCGGCGCTTTTATTTTTGCAAATGACGATTGAGGGAAGGAGGGCAGTTTGCATGACAAGAGAACAGCTGAAGGAGCGCGTGCGCAAGCTGCCCATGCAGCCCGGCGTTTATATGCACAAGGATAAGACCGGCAAGGTGATTTACGTCGGCAAGGCCAAGCTGCTCCGCAACCGCGTGTCCA
The DNA here is from genome assembly GCF_003480945.1 of Butyricicoccus sp. AM27-36. Lineage (NCBI taxonomy): Bacteria > Bacillati > Bacillota > Clostridia > Eubacteriales > Butyricicoccaceae > Butyricicoccus > Butyricicoccus sp. AM27-36. The sequence goes on from NZ_QUJR01000001.1 coordinate 52,702, forward strand.
ACTACTTTCAGCCGCCCGAACGGCTGAACGCCAAGACGCGCCAGCTGGTCAGCCATATCGACGACTTCGATATCATCGTCACGGACAGCGAGTTTGAAGCGCTCGTGCTCGAGAACTCGATGATAAAGAAGTATAAGCCGAAGTACAACATTCTGCTCAAGGACGACAAAGGCTATCCCTATGTGCGGCTGGACACCACGCTGCCCTACCCGGATTTCAAAATTGTCTCCAAGCCTGCACATGACGGAGCGCGGTACTTTGGTCCGTACATGGGACGCGGCGCCGCAAGACGAGCGATTGATACGATCGGAGAAGCACTGCACCTCAAAAGCTGTGCGCGTTCCTTCCCGCGGGACATCGGCAAGGACCGGCCGTGCCTGAATCTGCACCTCGGCCGCTGCTGTGCGCCATGCACCGGCAAGGTCAGTCCGGAGGAGTATCACGCGCTGATCGAACAGGCGATCTCGCTGTTCGAGGGCGATGCAAAAAAGCTCGAGCGTGAACTCACCGAGAAGATGAACGAAGCCGCCGAGGAACTGCAGTTTGAGCGTGCCGCCGTCCTGCGTGACCGTCTGCGTGCGATCCAGAAGCTGGGCACCAAGCAGCATGTGGTTGCCGGTGCGTTTGCAGAGCTGGACGTTATCGCCTTTGTGCAGGGACAGACCCGCGCGTGCGTCTGCGTGCTGCATTACAGCGGCGGCACGCTGCAGGATAAGGAATACACGTTCTTCCACGTCACCGAGAGCGACCCTGCCGAGGTGCTTTCCTCGTTCATCAAGCAGTATTACGCGCAGCGCAATGCGGTGGCGAAAACCGTTCTGCTCTCGCATGAAATCGAGGAGCAGGACGCCGTGGGCGAGTACCTTTCATCCATCGCAGAGCGCAAGGTGGAGCTTGCCGTGCCGCAGCGCGGCGAACGCCGGGTGCTGACCCGCCTCGCGGAGAAAAACGCCTTCGAGGAGATCGAACGCAGAGAGAAGCAGTCCGAGAGACGGCATAAATCGCTTGAGCTGCTGCAGAATGTCACCGGTATGGCGGCACTGCCGCTCCGGCTGGAAGCCTACGACATTTCCAACTTCGCCGGACAGGATACGGTCGGCTCGATGATCGTGTTTGTCGAGGGTCAGCCGAAAAAGAGCGACTACCGCAAGTTTAAGATCGCGTGTGCCGCCAACGGACAGGACGACTATGCCTCCATGCGTGAAATGCTCACGCGCCGCGTGCAGCGCTATGTGGACGGCGACGAGAAGTTTGCGCCGCTGCCGAACGCGTTCATGATCGACGGCGGTCTGGGTCATGTGCATGTCTGTAAGGAGGTGCTCGATTCGTTCGGGCTGTCTGTCCCGTGCTTCGGCATGGTCAAGGACGACCGCCACCGTACCCGTGCTCTCGTTGCACCGGACGGCCGTGAGTTCGGCATCTCGGCGACTCCGGCGCTGTTTGCGCTCATCGGCCGCATGCAGGAGGAGGTCCACCGGTTCGCCATCGAGTATAACCGCAAGCTGGGCGGCAAAAAGGTGCGCGGCTCCACACTGGATAAAATCCCGGGCGTGGGCGATAAGCGCAGAACCGACCTGCTCAAGCACTTCGGCAGCATTGAGAATATCCGGCAGGCGTCCGAGCAGGAGCTGGCAAGGATTCTGCCGAGGAATGCCGCGCAGAGCGTTTACGAATTTTTTCATCAGGATTCATAAATATTACGAAACCGCATGATGTATCTGGGTTTCCATAGGGCGGGGTGCTCTCATCCCGCCCTACACGATAGAGTGATGTTATTGTTAAAAAATTTCAGCAGGAGGCTACCATGAGAGTTGTATCCGGAACTGCACGCGGCTGCAAGCTGCAGCCGGTGCCCGGCATGAACACCCGCCCGACCACCGATCGGGTAAAAGAAAACGTATTCAATCTGATACAGGATCATGTGCGCGGTGCCGAGGTGCTCGACATGTTTGCGGGCACCGGTCAGCTTGGCATTGAGGCGCTTTCGCGCGGCGCTGCTCACTGCGATTTTGTCGAGCACAACAAGGCAGCTTACGGCATCGTGAGCAAAAACGTCGAAAGTGCGCGTGTGAAGGATAAGGCGGCGCTCCACCGCACGGAGGCAGCGGAATTTGTTTCCAAAGCAGGCAGGGAACGGTACGACGTGATCTTCCTCGATCCTCCGTACGGCGGCGTGATCTTAGAAAATGCGCTGAAACAGATAGAAACGTTTGACATTCTCTCTGTAAATGGTATAATAATATGCGAAAGTGCAGTAGAGGACAGATTCTCCCACGGCTTCGCAGTCGTGCGGGAACGCCGCTACGGCGCTACCATGATTACCATTCTGCAGCGGCAGAGTGGCGAAACGGAATGAAATAAATGAAAATTGCGATTTATCCGGGCAGCTTTGACCCTGTCACACTGGGACATCTGGATATCATCCGCCGTGCGTCGGTCATGTTTGACCGGCTGATCGTTGCGGTAATGCACAACCAGAACAAAAAACCCGCTTTTTCCGCCGAGGAACGTGTGGGATTCTTAAAGCGGACAACGGCTGACCTGCCGAACGTCGAGGTGGAATCCTTCGGCGGCCTGCTGGCAGACTACGCCAAGCAGAAAAACGCATGCGTCATCGTAAAGGGTCTGCGTGCGGTTTCGGATTTTGAATACGAATTCCAAATGGCACTTGCCAACCGCAAGCTCAATCCTGAGCTGGATACCGTGTTTTTGATGACAAGTGCGGAATATATGTACCTCTCTTCCTCGATCGTGAAGGATATTGCGGTACACGGCGGCGGTGTCGCCGATTTTGTTCCCGAGGGGATTATGCAGGACATTGTGCGCCGAATTAGAAAGGGAGAGTAAAATGGCAACTTTAGAGGAACTCATTAACCGCATGTATGATATGGTGCAGGACGCAAAGGGCATTCCGCTGGCAGGCGAGAAGTGCATCGTAGAGCGTGACCACATGCTGGATATGCTGGACGAGCTGCGTGAGGCTCTGCCGAACGATCTGCAGCAGGCACAGGAAATTGTTGCAAAGCGCAGTGAGATGCTGGCATCCGGCAAGCGCGAGGCTGAGGCGATCCGCCGTCAGGCTGAGGAGGATGCACGTCAGATGGTCTCCGAGACCGAGATCGTCGTAGCGGCACGCCGCAAGGCCAAGGAAGTACAGGGCAACGCCGAGATTCAGGCTCGTGAGCTGCGCCGTGTGGCAAATGAGTACTGCGAGGATACCCTCAAGCGTACCGAGGAGGCAGTGGCTCTCGGTCTGGAGGAGGTCCGCAAGGCACGCCAGCGCTTCAAGAGCATCGCAAAGTAAAACCGAAATGCAGGCAGTCACCTTCGGGTGGCTGCTTTTTCGTGTTCTTTGCGGTACCGGCACAACGGGAATTTGTCGCTTGCGAAGCGAACGGAACTTGCCTGCCCGGCAGGGGCACAAGAGGGATGGACACCTAAGGTTTCCACCCCTCTTGTGAATCACCCCGTTTCCTCTTAGCGTCTGCCTGCCAGAGAACTGAGACTATGGGGGAACGGCAGAGGATTTTTTCTGCCGTAGGGGAGCACAGTGTGCTCCCATGTCGAGACCTGTTTGCAGTGTCAGATACCGTACTACTACACATATCGGCAACTCTACGCTGGGTGCGGCATGACAGTGCCGCACAATTCGCTTACGCGTTGTTGCGGACGGCACCTGCGAATTTTATTTGATAACGACCGTTACCTTGTCTGCACCACGCCATCACCCACTCCTCACCACCGGCGCCGAAAAAGAGAACCTCACACCCACTTTGCGCCACCAACCTGAAAAATGTCCGGCTGAAATTGCACAAAAATACACACTCTGTGGATAAACTTTGGGATAACTCTCCACTTCGCAGTAAAATGCAGGAAAATACCGCATACGAACACAATCGAACAACTGTTCGTAAAAATTGCGAAAACTATAAAATTTGCAAGAAAAACGCCCGAATTTTTCGTGCAATAATGCAAAAAATATCTTGCAATCTATTCTCCGTACCGCTATAATAAAATCAAGGTGGAGAGTTGTGGGGTAAAGTGTCACAAATTCCACCAAAGCGGAAGGGCAGGTGTGAATGAGTGAAGGGCGAATACAAGCATTCCATAGACGCTAAGGGTCGTCTGGCAATGCCGGCCAAGCTGCGCGAGGAGCTCGGCGAGCACTTCACGGTCACCAAGGGCCTCGATGGCTGTCTGTCCGTTTATCCGGAAGCGGAATGGAAGCGTCTGGAGGACAAGATCCGCACGCTCGGCAACGGCGAAAAGGCAAGACGCGTCAAGCGCTACTACTTCGCCAATGCGTTCGATGCACAGCTCGACGCACAGGGCCGCATCCTCATTCCCGCAAACCTGCGTACCTTTGCGGAGCTGCAGAAGGATGTTACCGTGATCGGTCAGCTCGACCACGCGGAAATCTGGAACAGCGACAAGTGGCGCGCTTACAATGACGAGATCGACGCGGAAGTTGTTGCCGCGGACGTAGAAGATATTGATTTTTAACAAAAGGGCAGGGAACTATGGAATTTCATCATGTATCCATTTTGCTTGAGCCTTGCCTTGAGGCTCTGCAGATCAAGCCGGACGGCGTTTATGTGGACGCCACGACCGGCGGCGCCGGTCACTCGCTCCGCATTGCGGAGCGTTTGCATGATACCGGTCGTTTGATTTGCATTGACAGAGATGACGAAGCACTCGAAAACGCGAAGGACCGCCTCAAGGATGTATGGCAGCGTGTCACACCGGTCAAGAGCGACTTCCGCGATATCGACAAGGTGCTCGAGGGACAGGGACTGGCAGGTGCGGACGGCATTCTGTTCGACCTCGGCGTTTCCTCTCCGCAGCTGGATCATGCCGAGCGCGGCTTTTCCTATATGCAGGATGCGCCGCTCGATATGCGCATGGACCGGCAGCAGAAGCTGACCGCGTATGATGTGGTGAACGGCTGGAGCCGCGAGGAGATCCGCCGCATTCTGTTTGAGTACGGCGAGGAGCGCTACGCACCGCTGATCGCAGCGGCGATCGAGCGCGAACGCGCAGACAAGCCGATTGAGACCACGCTGGAGCTTGTCCGTGTGATCAAGGGCGCCATGCCCGCGAAAGCACTGCGCGAAAAGCAGCATCCGGCGAAGCGCAGCTTTCAGGCGATCCGCATTGCGGTAAACGATGAGCTGGGTGCCGTGCGGGAAGCGATGGAAAAAGCCATCGACTGTCTCAATCCGGGCGGCAGACTGGCGGTCATCACCTTCCACAGCCTGGAGGACCGCATCGTCAAGGCGGCTTTTCATCAGGCGGCACAGGGCTGCACCTGTCCGAAGGACTTTCCGGTATGCATCTGCGGCAAAAAGCCGAAGGTTCGGCTGACGCCGCGCAAGCCGATTCTGCCGGACGAAAGGGAAATTGAGGAGAATCCGCGCGCCCGAAGCGCGAAGCTCCGGGTTTGTGAAAAAATCTAAACCGAAAAAGCAAATTCAAAAGAAAGGAAAGCGCAAGATGGCTTCTGGCAGGAACAACGCGGCAAGAAAATATGAAGATCAGGTTCCTGCGCAGCGTGAGGTACAGCCGAAACGCCATCTGCAGGTAGCGGCAGCACCGGTCAAGAAAAAGAAGCACCGCCGCAAGCCTGCTGTGATGCAGGGCGTGTACCCGTGCATTTTTCTGGTGGCGATCACGGCGGCGTTTATCCTGTTCTGCCAGATGCAGCTGACCCAGCTTACCGCGGAAGCGAGTGAGCAGAGCGACCTGCTCAGCGAGCTGCAGTCGGAGAATGTCTCTCTGACGACCAAGCAGATGAACAGCATGAACATGGATGAGGTAGAGCAGTACGCCACGGACACACTCGGAATGGTCAAGATGGACAATTCGCAGATCGAATATGTGGAGCTGACCAATCCGGATCTTGTCACCGTTGCAGACGACAGCATGACGCTGCACGGTCTGTGGAGCGCACTGGCAGCGCGCTTTTCCGCACTTGTGGAATATATCCGATAAGCAGTTGAATACAATGCGTACAGGGGAGTGAGAGGTGGATAACTTCTGACTCCTTACGCTTTTTCAGGAACAATATGGAGGCTGACTAAATGGCAGTTAAGGGACCCAACCATCAAATGCGCACGCGTATCCGCGGACTGACCGTGCTGTTTGCACTGATCGGTTTCGGGCTGGTAGGCGTGCGGCTGCTGTATATGCAGGTATTCAATCACGATTTCTATGTGCAGCAGGCGACAGCGCTGCAGACGCGCGACACATTCATCACGCCCAACCGCGGCAAGATCTACGACGCGAACATGCAGGTTCTGGCTGAATCCGCCGCTGTAGAGCGCATTACGGTCGATCCGAAGGCCGTTGTGGACGAGAGCAAGGTCAAGAAGGGCATCACGGCGGAAAGTCAGCAGCAGACGCTTGCGACCATCCTGTCCGAAACGCTGGATGTGGATTACGATACCGTGATGGAGAAGCTCCGGAAGACGAACTCGCAGTACGAAATTATCGCGCAGAAGGTCGATAAGGACGTATCCAAGGAACTGGATGAGAAGCTCGAAGCGGCAGACTGCACCGGCGTCTACTCTGAGCCGGATACCAAGCGGTACTATCAGCATGGCGCCTTCCTGTCTGCGGTTCTGGGATACGTCGGCAGCGACAACAACGGCGCGTACGGCCTGGAATCCGAGTATAACGACGAGCTTTCCGGCACGGCGGGCCGTCTGGTGCGCGTGCAGAACCAGCAGAACAAGGACATTATGCCGGAAACCCAGCAGTACATTCCGGCAACCGACGGCAACTCGCTGGTGCTGACCATCGACAGCGATATCCAGAACTATCTGGAAAAGCACCTCGAGACCGCACTTGCCGACAATCCGGAGGCGCGAGACGGCGTTTCCGGCATCGTCATGGACGTCAAGACCGGTGAGGTGCTCGCCATGGCGAACCTGCCGGACTTTGACCCGAACGATGCCTACAAGCTGACGAGCGACAAGTATATCAACGAACTCAAGGAAAATGTTGCGAAAATTCTCAAGGAAGAGAACGTAAAGGTCGAAATTCCGGATGCCTGGTATGAGAAGGGCGGTCTGGACAATCTGCCGGAGGCGATTCATGACAATTCTGATCTGGTGGATGAGCTGGGCAGCGCCCGCGTCAATATCCTGATGAAAACCTGGCGCAATCCGGTTATCGCGGATAACTACGAGCCGGGCTCCACCTTCAAGCTGATGACGGTCTCCACCGCGTATGATCTGGGTGCTACCCATGCCGAGGACACCTACTACTGCGGTGGCTCCCTGCAGGTGGAGAACTGGGAGATCAAGTGTGCAAACACAAGCGGCCACGGCATGCAGACGCTGACCGAAGCCTTGATGAATTCCTGCAACGTAGCGATGATGCAGATTGCCCAGAGCGTCGGCATGGATCGGTTTTATAACTTTTACAAGGCGTTCGGCCTGACCGAGCCGACCGGCATCGACCTGCCGGGTGAGGGCAAGGGTCAGTTCCACAAGCTGGATGTTGCCAGTGACTGGAACGAAGTCGCACTGGCGACCGCATCGTTCGGTCAGCGCTTCACGGTAACGCCGATTCAGATGCTGAACATGGTCTGCGCGATTGTGGACGACGGCAAGCTGAAAAAGCCGTACGTCGTCAAGGAAGTGCTGAGCGGAGACGGCTCGGTCAAGTCCACGAATGAGACCGAGGTGGTCCGTCAGGTCATTTCCGAGGATACCTCCGCTTACATGCGCGGGGCGATGGAGCAGGTTGTCGCAAACGGCACCGGCAAGAACGCGTATGTGCCCGGCTACCGCGTCGGCGGCAAGACTGCGACCTCCGAGATTCAGCCCGAATACGACAGTGACGGCAAGGTGCTCGATACCGAGGACCGCTACACGGCCTCCTTCATCGGCGTAGCGCCGATGGACGACCCGCAGATCGCGGTTCTGGTCTCCATCAACGACCTGCCGGAATCCGCAACGCATACCGGCGGTACGATCGCCGCTCCGGTTGTCGGCCGCATCATGGAGGATGTGCTGCCGTATATCGGCATTACGCCGGTCTATGACGACAGCGAGAGCGACCGCCGTGAGCTGACCGTGCCGAGTGTATCCGGCAAGACGCGCGACGATGCGATTTCCACGCTGTCCGACGCAGGCTTTGACTGCATCATCAAGGGCGACGGCGATACCGTCACCGATCAGGTGCCGAATGCAGGCATGCGCATTGCGGCCAGCGGCAAGGTTATCGTCTACATGGGCGAGGAAAAGCCGACTGAGGCCGTTGAAGTGCCCAATCTGTCCGGCATGTCGCCGGATGAGTGCCGCGATACGCTGGAGGAGTACGGTCTGTACCTCAAGCAGAAGGGTGTTTCGTCCGCGCAGATCACAGGCGACACTACCGCGACCAAGCAGAGTCCGGAGGCCGGTACCAAGGTAAGCCTCGGTGCGGTTGTCACGGTAGAATTTTCCGATACAACGACGGTCAACGACCGATAGGAGGAAATTATGAAATTACAGGAACTTTTGAAGGATGTAGCAGTGAAAAACAGCACTGCCGCACAGGATGTTGACATCAAGGAAGTGCGTTACGACTCCCGCGCGGTACAGCCGGGCGACCTGTTTGTAGCCATCCGCGGCTACGCGACCGATGGCCACAAGTACATCGCCAAGGCGATGGAGCAGGGCGCGGCAGCCGTTGTCTGCGAGGAGGCGCCGGAGGGCGTTCCCGCAGTCGTTGTGGAGAATTCCCGTATTGCGCTGGCTGAGATCGCGGAAAACCGCTTCGGTCATCCGGCGGAGAGCATGGTCATGCTCGGCGTGACCGGCACCAACGGCAAGACCACCACGACCTACCTCGTCAAGCACATGCTTGAGGACGCAGGCCACAAGGTGGGTCTGATCGGCACCAACCAGAACCTCATCGGTGATGAAGTGATCGAAACCGAGCGCACCACGCCGGAATCCTACGAGCTGCACGCGCTGTTTGCCCGCATGAGAGACGCAGGCTGCACGCATGTGATCATGGAGGTTTCCTCGCACTCTCTGGTGCTTGACCGCGTGCACGGCATTCCGTTTGCGGTTGGCGCGTTTACCAATCTGACGCAGGATCACCTCGATTTCCACAAGACCATGGAGGAGTACCGCAAGGCAAAGGCGCTGCTGTTCTCCATCAGTAAGAAGGGTGTTATCAATCTGGATGACGCTGCGGCGGAGAAGATGCTCGCGGACGCAAAGTGCCCGTGCATGACCTTCTCCTGCGGCAAGCCGGAGGCCGATCTCGAAGCCACAGACCTGCAGATGCATGCGGATGGCGTGGAGTTTACCGCGCAGTATCAGGGTGAAAAGGCAGATGTCAAGCTGCCGATTCCGGGTCATTTCTCGGTCGAGAATGCACTGACCGCACTCGGCATCGTGCTGCAGCTCGGCATGCCGCTTGCGGCTGCGGCGAAGTCCATGGCAACCGCAACCGGCGTTAAGGGCCGTGTTGAGGTCGTGCCGACCGATACGGATTACACCGTGCTCATCGACTACGCACATTCACCGGACGGCGTGGAGAACGTGCTCAAGGCCGTTCGCGGCTTTGCAAAGGGCCGTGTTGTTGCTCTGTTCGGCTGCGGCGGCGACCGTGACCGCACCAAGCGCCCGAAGATGGGTAAAATTGCGGCGGATCTCGCGGACTTCTGCGTTGTAACGAGCGATAATCCGCGCACCGAGGAGCCGAAGGCCATCATTGATGACATTCTCGAGGGCATGAAGGATTCGGATACGCCGATGCAGGTCATTGTCGATCGTCCGGAGGCGATCCACTGGGCACTTGCACACGCACAGAAGGACGATATCATCGTGCTGATGGGCAAGGGACATGAGACCTATCAGGAAGTAAACCATGTGAAGCACCACATGGATGAACGCGAGATCGTAGCGGATTTTTTCAATAAGTAAGAGCGGCAGACGGGCGCACACTGTGCGCCCCTACGCTCAATAAAGCAAAAGTAAAACCAACTGGGGGAAACGGCATGGAACGATTTACATTAGCGCAGGCGGCGGCATGGACACACGGCGAAGCGAAGGGTGAGGCGGCTCTGACGGCGGTCACGACCGATTCGCGGCAGATTCCGCCGGAGGCGCTGTTCCTGCCGATTAAGGGCGAACGGTTTGACGCGCACGATTTCATCGGCAAGGCCATCGAGAACGGAGCGGCCGCCGTGATGAGCCACCGCGAGAATGAGGAGTATCCGGTGCCGACGCTGTACGTTGAGAACACCTCGCAGGCGCTGCTTGACCTCGCGGGCGGCTACCGCACGATGTGCGGTGGCAAAGTCGTCGGCGTGACCGGCTCGGTCGGCAAGACCACCACCAAGGAGCTGCTGTATGCTGTTCTCTCGCAGGGTTTCCACGCACAGAAGACAGAAGGCAACCTGAATAATGAGATCGGTCTGCCGCTGACGCTCATGCGTATGACCAGGGATACTGAAGTGCTGGTAGCCGAGATGGGCATGAACCATTTCGGTGAGCTTTCCCGCATGACGGCGGCTGCCAGACCGAATCTGGCGGTTATCACCAATATCGGCACCTCGCATATCGAGTTCCTCGGCTCGCGTGAGGGCATCTGCAAGGCCAAGCTGGAGATTCTCGAGGGTCTGCAGGAGGGCGGCACGGCTGTTCTCTGCGGCGATGAGCCGCTTCTGTGGGACAAACGCGGCAGCCTCGGCTACAAGGTGGTAACTTATGGCATCGAAAATTCCGCCTGCGACCTCATTGCACACTTGCACAGCGACGGTACATTTGATATAGTAAATAACGGTCTTGCTGCGGCGCACCTGCCGGTCGGAGAGAAATTCACCGCGAAGCTGAGTATTCCGGGCAAGCATAACGTGCTCAATGCACTGGCGGCGGCAGCCGTCGGTCTGCTGCTCGGTGAAACACCCGCGCTGATCGCGCAGGGACTTGTCAGCTATCAGGCAAGCGGCATGCGCCAGAACATCTATGAGCAGGATGGCTATCACATCTATGCGGACTGCTACAACGCAAGTCCGGATGCGATGGAGGCTACGCTGTCCGTGCTCGGCGGCATGGCCGGGGACGGCCGCCGGTTTGCGGTTCTCGGCTCGATGCTCGAGCTTGGCGATTACGCCGAGGAAGGTCATCGCCGTGCCGGTCGTGCGGCGGCGCAGTACGCGGACGCCCTGTACGCCTACGGTCCGGACGCAGCGGCCATGGTAGCCGGTGCCAGGGAGAAGGGCATGGAGCATGCGTATGCGTTCGACGACCAGACCGCACTTGTCGCGGCACTGCGCGAGGACGCGAAAAAAGGAGACGCGCTGCTGTTCAAGGGCAGCCGCGGCATGCGCATGGAACGCGCACTTGCAATGTTTTTAGGGGAGGAAGTTGAAGCATGAAACAGGCTGTGCTTGTTTTCGCGATCGCACTGGTGATTACGCTGGCTATCGGTCCGGCGGTCATCAATTATCTGCGAAAAATGAAATTCGGTCAGAAGATTCTCGAAATCGGACCGAAATGGCACATGAACAAACAGAATATTCCGACAATGGGCGGATTTATGTTCATTATCGGTATCGCGGCGGCAGTCATTATCGGCAATATCGTGATGGGTGAGATTTCGGTCTCGTCGCTTGCGGTGCTTGGCCTTGCCGTGGCGTACGGTGCGGTCGGTCTGGTCGATGACTACGCTAAGATCAAGAAAAAGGAAAACGCGGGTCTGACCCCGAAGCAGAAGCTGGTGCTCCAGATTCTGGTTGCCGGCGTGTTCATCCTCGTACTGTTCCTGGGGTCGAGCGGTCTGCCGCAGCTGTGGATTCCGTTCACGGGCATTTCGTTCAGCTGGCCGTGGCCGCTGTACATCGTGTTCGCGGCCTTCGTTATCGTCGGCGCGGACAACGCCGTCAATCTGACCGACGGCATCGACGGTCTGGCGGCAAGCGTTACACTTCCGGTTGCCATCTTCTTCGTGTTCGTCGGCTTCCGTCGCGGAGATATGGGCGTTGTGATCTTCTCGGCGGCACTCGCGGGTGCGCTGCTGGGCTTCCTGCGCTATAACTTCAATCCGGCCAAGGTGTTCATGGGCGATACCGGCTCGCTGTTCCTCGGCGGTGCGGTTGCCGGTCTGGCATTTGCGTGTGAAATGCCGCTCATCCTGCTGCTGGTCGGCTTGATCTACATCATCGAAACGCTGTCCGTTATCCTGCAGGTCACCTACTTCAAGGCGACCCACGGCAAGCGCCTGTTCAAGATGGCGCCGATCCACCACCACTTTGAAATGTGCGGCTGGTGCGAGAAGAAAATCGTGCTGGTATTCACCGGCATCACGGTTGTGCTGTGCCTGCTGGCCTACCATGTGGCGCTCGCACCGCTGTTTTAATTCGTAATTCGGAGGTAACCCTATGGCTTCGACAACTGGAAAGACGAATCCGCAGCACCGGCCGGCATCGCGCCGTCCCATGCCGCGGAATGCGCCGAGCGGCAAACCGGCGCGTCCTTCGCGGGAGCCGGTGCCGAAGGAGCGTTACCATACCGGCACCGCAAAGCCGAAGCGCAGACGCATGCGCAGCATGAAGGCGCACATCTGGGATACCGGTGTGTTCTTCTCGGTGCTGCTGCTGCTGATCACCGGTCTGATCGCGCTGTTCTCGGCAAGCTATACCAACGCGATGTTCTACAAGGGCAGCGCGACATACTTTATCATGCGTCAGGGCATTTTCGCCGCGATCGGTCTTGCGGCGATGATCGTTCTTTCCAAGATTCCGTACCGCATGTACGCGGGCATTCACAACATCATCATGTGGATATCGGTCGCGCTGCTGATTCTGGTTGTGATACCGGGCATCGGTACAACGGTTAATAATGCACAACGCTGGCTGTTCGGCTTTCAGCCGTCTGAGATCGCAAAGCTGACCGTCATCATCTGCTTTTCCTACTGGGTGGCGCGTGACCCGAAGAGCGTGCGCAGCGTCAAGACCATGGTGCAGCCGTACGGTCTGCTGCTGGCGCTGTACATCGGTCTGCTGTACCTGGAGCCACATACCTCGGCGATGATCATCATCTGCGGCATCGGCATTATCATCCTGCTGGCAGGCGGCATGCGCCTGTGGTACTTTGCGCCGATTCTGGGACTGGGTGCAGGCGTAGTTGCGGCATTCTATGTTGCGTTTAAGCATGTACGAGACCGTTTTGAGGTCTGGCTCAATCCGTTTTCGGATATGGCGAACAAAGGTCTGCAAGGCTCGATGAGCCAGATCGCCATCGGCTCGGGCGGCCTGCTCGGCCGCGGACTCGGCAACGGACTGCAGAAGCAGCTGTACCTGCCGGAGCCGCATAACGACTTCATCTTCGCCACCTGGTGCGAGGAGATGGGTCTGATCGGCGCTCTGCTGGTTATTCTGCTGTTCGCGTACCTTATTTACCGCGGATTCCGTGTGGCGCGCTATGCACCGGATAAATTCGGCAGTCTTCTGGCGACCGGCATCACCGCCAAGCTGGCGATCCAGACGCTGATGAACCTGTTCGTTGTCACCGGCATCATGCCGGTAACCGGCGCGGCTCTGCCGTTTTTCAGCTATGGCGGCACAGCGTTGCTGCTGCAGCTCGGCGAGATGGGCATCCTGCTCAATATATCGCGGTATATGCGGATTGACGGAAGAAATCAGGATTAAGTTATGCCGATGGAGGCAATACCACATAATTGAACAAGAGCGATTTGCGAGTAAATTTTGCGTGCTGATTAGGCGCGGTTTTGCAGCAATACTTGATGTATTGCAAAAAAATGCAACGACATCAGGACGCAAAATTTCCGTAAAGCGCCGCAGTTTAATTGTGTGGTGTTGCCTCAAGGCTGTTTGCAGCATACAAACAGCCTTCGGTTTGTTCAAAAGCAGAAAATAACAATTTGGCTCTTTTCGCGCAATAGCGCGTATTTAATAGCATTTGCATAGCAAATGCCAAAAAAGCGGGAGCATGTATCGGCGCAGCGCGGCCGAGAAGCCGCGCAAGGATAGCGCAGGATTTTTTGACTTTGGGAGGGAGAAAGTTTCCGTATGGGAACTTTCGGACGACTTTGGAACGGCCTGCGGTCCGTTCCTGCTTGTCGGCGAAACTGTAGTTTCGCGACAGCAAACTGTCAGGCAGTACCACATGATCCGGTAAACAGGCTTTGCCGGACCATGTGATCCTACCTTGCATTTGAAAAGTAACAGACAGGAGAGGGGAACTCAGTTTTGAAACTGTACATTACGGGAGGCGGCACGGGCGGTCACGTTACACCGGGTCTTGCCATTGCACGTTATTTTGAAAAAAAGCAGCCGCAGACGACGGTGCGTTTTGCCGGTTCGGCACGCGGCATTGAAAATAAGCTGGTCCCGCGTGAGGGATACCCGCTGGACACCATCGAGATCATCGGCATGTCGCGCTCGATGAGCCCGAAGGGCATTCTGCACAATCTGAAGGCGGCAAAGCTGGCTGTCTCGGCGGTCAGCAAGGCGAAGAAGCTGCTGAAACAGGCCAAGCCGGACTGCGTGATCGGCTGCGGCGGCTACGCGTCGTTCGCGGTGGTACGCGCGGCACAGCAGCTCGGCATTCCGACTGTTCTGCTCGAGGTCAATGCGCTGCCCGGCAAGGTAACGCAGATGCTCGCAAAGGACGCGGACCGCGTACTCGTTTGCTTTGAACAGGCAAAGGAGCTGCTCGGCGGCGGAGATAAGATCATTCTGACCGGTGCGCCGGTGCGCGGTGAGATTCTGGCGGCAGACCGCGCAAAGGCACGCGAGAAGTTCGGTCTGACCGATGATGACCAGCTGGTCGTATCCTTCTGGGGCTCGATGGGTGCAAAGTACATGAACGAGCACATGGCGGGTGAGCTGGCGCTCGAATGCAAAAACGGCGTGTCCTATCATCATGTTCACGCAACCGGTGCGGCGGCCCGTGAGTGGCTGCCCAGGATGGCGAAGGAGCAGGGCGCCGACTTTGACGCGCACCCGAACATCGAAGTGACCGAGTACATCTACGACATGGCCGACCGCATGGCGGCGGCTGACCTGATCGTGTGCCGCGCAGGTGCGGCTACCCTCGGTGAGCTGTGCATGCTCGGCCGTCCGGCACTGCTGGTGCCGTCTCCGTATGTGGCGGAGAACCACCAGGAGAAGAACGCGCGCGCGCTCGAAAAGGAGGGCGGCTGCCGTGTTCTGCTCGAGAAGGATGCCAACCCGCAGGTGCTGTACGACGAGATTCAGAATCTGCTGAGCGACCGCGACCGTCTGCACCGGATGGGGCGCGACGCGACAAAGCTGGCGGCGCACGATGCAAGCGAGAAGATCTATCAGGAGATCCTCTGGGCAATCGAAAACCATGGCAAGAAGTAACAAAGAAGGGATGCTGTGATGAGACGCAGAAGGCGAAAAAAGCACACGCCCGACCGGATGGAGCAGCAGCGCCGCGGCAGGAAAATCTTTCGTGTGCTGGGACGCGTGCTGCTGACCGGTATTGTTCTGGCGGCTGCCGTGGTGGCGATGACCGTGTTCTTCAAGGTTAAGACCATTTCGGTGGAAGGCGCCAAGCAGTACGGCTCGGAGGAGCTGATCGCCGGTATGGATGTTCAAAAGGGCGATAATCTCTATCTGTGGAACAAAAACCGCGTATTGTCCGACCTGATGCACAGCTTCCCGTATCTGGAAAGCGCACAGCTGCGCCGCAGGCTGCCGGATGGACTGGTGCTGACTGTCACCGAATGCACAGCGGCGGCTGCCGTGAGGAATGAGGATAACACGTTCACTTATATCAGTGCGGGCGGCAAGGTGCTCGAGAACAACGCCGCAGACGGCGGTCTGCCGATCGTGCTCGGCGTTACGCTGAATGCGCAGATGGGGGATTTCCTTGCTACCGGCACGGATGCACACGTTGACGCCATGCTGAACGTGCTGGAGAACATGGATGCTGCCGGTCTGCTCGAAAAGATGAGCTTCCTCAATCTGAACGACCTGACCGATGTGCGCATCGGCTATGACAAGCGGTTCGACATTCGTGCAGGCGCACTGGACGATCTGACGTACCGTATTCGGTTTGCACAGACCGTTATCAGCGATCGCCTTTCGGCATCGGATATCGGGCGGCTGTACTGGGATGCGCAGAACCGTCTGCACTTTGTGCCGGAGACGGCGGAGGATGTAGCACGCTCCGGTACCGACCAGGCAGGTGACAATCCGGTGACCTCGCCGGCGTACACCAATCCGGACGGCGAAGTCGGCACGACCGACAATACGAACGGCGATGATTCGACCGATTCGAGCAGTGACAGCTCGGATAGTTCGGATAACTCGGATGATTCCGATGATTCGGATTACTCGGACGATTCGTCCTATGACGATTCCTACGATGACGGCAGCTACGACGATTCCTACGACGAATCGTATTACGATGACAGCTATTATGACGACAGCTACGATGGCGAAGGCTGAGTTTTTTCTGCCTATACTGGCGAAAATAACCGAAAACACAAGGGAAAACGCGAAAAAATACAGCCTTTTTCCGTATCGGCCGCCGGTTTGCGGGAAAGACACGGAAAAGATTAAGTTTTTTTTGAGGAATTCGCTAATTCCTGTTGCAAAATAGAATAAATCGAGGTAAAATTAAAACAATAGGGGCGAAGTGCCCTCAAACGCGGTAATTGATAATCAAAGAACGATTCTTTATCATAAAACGGAGGACAACGACAATGGGTTTTGAGTTTGAACAGGGCTTGGATAACGTAGTAAACATTAAGGTCATCGGTGTCGGCGGCGGCGGCGGCAACGCTGTAAACCGCATGGTCGAGAACGGTGTACAGGGTGTTGAGTTCGTTTCCATCAACACGGATATGCAGGCTCTGAATTATTCGCAGGCCAGCACGAAGATCCAGATCGGCGAGAAGCTGACCAAGGGTCAGGGCGCAGGCGCAAATCCGGAGATCGGCCGCAAGGCTGCTGAGGAGAGCAAGGATCAGATCGCAGCGGCTCTCGCTAACACCAATATGGTATTTATCACTGCCGGCATGGGCGGCGGCACCGGCACCGGCGCAGCTCCGGTTGTTGCACAGATCGCTCGTGAGCTGGGCATCCTGACGGTCGGCGTTGTTACCCGTCCGTTCGCATTCGAGGGCAAGAAGCGTCTCGAGCAGGCGCTGAGCGGCATCGAAGAGCTGAACAAGAATGTAGACTCCCTCGTTATCATCCCGAACGAGCGTCTGAAGTATGTATCCGAGCAGAAGATCACCTTCAAGAACGCATTCGAGATTGCTGACGGCGTTCTGCGTCAGGCAGTTAAGAACATTTCCGAGCTGATCACCGTTCCGGGCTTCATCAACCTGGACTTCGCGGACGTTACCTCCGTCATGAAGGACGCAGGCTTTGCTCACATCGGCACCGGCTCCGCTGCAGGCAAGGACAAGGCTGCAGAGGCTGCACGCGAGGCAATTTCCAGCCCGCTGCTCGAGACCTCGATCGACATGGCACACGGCGTTATCGTTTCCGTTATCGGCTCTGACGATATCGGTCTCGACGAGGTTGAGACCGCAGCTACTATGGTTCAGCAGGCGGCTCATCCGGATGCACACATCATCTTCGGTGCATTCATCGACGAGAACATGGACGACGAGATCCGCGTTGTTGTAATCGCAACCGGTTTCGACAATGTTCCGAACTCCGCAAAGATGAGCATGGACGGCAATAAGGACAAGGCTTCCGGCTCCACCGGCCTGTTCACCGAGGCTGCTACCGCAGCGGCTGACAAGAAGCCGGCTCGCGCAACCGCTTCCAAGCCGTCGTCCGATGTTGGCTCTGACGATGCTGCATTTGATGTTCTGATGCGCATCTTCGATAAGGACAACCGATAATCTAACTGATAGCTATTCAAAACAGCCCGTAACAGGGCTGTTTTGTCAGGTATGGGAAGGTTAATTTTAAGGCAACACCGCACAATTAAAGCAGCGGCGCTTTGCGGAAATTTTGTATTCTGATTTTGTTGCGATTTCTTGCAATACGGCAAGTATTGCTGCGAAACCGCGCCTCATCAGTACGCAAAATTTATTCGCAAATCGCTCTTGTTCAATTATGCGGTATTGCCTTAAATGAAATCCATATTAAAGGAGAGTGATCACCGTGAGTACGGACCCTGGAAGTAGACAGATGAATATTACTCGCGGTGGCATTTTCGAGGAGTGCCGCTGCTGAAAGGCGGTATAATATGGTTGAATTTTTCAAAACGGTGGACGGCCGCATCACAGAAGTGAGCGAGTTCACCGAGGGCTGCTGGGTCAACATGGTGCATCCCAGCTCGGACGAGCTGGAGCAGATCGCGCAGGCGGCTCAGGTTGAGGAAGAGTTTGTTCGCGCGGCGCTCGACCCGGAGGAAAGCTCGCGTGTCGATACCGAGGACGAGCAGCTTCTCATGATCGTCGATATCCCGATGGTGGAGAAAAGCTCGGTTGAGGACGGCGGACAGATGTTCACCACCATTCCTATGGGTATTGTCGTGGCGCAGAATGCGGTCATCACGGTTTGTCTGGAGGACAGCATCATCCTGCGCTCCATCGCGGAAGGTGCGGTAAAGGGCGTGCATACCTCGCTCAAGACGCGCTTTGTGTTCCAGATTCTGCTCCGCATTGCAGGTCGATTCCTGAAAAATCTGCGTATGATCGAGCGCGACTTTACCCGCATCGAGAAGCGCCTGTACGACTCCCTCAAAAACGAGGAGCTGATCCAGCTGCTCGGACTGAGTAAATCGCTGGTTTACTTCTCCTCGTCCCTCAAGGGCAACGAGGTTACGATGGAAAAGGTGCTGCGCGGCCGCGTGCTCAAGCTGTATGAGGACGACCGCGACATTCTGGAGGACGCGCTGATCGAGGTCCGTCAGGCCATCGAGATGGCGAATATCTATTCCAACATTATGGCGGGTACGATGGATGCTTATGCTTCCGTCGTTTCCAACAATCTGAATATCATCATGAAGGTTTTGACCATCCTGACCATCATCATGACGATTCCGAATATCGTGTTCGGCTTCTTCGGTATGAATATCGGCGAAGGACAGATACCGGGCGACTGGGTCTGGTGGATGCCGCTGGCCATTACAGTGGTCGGCTGCTTCTTTGCATGGTGGATGCTGAAGAAGAAAAATCTGGACTGATACAAGCTGCGCTTCCGAGAAATACTCGGAGGCGTTCTTTTTTGCCTTCTGTACACATAGGATAAAGTAAAAGCAGGAGGGACAATGCCATGATCGTTTTTGCGGCAAAGGTATCGGTGAGGAAAATTGTAGTGGGCGTGCTGGCGGTCGGCCTGGTGCTGGTCGGCGCGGCAGCACTGCTGCCGAAAACGGCAGAGGCGGATACCGCGGTCAGCGCTGAAGGTGCAGCGCTCAGTGCAAAGCTGAAAACGAACGAGGACCGGGTAGCTCTGCTGACCGCCTGCGGATGGTCGGTGGAGAACGAACCGGTCGGCACACAGGAGGTGCAGATACCCGACACCTTCGACGAGGTATATGAGCAGTACAATGCTATTCAGCAGGCGCAGGGACTGGATCTTACGCCGTATCAGGGCAAACGCGCCACGCTGTATACCTATGCGCTGACCGCCTATCCTACCGGAGAGCAGGGCGTGACCGCCAACCTTTTGGTGCGCAGCAACCGCCTGATCGCAGCGGATATCACATCCGCACAGACGGATGGATTTGTGCATGGCCTGCTGGATATGCCGCAGACCTGACAGTGGTTGACAATGACTTTCGGAAAATGCATAACTGTGCAATTCAACGAAAAAGTTATCATAGGTTTATGGTATCTATTGGTAACTTTCGGGGGATTGCACTTTTTTTGCATTTAGCTATTGTGCAATTTGCGAAAAAGTGTTATCCTTATAAAAGAAATGTATTGGCGGAGGGGACAAAATGCCACAGATGCGATTGGACAAATTGCTGTCCCACCTGAACTGCGGCAGCCGCAAGGAAGTGCAGGCACTCATTCGTGCGGGACGCGTCTCGGTGGACGGCACCGTGCAGAAGGATCCGGCGTTTAAGGTCGATCCCGACCGGTCGCAGACGGCGGTGGATGGCACCGTGCAGCGCTACCGCGCACAGCGGTACTATATGCTCAACAAGCCGATGGGTGTTATCACGGCAAGCCGCGATGAGCGTCACGATACCGTGCTTGAGCTGTTTCCGGCCGAGCTGCGGCGCGGCCTGTTTGCGGTGGGAAGGCTGGACAAGGACACCGAGGGACTGCTGCTCATCACGGACGACGGCGCGCTCAGCCATGCGCTGATGAGTCCGAATCGCCATGTCGAAAAAGAGTACGAGGCGGTCGTGGACGGCGCGCTGGCAGCGGATGCAGTCTCACGCTTCGAGCAGGGCATGACCCTGCGGGACGGCACGGAATGCAAGTCGGCGAAGCTGGAAATCCTCGAGACCGAGCCGGAGCTGCGCGTGCGTGTGACGCTCAAAGAGGGCAAATACCATCAGGTCAAGCGCATGATCGCGGCAGTCGGCGGTACGGTAACGGCGCTCAAACGCCTGCGGCTGGGTGGTCTCTGGCTGGATAAAACACTCGCGCCCGGCGAATTTCGGGAACTGACACAGGAGGAATTGGAAAAACTTACCTCGCAAACTTGAAAAACTTAAAAAATCTACAAATTTTTTTGAGTTTTTTGTACAAAAATGCGCGGACATGTGATATAATGACTTAAAATGTATAGGGAACTTTTGGCGTTCTTGTGAAGAATGTCATAGGCAGAATCACCATTAACGGTGAGAACACCATAAAGAGTAAGCGTTTCGGCGAACGGATGCGGAGTAAAGCGCCGGGGCGCGTGAAAAAGACGGGAAAGGTGATGGAAATGGCTTCGAGATTGTTCCAGTCGATTGTTTTGCAGATGAAGGATACGGTGGATCGTACGATCGGCATTGTTGACGCAAGCGGTGCGGTCGTAGCATGTACCGATCTGCCTCGTATCGGTGAAATGCGGGAGGAAGCAATCACTGAGCTGGGCTTCGCCGGCGAGATCGTTCGTTTCGGCGGTTATACTTATCATACAACGGGCGACCGTGCGTCGCGTCTGGAATACGCTGTATTCGTACAGGGCGAGGACGAACTGGCGCGCAGTATCTGTTCGCTGGTTGCGGTTTCGATCAACAATATCAAGACGCTGTATGACGAAAAGCACGACAAGGCTACCTTCGTAAAGAATATCATTCTGGATAATATCCTGCCGGGCGATATTTATATCAAGTCCCGCGAGCTGCACTTCGGCAACGATGTGCCGCGCGTGGTATTCCTCGTGCGCCAGCAGGCGCCGGCTGATGTTGCCGCGATCGACGTGGTAAACGGCATGTTCCCGGACAAGCAGAAGGATTTCGTGCTGCATATCTCCGAGACGGACATCGTTGTTGTCAAGGAGGTCAAGGCAGGCAGTGAGATCAAGGATCTGGTCAAGCTGGCAGGCTCTATCGAGGAGACGCTGCTCAGCGAGCTGTCGGTCAAGTGCCTGATCGGCATCGGCTCGGTATCCTCTCAGATGAAGGATATCGCAAAGTCTTTCAAGGAGGCTACGACCGCAATCGAGGTCGGTGCGGTATTTGACACCGAGAAGAACATCATCAGCTTCGAGAATCTGGGCATTGGCCGTCTGATCTATCAGCTGCCGATCACGCTGTGTGAGATGTTCCTGTCCGAAGTATTCCGCAAGGGCTCGATCGACTCGCTCGATCAGGAGACGCTGTTCACCATTCAGAAGTTCTTCGAGAACAACCTGAACGTATCCGAGACGTCGCGCAAGCTGTTCGTACACCGCAATACGCTGGTGTACCGCCTTGAGAAGATCAAAAAGCTGACCGGTCTGGACCTGCGTGAGTTCGATCACGCGATCGTATTTAAGGTAGCGCTCATGGTTCGAAAATACCTTGCAAGCCGCGAAGAAGGTACCAGATAATCGCTGTCTGTTCATAAAATCTACACAGAAAAAGCGTAAATTGTGCAATAATGCCACAGTTTGTCGGCTTGCACATAAACATGATATCTGTTATAATAGACAAAGGTGTATATGTTTACACCTTTGTCTTTTTTGTTTGCTGGAAGGCGAAAATGCCCAATCCGGGGCATTCGCACGCCTTCTGCGTTGGCACCGAGGAGGATTGCCTGTGATACGAATGAGTGAAGCCACCGTGGTTTACGAAAACGGGACCCGGGCGGTGAACAAGGCGAGTCTGCGTGTAGACGAGGGAGAATTTGTCTTTCTGGTCGGCGCGTCCGGCTCGGGTAAAACCACGATCATCAAGCTGCTGACCGGTGAGGTTCGGCCGAGCGAAGGCCGCGTTATCGTCAACAACTACGATATCGGCAGAATGAAAAAGCGGCAGATTCCGTATCTGCGCCGTACATTGGGCGTTGTCTATCAGGATTTTCGCCTGATCAACACCAAAACCGTTTACGAGAACGTCGCATTTGCCATGCGCGCCATTGGCGCCAAGGGCAAGGCCATCAAGCAGCGCGTGCCGTATGTGCTCGATCTGGTCGGTCTGGCCGACAAGGCGCACGAGAAGCCGATGAATCTTTCCGGCGGTGAGCAGCAGCGTGTCGCAATCGCGCGTGCGCTGGTCAACAACCCGCGCCTCATCATCGCGGACGAGCCGACCGGCAACCTTGATCCAGCGCGTTCGCTGGAGCTGATGACCCTGTTTGAAAAGATCAACGAGCTTGGTACGACCGTGCTGATCGTAACGCACGAAAAGGGTCTGGTAGACGAATTTGAAAAGCGCGTTGTTGTGATCGACAACGGTGAAGTCATCAGTGATCAGACAGGTGGGTATTATCAGATATGAGATCAATCGCTTACTATTGGAAGGAAGGCCTGCGCAACATTTTTAAGCACGGCTTCATGTCCGTGGCGGCCGTGGTAATCATGGTCGTAAGCCTGCTGCTGACGGGCACGGTTACGCTGGTGGCCTACAACATTACGAATAACATTACGAGACTGCAGCAGTCCAACCAGATCGTAGTCTGGATTGACGATTCGCTCACCACGCGTGAGGCGAAAACGCTGCAGACGCAGTTCGAAAAGATCGACAACATTGCGTCGATCACCTTCGAGGACCGCGATGTCGCGCTTGAACAGTACCGCAAGGAACTGGGCGACGACGCAGACATCCTCGAGGATTACAACGCGGACAACAATCCGCTGCGTAACAGCTATGTGTTTACCCTGAATGATTCCACGCAGGCGGACGCAACGATCAAAGAAATCGAAGCGGTTGACGGGGTTGCAAGCGTACGCGCGGATGAGGATGTTATCCGCAAGCTGATTCAGATTCAGCGCGTGTTCAACATGATCGCGGCGGCGATGATCGTCGGTCTGGCCGTTATCTCGATCTTCATTATCTCCAACACGGTAAAACTGGCTATGTTTGCCCGCCGTGAGGAGATCTCCATCCAGAAGATGGTCGGCGCAACCAACTGGTTTATCCGCTGGCCGTTTGTCATCGAAGGCATGGTGCTCGGTCTGGTTGCCGGCGGACTGGCCTTCCTCGCGGAATGGGGTCTGTACACCGAGCTGTACAACGTGGCAGGTACGGTTTCTCTGTCCTCGTTCCATCTGCTCTCGTTCGACGTGCTGCGCTGGTGGGTGCTGGGCGTGTACGCAGGTGCAGCCGCACTGTTCGGAATCGGCGGCTCGGTAACGAGTATCCGCAAGTTTATGGATGTATAACGACTGCATAAAGGAGCGAATGTTTCAATATGATGAAAAAGAAAACCGTGCGCCTGATTTCCTGCATTATTGCGGGCATCCTGGTCGCAGCGATGGTGTTCTCGATGATTGCCTCCGGTCTGGTTTATGCCGGTGCGGTGAGCAGTAAGGAACTGAAAAGCAAGCTGTCCGATCTGGAGGATCAAAAGGCATCGGTCAAGGCGGAGCTTGACAGTCTGGCAGGTCAGGTGAACGAGGTCGAAAAGACCCGCGCCGCACTGCAGAAGGAGATCAAGCTCACCAAGGAGGAGATTACGACCGTAACGGTGTACATCGACCGCCTGCAGGACCAGATCGACGTCAAGACGACCGAACTGGATGCTGCGATCAAGGCGCTTGACAGCAAGAAGGAGCGTTTTTCTGAGACTGTCCGCACGACGTATGAGCAGGGCGAGACCAGCTATCTGGAGGTCCTGCTGAACGCGTCCAACTTCTCTGATCTGCTCAGCCGTCTGGAGATCGTTTCTGCGATTATGGACGATAATAAGAAGATCGTAGCGGAGTACACCGCCGCGAAGGAGGATATTCAGCAGAAGCGCGACGACCTGCAGCAGACGCAGGACGAGCAGGTACAGTATCAGGAAAACCTGAAGTACAAGGCTGAGGAGCTGAAATCCAGCGAGGAGCAGCAGAAGGCGCTGCAAGAAAGTCTGAAATCCTACCAGAAGGAGCAGAAGGCGGAGTACGAGCGCATCACCAGCGAGATGGACACCGTAAGTAACCAGATCGCAGAGCAGTCCCGCAAGGAAGCTGCGGCGGCAGCAGCGGCTGCTAAGAAGAAGGGCGGCAGTTCGTCCTCGAGCACGACCACCACGACCAGCAGCGGCGCGACCCGTTACAGCGGCACGTTCACCTGGCCGCTGCCGGGTTACACCAATAATTCGAGTGCCTATGGCTGGCGTGTACATCCAATCTTCGGTACCCGCAAGTTCCACAAGGGCGAGGATATTCCGGCACCGACCGGCACACCGATCGTAGCAGCCGCATCCGGCACGGTTACTACCGCAGGCTGGGTTTCCGGCTACGGCAACTATACCGTTATCAATCACGGCGGCGGCGTCATGACGGCTTACGGCCATCAGTCTGCCATCCATGTTTCGGTTGGCCAGACGGTAACCGCCGGTCAGACCATCGGTCTGGTAGGCTCTACCGGCAACTCGACCGGTCCGCATCTGCACTTTGAGGTGTATGTAAACGGTTCGACGCAGAACCCGATGAGTTACTTCAACTAACGCAATTACATAAAAGGGGAGAGTGTAACGCTCTCCCTTTTCTCGTGGAGGAGGACAAACCATGAAAAAACTGCGGGAGAGACAGGTCTCTCTGCGGATAGCGCTGACCATGTGTGCTGCGGCAGGCGCGATAACGGCAGTCATCTGCCTGATTTCCACCGGCTGGAACACCAACGAGGTCGGGAAAAAGCTGCGTGAGATCGACCGGTTGGTGTCGGACAAGTACGTTGGTGAACTGGACGCGGACAATGTTGCGGATTATGCTGCGGCAGGCTACATTACCGGTCTGGGAGACAAGTGGTCGTCGTATATTCCGGCGGAAAACTACGAAGCCTACCGCATGAGCGGTGAGGGCAAGGGCTGCGGCATCGGCGTTTCGGTGACGAGCACCGAGACGAGTATTCGCGTTACGCTCGTGTACGATGATTCGCCTGCGGCGAAGGCCGGCATCGAAAAGGGCGATTACATTCTCGGTACGGGAGATCTGACGACCGAAAAGGACGGTTCGAGTGCGGTTATCAGTGCGATTTCCGGCAAAGAGGGGACCGATGTGACCGTCACGGTCAAGAAGGCGGACGGCTCCGCCAAGGAGCTGACCATGCAGCGTGCCGTTGTCACGCAGAAGATGGCATGGGGCAAAATGCTGAATGATAAAATCGGCTACATCCGCATCGAGAATTTCCATGACGGCTGCGCCGATCAGTTCAAGACGGCGCTGCAGTCGCTGACCGACAGCGGCGCACAGTCGCTTGTCATTGACGTGCGCCACAACGGCGGCGGCCGTGTCAAGGAGATGAGCGCGGCACTCGACCCGCTGCTCGGCGAGGGCACCATTATGACGCTGCGCATGAAAAACGGCTCGGAGACCGTTTATACCTCGGATGCGGACTGCATCGACCTGCCGATTGCGGTGCTCATTGATGACCAGAGCATTTCGGCGGCGGAATTCTTCGCGGCAGCCCTGCAGGAGTACGACCGCGCAACGCTCGTCGGCACGCACACCACCGGCAAGGGACGCGCTCAGCGCACCTACCAGCTGAGCGACGGCTCGGCGGTCAATCTGTCTGTCGAAGAATACTTTACGCCCAAGGGCAAAAGCCTTGCGGATGTCGGCATTGCGCCGGACATTGAGGTGAAGCTGACCGATGAGCAGACGCAGAACTTTTTCTTCCTGACGCCGGAAACCGATCCGCAGCTTCAAAAAGCGATAGAAATTGTGGGATAATCGAGCACTCCGGCAGAAAATCGGACAGAAAATGGTCGAATCGCTTGACATGGCATTGGTGCTTAATTTATAATATAGTGTACTGTACGGCTCGAAAGCCGATGACACTGAGTAAGAAGGGTTTGCAAACATGGCAAAAGAAATTAAACTGACACAGGAAAGTCTGGACGCATATAAGGACGAACTGGAATATCTGAAAACTACCCGTGCGGATGAGGTTGCAGAGCAGCTGAAGGAAGCACGCTCCTTCGGCGATCTGTCCGAGAACGCCGAGTATGATGAAGCCAAGAACGAGCAGGGCAAGCTGTATTCCCGCATTGCCGAGCTTGAGGAGATCATCAAGCACGCAGTCGTTGTAACCGGCGACAGCTACGCTGCAGACGAAGTTTCTCCCGGCTGCCGCTTTATTGTTAAGGATCTCGAGGAGGACGAGGAAGAGGAGTACCACTTCGTCGGCTCTCAGGAGGCCGATCCGATGGACGGTAAGATCTCCGATGAGTCTCCGTTCGGCAAGGCTATGCTGGGTAAGAAGGTCGGCGATGTTGTTGAGGTCGAGGCACCGATCGGCATCGTAAAGTACGAGATCATCAAGATCGAGAAGTAATTCGATTCGTCCTAACGGACGTTAAATGTAAATCTATATGAAAGATGGGGAAGATATGGCAGAACAGCATCAGGCGCAGGATCAGCACGAGCAGACCGCGGAGGAACTGCACGAGCTGAAGCGCATTCGCCGCGAAAAGCTGGCAGAGCTGCAGGCTGCGGGCAAGGACCCGTTCCAGCAGGTGCGCTTTGAGCGCGATCATTATACCACCGATATTCATGAGCATTTTGATGAGCTGGAAGGCAAGACCGTTCGTCTGGCAGGCCGCATGATGTCCAAGCGCATCATGGGCAAGGCTTCCTTCTCGGATATGCGCGACCGCTACGGCCGTCTGCAGCTTTACATCAAGCGCGACAACGTAGGCGAGGACGTATACAAGGGCTACAAGAAGTTCGATATCGGCGATATCATCGGTATCGAGGGCGAGGTATTCCGTACCCAGAAGGGTGAGATTTCGGTTTCCGTAACCGAGCTGACGCTGCTTTCCAAAAACCTTGCACCGTTGCCGGAGAAGTGGCACGGTCTGAAGGATACCGATATGCGTTACCGTCAGCGCTATGTTGACCTGATCGTCAACCCGGAGGTACGCGATACCTTTGAGAAGCGCTCCGCTATCGTGCGCGAGATCCGCAACTTTATGGATTCCCGCGGCTTTATGGAGGTTGAGACCCCGTGTCTGAACACCATTCCGGGCGGTGCTGCGGCTCGTCCGTTCATCACCCATCACAACGCGCTGGATATTGATATGTATCTGCGTATTGCGACCGAGCTGCACCTCAAGCGCCTGATCGTAGGCGGTCTGGAGCGCGTATACGAGATCGGCCGTATTTTCCGCAACGAGGGCATGGATACCAAGCACAATCCGGAGTTCACCACCATCGAGCTGTATCAGGCTTACACCGATTACCACGGCATGATGGATATTACCGAGGACATGGTAATCCACGTCTGCGAAAAGGTTCTGGGCGGCACCAAGGTGATGTACCAGGGCACCGAGATCGACTTCACCAAGGGCTGGAAGCGCATGACGATGGCTGAGGCTGTCAAGGAGTACGCCGGCATCAACTTTATGGCGCTGTCGCCGGAAGAGGCACTGGAGGCCGTTAAGGCCAAGGGCCTCGAGATCGAAAAGGGCAAGGAGAGCTGGGGCGACCTGATGGCACTGTGCTACGACGAGTACGTCGAGGCAAACCTCATGCAGCCGACCTTTATCACCGATTATCCGGTCGAGATCTCTCCGCTGGCAAAGCGCAAGCCGTCCGATCCGCGTCTGACCGAGCGCTTCGAGTGCTTCATTTACGGCCGCGAGCTGTGCAACGCATTCTCCGAGCTGAACGACCCGATCGACCAGAAGGAGCGCTTCGAGCGTCAGGTTGCTCTGCGCGCCGCAGGCGACGAGGAAGCCGGCATGATGGACGAGGATTTCATCAACGCTCTGGAATACGGTATGCCTCCCACGGGCGGCATGGGCATGGGCATCGACCGTCTGGTTATGTTCCTGACCGACGCTGCATCCATTCGTGATGTGCTGTTGTTCCCGACAATGAAGACCCTGGACCCAAAGAAGGCTGAAAACAAAGCCGAAAAAGCAGCGGTAAATGGTTCTGCAGAGGATGCAACCGTGTCCGCGCCAAGCGTACAGATTGATCTTTCCAAGGTGAAAATCGAGCCGTTGTTTGCAGATGATGTAGACTTTGAGACATTCAGCAAGTCTGATTTCAGAGTGGTTAAGATCGAAGCCTGTGAGGCAGTGCCGAAGTCCAAGAAGCTCCTGAAATTCACACTGAATGACGGAACAGACCGGAAACGCACCATTTTAAGCGGTATTCACGAGTATTACGAGCCGGAAGAGCTGGTTGGTAAGACCTGTGTGGCAATCACAAACCTGCCGCCGAGAAAGATGATGGGTATTGATTCCGAGGGTATGCTGATTTCCGCAGTGTACGAGTATGACGGACGGGAAGGCTTAAATCTTTTGATGCTGGATGACAGTATTCCGGCAGGAGCAAAGCTGTACTAAAGAGGTCATTTACTACAAAAAATCGCGTTACTACAACTTTTCTACAACTTTTGCGCGAGACCCTACGAAACCGGATGAAGCAATATGAAAGGCGGATCTGCTTATAAAATGCAGATTCGCCTTTCTTTTTACATCAGCTTCATGTTCACACTAATGTTTTTTGCCTTCTCCTGCATATTCTCTTGTGTAATATGGGTGTAGATGTCCATTGTAGTAGAGAAATCGGCATGCCCCATGACTTGCTGAATGAATTTAACATCGTTGGTGCTTTCGCAGAGCCGGGTACAGAAGGTGTGCCGCAAGTTGTGAACACTAAAATGAGGGAGCAGATCCGGTTCACGGTCTTCCAGTTCAGCCTGATCCATTTCCTCCATGTTGTAAGTTACGCTGATTCTCTCAATCGCCCGATTGATATTGTGGGCGCTCATGAATGAGCCGGTTCGGTTGCGGAAAACAAAACCGTGAACTCCTCCTAACACCAGTTGATCGTCTGGATACAATGCGTCGATGGTTTCAATCTGGAGGCGAAGCTGCTCGGCCACCTCTGGATAGAGGATAGGGATAATTCGTGTACCGCTCTCAGTTTTGGGAGTGGTAATGTGAAATCCGGCTTTTCCGTCAATGACCCGGTAGATTAAGTTGTGGTTGACCGAGATTGTGTTTTCGCTCAAGTTAATATCGCTTTTGGTAATGCCGGTACATTCTGCTACACGCATTCCTGTTCCAAGGAGCACAGTCATGATGGGGAGCCAATGGCTGTATGTAGGGGACTTGGCAATAAAACGCAGGAAATTCTGCTGTTGCGTTTTAGTGAGTGCGATCCGCCGTTTAGGCTTTGGAGCGCTGCCATCCGTCTTGAGCTTGCGGTAAATGCCCTTGCTGGGATTTTTGCGGATGTAATCGTCGTCCACGGCCATTTCAAGCGTAGGGTGAACAATGGTGTTGATGCTCTCCAGTGAGTTGATAGCAAAGCCGTGTTTCAGCAGTTTGGTATAAAACGCGAGAATATCACTTCTGTGGATTTGTGGCAGAGGCATGTTAGCGAAAGGCTCTTCTTTCACATAGAAGTCCCACAGGTAAAGATAATTTGCTCTGGTAGAGGGCTTCAGTTTGATGTTGTTATTCATGTAGACCTTGAACATATCATTCAGGGTAAGCTTCATGGCTTCCTGAGTACGGATGCCATCATCCTTATCTTTGTTGATCTGCTTTTCTTTGACACGAAGACTTGCGAGATCGGAGTCGTAAAGATATTTCTTTTTAGTGCCTAATTTGTAGACATACATATAGCTGCCATCTGCCCGTTGTGTTTCTCCAGGCCGAAGATTTCGTCCTTTGTTGTCTTTTCTCACTTTTGCCATTACTGGTACCTCCTGATTATAAAAGTGTAGTGCGCCTTACTGGCATGGTTATTTAGCCGGAAATATCATAAAGATATTCTTTGATACGCTGGACACTCCATAGGACACGGGTGTTCATGGTAATGCGTGCATTGGCAAGATCCCCAATCTGTACTGCAGTGTGCCTTCCACAGCACAACAGTTTGCAAAGGGTATCGGTATCAACAGCCAAGCACTGCTCCGGCGGTAGGTCATTCGGTTTTCTTTTCTCCATAATCGTCCTCCTTTTTTCGATTACAATGATCCCTTACGATTTGTAGAAGAAGGTTTTCAACAAAAACAATGAAAACGGTCTTGAGGTCAGGAGGTATTGAAATAAC
This sequence comes from Butyricicoccus sp. AM27-36, assembly GCF_003480945.1. Classification (NCBI taxonomy): domain Bacteria; kingdom Bacillati; phylum Bacillota; class Clostridia; order Eubacteriales; family Butyricicoccaceae; genus Butyricicoccus; species Butyricicoccus sp. AM27-36. Next base: position 83,261 of record NZ_QUJR01000001.1, read on the forward strand.
AAAAGAACTCTAATGGGGCCATTTCCTACGCCAGAACGGTTCTGCCGTGTATTTCAGGCTGCTGCTGTGCAGCACTTCGATTATGGGCGCGCTTCTGTGGTCATCGCACACTGTCCAGAATTCCTGTATAACTCCCCATAGAGGTTATGAACTTGTCAAGGTACTAAAAGAGTGTAGGGATCATCCGGTATTACCAAATGATCCGATACATCCTATAAATAGGCAGGGAAGAAAGAACTTCTGCAAAGAGGAAAGAAAATTTAAAGAAAATCCAAAAATCAATATATAGAATATTTGAATTGACAAGCACTATATATTGTGTTAGAATTGCAATGTAATTGATTTTTGTGCGTTGCCCGTCAGGGTACACAGGCTTTAGGGCTTGTGTTGCGGAGTAATGACTGCATTGCACACGCTGTTAATTTTGTACTTGTGTCAGTAGTATCACTGCGCCTTTTCAGGCCGGTATATTGCTGGCTTTTTTTATTTTATGGGATTTACCCACCATTGCGAGAATGACATCGGTTCATAGGCAACTATGGGCGCCAGGCTTTATGCCGTCTGTCATTCTCGCTTTTTTATTGCCTGTAAGCCTGAAAGGGCTTTAAGGATAAATCAAAACTGAGAAAGGCAGGTCATGTACATGAATGTGAAGCAGAAAAGAAAGCAGAATGGTCGGCGGGTCAAGCCGGCACATTCCACGGACTGGAAGATGAAGAGACAGGCAGTATCTTCGCTCCGGCCCCGAAATGTTGCACCAATGGCGAGGGCAGTTATTTTGCCCCGAAGATCACGAAGGGGGATTTGATATGTCCGGCAGCAATAGTGCTGAACGAAAGCGGCATGAACCGCTGGTGCTGGTAGAAACGGCAGATATTTCAGAAGAAGACTGGCTGGATTACCGGCGCCGTGGAATCGGCGGCAGCGATGTATCGGCGATCTTTGGCACTTCTCCATTCCGGACAGCCAGGGATCTGTACTACGACAAACTGAACATAGCGTCAGTGGAAGATGATGAGGGCAACTGGGTTGCCATGGAAATGGGGCATTTGCTGGAGCCTCTGGTAGCAAAGATATTCGAGCGGAAAACCGGATATCGGGTCTACCAAATCAAAAAGATGTTCCAGCACCCACAGTATCCTTGGATGCTGGCTGATGTGGACTACTTTGTGGAACTGCCGGATGGCACCACAGCGATCCTTGAGATCAAGACCACAAACTATAATGCCAGAGATAACTGGTGGATGAATGGGAAGGAGACTGTTCCAGTCTACTATGAATCTCAGGGGCGTCATTATATGGCAGTAACGGATCTTGACCGATGTTTCTTTTGCTGCCTGTATGGTAACAACGAGGAGGAAGTTATTATCCGGGAGGTCAAGCGTGATTTCGAGTATGAGGCTGAGATGGTCTTTTTGGAGCAGTATTTCTGGGAAAACCATGTGCAGCGCCATGTGCCGCCGCCCTATACAGAAAGTGGGGCCTTGATTATTGAGAGCGCACGCAAACACTTTGGCCCGGCAGATAAAAATGCCCCGGCCGTTGCACTCGACCTGGATATGACTGCAAAACTCATGCAGTATTTGCGGCTTCTGGATGAAAAGAAAAATGCAGAGGTGTACTCCAAAGAAATCGACAAGGATATTCAGCGTCTGAAGGCGCTGTTGATTGCGGAAATGGGTACCAGCTGTACTGCAGTCTGTGAGCAGGAGGGAGTGAACTATACGGTTACCTATACCCCTGTTCGCAAGTCCATCATCGACAAGGATAACCTGCTTCGGTTGAAACTGGAGCATCCGGATATTTACGAACAGTTTGTTACAGTATCCGAATCCAGACGGTTCAGTGTTAGAGCCTCGATTATGGAGGCCGCTTAGTGAGGTGAAAAAGGATGAATTGTATTGGTACCTACGACGGGACGATTTTTTATAATCCTGCCAATAAGTTTTGTATCGTCAGTGTAAAAACCGCAGACCAGAGCGTGCCAGCTGAGGCCAGGTCAAACAGGCGGTACAAAGACCATTTGATCCGCTTTACAGCTGTGGGGTATGAGATTCCACGGACAGATGCGGTAGAGTTGGAACTGGATGGGGAATGGGCAAAAGGCAAGTATGGTGTCCAGCTCCAGGTGGAGCAGTGGCGTGAAATTGTGCCCAGAACAAAAAACGGCGTAGAGGGCTATCTTGCCTCCGGGCTTATCAAAGGGATTGGTCCCAAAACCGCCGCAGACATTGTGGAGCGGTTCGGTGTGGACACACTGGATATTCTGGAACACCAGCCGGAGCGGCTGTTGGAGATCCGGGGCATTACGGAAAATAAATTGGAGGACATCAAAGCTTCTTATGCAGAAAACCGTATGCTCCAAGGAATTATGACCTTGCTGGCACCGTTTAAGATTACTCCCAAGACGGCATTGAAAATATATCAATATTTCGGCCCGACCAGCGTAGAGATTTTGGAAAAGAGCCCATTTGAGCTTTGCCAGATCTCCGGCTTTGGATTTCGGCGGGTAGATGCAATCGTACAAAAGAGCGGGGGCAATCTCCATGACCCTATGCGTATCAAAGGGGCTGTCTTTTGTGCGCTGGATGAGGGCAAGAGTAAACGAGGCCATCTGTACATCAGTTCTGAAGAACTGGAGAAATCAGCGCTGAAACTGCTCAATGAGAAGATACCTGTACCGGAGCTTCGCCTGCATCAGCAGGAAGTCAGGGATATGATGCAGGAAATGATCCTGAATGGAGCAATCGTTTCCGTGAAGGATAATATCTATCTTCCCAGAGTGTTTGCCCAAGAGGACGAAACGGCGCGCCGGATCGCCCAGCGTCTGGTCGCCCAGATGCCAGTAGAGCATATTGCGCCGGTACTGGAACAGGTCAAGGTTGAAATGGGACTGCGCTTGTCTGCACAGCAGGAGGCTGCGGTCTATGCAGCATTTAGGCATGGCTTGTCAGTGATTACGGGTTCTCCTGGTACTGGTAAAACAACAGTGCTGCGGACGATACTTGAGGTTTACCGGCGGCTGTACCCTGATGGCAAAATTGCTCTTATGGCACCTACCGGTCGGGCAAGCCGCAGGATGTCGGAGAGTACCGGCTTTGAGGATGCCCGAACATTACACAGTGGTCTGGGACTGACCAGTGAAGAGGATGAGGGTAGCCGGAACAGAAAGTCAGAGCCACTGTCGGCCGATTTAATCATTGTGGATGAGTTTTCCATGGTGGATATGTGGCTTGCTGAGAAATTTTTTGAACGCATGAAGATAAATGCCAGAATCGTGCTGGTAGGCGACCCAGATCAGCTTCCGAGCGTAGGAGCCGGAAATGTGTTTCGTGAAATCATCGAAACCAAAATCGTCCCAGTAACGGTGCTGGATCAGATTTTCCGTCAGTCGAAGGATAGTCTGATTGCCTATAATGCCAAATTTATCAACGAGGGCAATACCAAACTGTTTTACGGACCGGACTTTGTTTTCGTGTCTGGTGATAGTCAGGAAGACACCGCTGAAAAGATTACAGAACGGTATTGTTTGGAGATACAGGAGAGTGGCATTGAGAATGTGCAGATTCTTTCACCTTTCCGTTCAGAAGGCGCCGCGTCGTCGGAACAGCTGAATGAGACCATTCGTGAATTGGTCAACCCATTCCGCTCTGCGGAGGAGGAAATCAAGTTTGGCCCCAAGATATTCCGGATCAATGACCGCATCATGCAGACCAAGAACACAGAAAAGGTATCTAATGGTGATTTGGGTTTCATCCGGTATATTAAGGACACTGACCAGGGCAAAAAGATCGGCATGGATTTTGGTGCTGGCAGGACGCTGGAATATGGCGTAGATGATTTGAGCAATGTGGATCTGGCTTATGCTACTACGATCCACAAGGCTATGGGCTCTGAGTATGAAACAGTCATTATGCCGCTGCTCAAAGCGCACACTATCATGATGTATCGTAATCTGCTCTACACTGGAATCACGCGCGCTAAAAAGCGGGTGGTGCTGATTGGGCAGAAACAGGTATTGTTTATGGCAATCCATCGTAATGAGATTGGAAAGCGAAATACGCTGCTGGGTATGCGTATCCAGATGTATTTCAAAGCCTACGCAAAGAAAGCCGGTATCCCCATTCCAGCTGCATTGGAAGAACAATTGAAGAACGCAAGTTAAAAAAGAGAGGTCAGATGCAGAAATAGCACTTGGCGTCTCCTATTTTTATGTCAGAAAGGAGTTTCCAACATGAACGAAAAAAGTAATCCGATGCCTATGATGTACAAAACAATTCCGGCAGTGGCAGAACTGAACAAGGTGCCGGGCTTTGACCCGCTCAAATTTCTGCGCCATAAGGTGTCCAGAAAGACAAATGAGGAAATGCTGCAGTTGGAATTGCCTTATCAGAAACTGTGGTTCCGTCTGCGCCACCCCCAGGGCCGCATGAAACTGACTACCCTGCGGATCACGGAACAGCTTGCGATTATGGAGGCCAGAGTCTATCTGGACCGCAGTGATGCAGAGCCCATTAGCAGTTACATCTCGCAGCACAGTGCGGAAGAAGGTACCGACTATGTGCAGGCTGCCCAGGATGAGGCATTGAGTGCTGCGCTGTCGGATGCCGGTTTTGGTCTGCAGTTTGCCGATGTTGCTGTTGACAGTACGGGCAAGGTGTTTGGAAGCAGTATTCCGCTTTCCGGGACAGCTCATATCCAGCAACCGATGCCAAATGCGGCGCAGAGGCCCGTAGAAGCCCCTGGAGCGGCGCTGCGGCAATCTGGTGGGGAAGTTCATGCCCAGCTGGAGAGAACGCCTCAGAACGCCGTAGAGCGCCGTAATGCGCCTGCTCGTCCGGCGCCTATTCAGAAACCTGCGGCAAAGCCGGTTCAGAATGAACAGTCCCCGGTTTCTCCGGTACAGCCCACTGTCCAGCAGATGGCTGCAGAAGAGAAGGAGAATATGGATACACTGCCTGCCGGCAAGGTAGAGGAGAATGCTCCCAATATGGAGCTGCCGGTACCGAGCCGCGAGGTTACATTGGATAGCAGTCCAAAACAGGATGATGCGTCTGAGCAGCCGGCCGCCTCCGTATTCCAATCGGATGAACCGGAAGAACTGCCTGTGGCGCCTGTTGTCCAACAGGAAGCACCCGATCAGCCTGTGGCGCCTTCTTATACGGAGAGCACTCCGGTAGAAGACATCTTGAAGGTAATGACCTTTGAAGAAGCGCAGAATGTGGTGGTGGATAGCGGTCTGAGCAAAGGAAAGACCATGGCAACAGTTGCCAAGGAGCGTCCGGTGAGTCTGAAATTCTACCTCACCCCAGGCAACAAGAGCACCAACAATATCGTTCGTGCTGCGGCGCAGATCATGCTCGATGGTATGGCCGCACAGAAAGCCGGATGATAAGCAGCCCCATCTATGGGGCCAAGAAGGGAGGGAGAACAGATGGACTCATATCCAGGAGATTTTCCGTTCGGTATTATGGATGTAGTGGAACTTCTACATCTACGAATCAGACGCCGACAGGCAAACAGTGTATATGTGGATTGCCCGTTTTGTGGTGACCGCCGCGGCAAGATGAATGTGAATTTCGTCAAAAATGTCTGGCGGTGCAATTATTGTGATGAGCATGGCGGTATGCTTGCGCTTTATGCGCGGCTAAACAATACGACTACATCCGATGCGTATTGGGAGATAGGAGAAGCCCTGTGCAACGATTTTCACAGGGAACGGCCGAACTCTGGATATGAGATGGCAGGAAACCAGCAGGCTGGCACTGGGTCCCCGGTTTCGGGGACTCAGACCGACCTTGCCGGATATGAGAGGAGGGGCGAACTAAAAACAGTGCAGCAAGCAGAACGGGCCAGCGGACAGGAAATTCATCAAACGCTTTCGCTGCTGCTCGCTATGCTGCCTCTTCAGCCTGCCCACCGCAACCATCTGCACTCCCCAAAACGGGGACTGTCGGATGAACAGATCGACCGGATTGGGTTCAAGAGCACTCCACCCCCTTTCCTTTGCCGCTCCATTACCGAGCGGCTGATGAAACAGGGATGCAAGGTGGAGGGGGTGCCCGGCTTTTATCTGGATGACAGCGGGCGCTGGACCATGAACTTCTACCGAAAAAACGCAGGGATTTTGATTCCAGCTGTGGGATACGACGGTATGATACATGGCCTGCAGATACTTTTGGATAGTCCGCTCAAGCAAAAAGATGATCCACCGGATAAGTCAGGAGCCAAATACATCTGGTTTTCGTCCTCGTCCAAAAATATGGGTGTCACATCCGGGAGCCCGGTACATTTTATCGGCAATCCATCTGCTCGGGTGGTCTATGTCATTGAGGGACTGCTGAAAGCAGACATCTCACACTGCCTGACAAACCGGACTTTTGCGGCGATTGCCGGCGCAAACAACACCAGCCAGTTGGATACGCTGTTTGCACTGTTGGCACAGAATGGCACTGAGGAGATCATTGAGGCTCATGATATGGATAAGTACAGTAACCAAATGACCTCTAATGGGGCATCTAAGATCTATCTGATGGCCCGAAAAAATGGAATGGCATGTCGTCGGCTGACCTGGAATCCGAATTATAAAGGGTTTGATGATTGGCAGCTTGCCCTTCGGGAGAAAGAACAGAGGGAAAAGGAGGTGCAGAGAATGAATTTTAAGCAGCAATATCTGTGCGGTAAGTGTGATTTTACTTATATAGATGGCTGCGTCGAGCTTTGGCACACCAGAGCGGAGAAAGATTTGGACCTGACAGAGTATCTGGGGCTGACAAAGGAAGAGTATCAGATATTTCTTGCTCAGGGCAATCAGGTGCTGAAGGATCTTCTGGACAGCCAGAGAGTTTTCCGGAGGTTTTGCATTTACCAGCTTTGCCTGGGTGAGACACAGACGGTACCTTTCGCGTTCAAGCAACTGGATGCACTGCGTAAGGCTGGATATGAACAGCCGCCTGCTGCCGCCTATCAGACGGTATGGAGCGCAGAGGTCTGTTGCCCAAAGGGGCAGAATGACATGGAAGTGCTGGGGCGCCTGTTCCTGGACTTTAATGAGCATTTGCCGGAAGATTACAGAGGCCGTCCGTTGGCTCCATCTGATGTGGTGGAACTGGACTGCCAAGGCAAACGCACATACTTCTATGTGAATGACTGCCGGGATTTTGCGCCGGTACGCTTCTCCCCATTCTTGTGTAAAAGACTTCCGGAGCCTGCTCAAAAACAGGAATGAAGGGATAGGGGTCAGATGCGTATTGCAGAAAAGAAGAAAAGCCAGATTACAGCACTGTATGAGCAGTGCTCCAATCTTCCGGCAGATGTCAGAAGTTGTCTGGAGAATGGCTACTTTACCGTAACGGTACCTCCACCCTGGAACATGAGCAATCAAAAGACTGCGCAGGAGGTGCAGGACAAAATCAAGGAATGGTCAAGGCAGTATACTGGCGTGGTCTGCTACTGTTTTGACAGCTTCAGCACACTTTTATATGTGCTGTGAGCAACACACAATGGCATGGAAAGGGTCATAACGGCCTACTCCATGCCATTTTTTGCGAAAGGAGATTTTACAATGGGTGTTTTTTCAGAAATAGCAATGGAGCAGCAAAACAGTATGTTCGATTCGTCTGCAGCCTTTGAGGATGATGAAGCCTTTGAGCTGGAGGAGATGGAATCTTTGCCTGTGCCGCCTGTAGGTACAGACACTGTCCCAGTATCGGCGGCTTCGGTTTCTGCCGGTGAGACTGCTTTGGCTGATGCAGAGGAGGAACCTGCGGATGAAGTAGCGCCTGCTGGGGAAGAGAAGTCTGCTGAGGAGGGGAATTCGGCACAACCGCCCGCCGCAGAAGATGAAGAAAAAAAGCGTGCGGAGCATGAGGCGGCTGAAGCCCAGCGCAAAGCGGAATTTGACGCCAAACAGCAGGCGAAGAAAGCCGCGGAGCAGGAGCAAATCGCCCGTCTGGAAGCGATGAGTGATGAAGAAGTAATCGCGGCCTCTACCCAGAGGGTGAGTACCGATGTAGAAAAACTGACACGGCGAAATATGAAGGAATGTGTGTCCGAGCATATCCAGATGCTCTGTATGGAAGATACGGCGTTTGCCCGTCTGACGATGCATCCGAAAAAGAACATGATCCGCTGTTTCCAGTACATCAACCGAAAGGCATGGGATTATGTGCAGGATGAACTAAAAGCAAGCGGAACCCGCCCTGGTCCCGGACAGCAGACATATGGCTGCGATGTGCCGGATGATATGTGCTATCAGTGGGCGGAAGATTATTTCCGTGACCCTGATGCCAAGGAAGACCATGAGGATGAGGAGAAGTTTGTTCCCAAGCCGTATGCTGGGAAGTCCTCTGCAAAGAGCAAACCCAAGAAGGCGGCAGAGAAGAAAAAGACGGAACCCAAGGCGGCACCCAAGCAGGAGGAAAAAAAGCCTTCTCAGGATGGGCAGATGTCGCTGCTGGATTTTGGGATGGCAAAGGCAGGCTGAGCCGGCAAAGGAGGAAAAATGCAGAATGATTGCTTATAAGGGTTTTCGCCCCGGGCTGATATGCCGTGGCTATCAGTTTGTGATGGGGCTCAATACGACTGAAAAAGCAAATTGCAGGGAAAATGGATTTCACTGTGCGGAAAATCCGCTCGACTGCCTTAGCTATTATTCCAGCCTGGAGCATTCGGAATATTATATTGTCAACGCCGGCGGCGACATCGATGAAGATGAGCATGACTCCAAAATCGCCTGTACGGAGTTGACTGTGATTAAGCGGCTAACCAAAGAGGAGCTGTTTTTACATGGTTTGGCCTACATGGTAGATCACCCGCGCAGGGTGTGGAGTTCCCATGTGGCAGCCAACCGGGCAATGGCGAACTGCGGTTATGCGGTGGTACGGGGGAAAGACCCCGTTGCCACCGGCAGACTGGGAGACATCCTTGCTTTTGCGAAGGAAGCGCCGGATTCGGAAAGTATCGTACAGGTTGCTGTAGGACAAATTGATGGTGTCACATTACTGCCGGATGTGTGGTATGGCGTGGATTTGACAAGAAGGACGGTGAATTGAGATGAAAAAAAGAGCCCTGATGGCACTTCCCAAGCTGACAGCGACGGATGAGATGAAGCAGATCGCGGCGTCAGACTTGCCAAGAAAAGAAAAAATCGCCTACGGATATGTTCAGGAGGTTTGTGAGTATTATGTTTACCTGAGATGCATCACGCAGGATGGGATATTGAAGGTGGCTTTCTTTTTCCCAGAGCATCTTCGCATAGACGGGAATAGCCCAGCTTACGAAGTGTATCTGGATAAAGAAAAGCGGCAATTTATTACTTATAATAGCCTGAACCAGAAATGGTGTGAGGCCAAACTGGACAGATTGGACTGGAAGCGCCGATACTGGTATACCAAAGCCTACTGGGTCAGCGAGGAAGATGAGACATCTATACAGGCATATCTGAACATCAATAAAAAAGCGGTAGAGGCAATCCGGCAGTTTCAGCGGAATGTGCGTGAGGAACAGCTCGAACAGCGGCACCGGCGGGAAACTGATCCATGGGATAAGGATATGGAACAGGTGCCGGAGCTTCCCAAGGACTGGAACCGCTGGGTGGATAAGGTTGCCATCCGGCAAAATTACATTTACTACCACTACAAAAAGGGCGGCGCCAAAACAGGTTACTGTACCTACTGCGAAAAGGAAGTGCCGATCAAGGTGCATCCCCATCACAATCAACAAGGCCGCTGTAGCTGCTGCCGACATCCGGTGGTATTCAAAGCCTATGGACGAGCGGGGTATATGCAGACAGAAAAACATTTTGCCTACCTAATCCAGCGATGCAAAGACGGTTTTGTAGTTCGTGAATTTCAGGCTGACCGGACATATGGGAAAGAAAGCCTTCCAAACTCCAAGCTTTATTGTCAGGAAATCCGGCGCACGATTTATGACCGGGAAAGAAAACCAAGAACCTACTATTGGGGTCTGTATAAACAGCGAAATATGCGCTGGATTTCCGGAAGCCCCTGTTCTTATAGTTGGTCTGGTTCACATGATGGACGGGTCTATGGAAAAACGCTGCCAACTCTGGAACAGAAGGAACTTCGATGCACAGGGCTGGTCAACTGGATTCGGAAGCAGAAAAGTGTTGACCCGGAAAAATATCTGGCAGTGCTTGAACGGATACCGCAAATGGAGCAGATCAGCAAGGTGAACCTGCCGAAGCTTACCAAGGAATGTTTCAGTTCCTGCGGAACAGTCAGTGAACTAATCAAAAACCATAGTGCCGGGAGTCTGATTAAAGCTCTGGGCCTTGACAGCAGGAGGTTTCAGCGACTTCGGCTCCATAATGGAGGCTGTGATCTGCTGCGGTGGCTGCAATATGAAAAGGGCACCGACAGGGAAATCCCAGATAATGTCCTTTTGTGGATGTGTCAGCAGAACATTAGCCCCAGGGATGTCCAGTTCATTGCTGACCGCATGAGCATGGTGCAGGTCTATAACTATGTACGGCGTCAGATGCCATCCTTCCGGAGAAACAGCCATGAGGTATTGCGTACCTGGGAGGATTATCTTTCCATGGCAAAGAAATTGCACATGGATGTATATGATGAGATCGTATATCGCACCAGAAAACTGCGGCGGCGCCACGATGATCTGGTGCTCAAATGCCAGGAGAAGGATATTGAACTGCAGGCCGAGGAGATGGAGGAGAAATTCCCCCATGTTAATGCTATCTGTCAGGAAATCAAAGCGAAATATGAGTACGCCGATGCGGATTACATGGTAGTGGTGCCAGACGGTATTCTGGACATTATTACCGAGGGGCGTGCGCTCCATCACTGTGCAGGCAGCAGTGACCGCTACTGGGACCGGATTGAGCGGCGAGAAAGCTTTGTGATGTTTCTGCGTAAAACGGCTGATCCTTTCCATGCCTATTACACGCTGGAAGTGGAGCCAGATGGAACAGTGCGGCAGAAACGGACGGAATATGACCGGCAGAAGAAGGACATTGAGCAGGCGACCGAGTTTCTGCAGAAGTGGCAGCGGGTGATTACTGCCAGGCTGACAGAAAGCGACAAGGCGCTGGCTGCGGAAAGCAGGATTCTTCGTGAGAAGGAGTTTATCCAGTTGAAGAAGGATCGGGTCATCATTCATACCGGCCATTTGGCAGGAAGGCTTTTGGCGGATGTGCTGATGGCTGACCTGATGGAAAACACGGATAGCATCCAGTCTCCGGCATTGGCTGCTGCAGCGTGACAAAATGAGAATGGCCGGGCGTCCTTGAGGGCGTCCGGTCATTGATGAAGAAGGAAGGAGCAGAGCATGAAACAAATTGGAAATCTGGCAGTGGTTTGCGCCAGGCGACAGGATGTGCTGCTGCAGGTTGGCAGTGAAAAGGTATGTGTCCATGTGGGAGCCGGGCCAGAGCGGAATACGCTTCACGCAGCGTGGGACGATGATGACGCCATTCAGCGTATTGTCCATGAATTGAATTTTGGCAGATATGCAGCCGGCAGAAATGGGCTGCATACCGCACAGCAGGATTGCCCTGTGGGGCGGGGAAAGGAGAAAATTGCATGATCAAAAACCTGAATCAGCTGCGCAGGACACTTCGGGAAGGGACGCAGTTGGAGATATTGGATCACTGTCGGCCGGAATGTATTGGGCAGATACGGAACATTACGCTGGTAAACACGCAGGGCTTTTATAGTACCGTAGCGAATCAGCCAGATGCGTCTGCCAACAGAGGCAACGGCGGCCGCGGCCCGATCCTTTGGTGGGGCAGAGCCGCCCACTGGCAGTTTGCAGACGGTGTTTGCAGTGTTTTCGACAGTGAACAGAAGCATACGGAAGAAGAACTGGTTATGTCCTTCCGGGTACTTGAAAAGGAGGCAGCATAATGGAACGGAATATTTTTGAAAAGCAGAGAGACTTGAATGACCGGCTCAACCGTTATCGGGATGAGTATTATAACCGCAACGCTCCCAGTGTGTCAGATGAGGTCTATGACAGACTCTTTGACGAGTTGAAAGAGCTGGAACAGGAAACGGGAATCCAAATGGCAAATTCGCCAACCCAGACAGTAGGCTATCCTGCGGTGAGCAGGCTGGAGAAAACCAGACATGAGATCCCGCTGCTGTCTTTGGATAAGACTAAGAGCAGTATGGATCTTCTGAATTTCATGGGTGAGCAGCAGGTGATGCTGATGCTCAAACTGGATGGCTTGACTGTAAAGCTGACCTATGAGAATGGAGAACTTCTGGAGGCGGCTACCCGTGGCGATGGTGACGAAGGGGAGATCATTACCCATAACACCCGAGCCATCAGCGGTATCCCTTCCCACATCACCTACAAAGAGAGACTGGTTGTGACGGGCGAGGGCTTTATCAGACCCAGTGATTTTGAGGAACTGAAGACCAGCCTACAGGACAGCAGCGGTAAGCCCTATAAAAACGGCCGCAATCTGGCTGCCGGTTCCATCCGTCTGATGGATGCCAAGATATGCCAGGAGCGTCGGCTGGTTTTCATGCCGTTTGGTGTGCTGGAGGGCTTTCCGCACCTGACCCGGAAATCAGATAAGCTACGGGAACTGCGCGCGTTGGGGTTCCAGCCCTGTAAGTATCTGGTCACAAAGCAGAAACTGACGCTGGAAAATGTGGAAGCCGGTATCTATCAGCTGCGGCAATATGCCACTGACAAAGATATCCCCATTGACGGTATCGTGGTTTCGTTTAACGACATCGCCTATGCCCAGAGCTGCGGCCGCACCGGACATCACTATAAGGACGGTCTGGCCTATAAGTTTGAAGATGACCTGCATGAGAGCCTGCTGCAGTACATCGAATGGACGCCGGGCAGAACTGGAGAGATTGCTCCGGTAGCAGTGTTTACGCCGGTGGAAATCGATGGCTGTGAGGTCAGCAGGGCCAGTCTGCACAACCTGTCCTTTATTGAGGATCTGGAACTGATGGCTGGAAATCGGATTCTGGTAAGCAAACGAAACATGATCATTCCCCACGTGGAAGAAAATCTGGACAGAGGCGGCTTCTCTATGGTGGATACGATTCCCCGTGTTTGTCCCTGCTGTGGACAGCCTACCCGCATCCATGAATCAAGTGGAAAGGGCGAAAATGGCGAGGATCGCATCATCAAGACGCTGTACTGTGATAACCCTGACTGCGAGACACGTCGGCTGAAAAAGTTCGTCCATTTTGTCAGCCAGAAGGCAATGGACATTGAAGGGCTGTCGGAGGCTGCATTGGAAAAATTCATCGGTCAGGGATTTATCCATAGTTATCTGGATATTTACCGTCTGGATCGTTACCGGGCTGAAATCGTCCGCATGGATGGGTTTGGTGAAAAGTCCTGGCAGCGCCTTTGGGACGCTATCCAACAGAGCCGAAACACCACCTTTGAGCGGTATCTGATTTCTATGGATATTCCTATGATCGGCAACACTGCCAGCAAGGTATTGGGTCGTGTGTTCCACTATGATTTGGATGAGTTTCGGGATGCGGTCTATGGCGGCTATGATTTCCGGCAGCTTCCGGATTTCGGGGAGACATTGCATAACAATATCCACGACTGGTTCTGTGTAGAAGATAATTTTTGTATTTGGGAGGAGTTACAGACTATGATGAATATTCAAAAGCCTGCTGTGGTAGAACACAGCGAAGACAGGGAGCAGGATAATCCCTTTGTGGGAAAGACTATCGTAGTTACCGGCAAGGTGGAACCCTACACCCGGGACGGAATCAATGACCTGATTGAATCACTGGGCGCCCATGCCGGCAGCTCGGTGTCCAAGAAGACGGATTATCTGGTCTGTGGCGAAAATGCCGGCAGCAAGTTATCCAAGGCCAGGGATTTGGGCGTTACGGTGCTGTCACCTGCGGAGTTCTTCAGCATGGCCGGCGCTGAGTAAGAAAATATAGCATACTATCGGTATGCTGTCAGTTGATCAATGGGGAGAGAGCCATGTTGCGGCTCTCTCCCCATATCTTTTATGGAAGATTTCAAGTAGGAGGGATTTTAATGCATATCGACAGGATACCGGTTTACCGGGTATATCAGAGGGCTATTGATTTGGAGCTTTACCATGCCTTTGCCGAATTGGTAGTACAGACTTCTCAGGACGATACGGCGAGAAGGACTTACCGACAAACAAGGGCGATGCAGATATGGCAGGTGGAAACGGATGTGTCCGGCTATTTTGAACCATATCATCTGCGTTATCCTGGCGAGGTGTTGGAGCGGTTTGAGGAAAAACTGGGCAATGATGTCCGGGTTCTCCGCGCTCTGGCCCTGGCGCTGGGAAATACCTGTGCGATCCAGTCTGACAATATGTTTGTGGGCAATCAGCGGGGAGCATTCCTCCAGAAATTGCGGCGGTCTGCCGGAGAAGATGTGTACCTGCAGGGCGCTCTGTATCTTCTGGAAACAGATGCGGCACAGCGCCATGCCCTGTTGGAGAAACTGGCAGAAAGGGAGTGTACGAGAACGGAAGAAGCCCTGTTTGTACTGTCGTTATTTGATGATAGGGAACGCGGCTATGAGGTGATGCATACCCAACTCAGTCATCTATTCACACAAAATCTGACACTTTCACTGGTATATGATTTTGGTGTGCTGGAATGGTTCATCCGGTTCTATGCAGAGCAGGCAAAGAGGTACCGCGGGAAAGCCGACCTGGTGCTGCGCACGCTGATGAAACTGCCGTATATGAATATGAAGCCCGACAGCCGCGAATTTTCGGTTTTGACTAAAGCAGGGTATCGCTGCGATGAAATCATTTTGGCAAACTCTCTCGCTGTATGGGCGGACAGGCTGCCGGACCGGTTGAGTTCCAAGAGTATCACTGCCGAGAAAATCGCAACAGCGTGTGGGCGGATGCTTCTGAATGCTCCAAAGGATTTTTCGGAAGAATTTTACGAGTATCTTGGCTGGCTGTTTCAGTTCTATAACAGCTTTACGGTCAAGTACGAAGGATTTCAGGGACTCTGGGAAGCGGTTCAATATGGTTTGAACCCCACAGCACCGAAAACACTGTTATGGATGAATCAAACGATACAGAAGGATTTTCCGTACCGATTTGATGTGTTTGATCCTCAGTACGATAATCTGGCGAAGGAACTGGAGCGGGATAACTACATGGAGTTGTTTACCCTGCAGATGCTGCATTCCAGGCAGACGATCCCTTTGAAACAGTGGCTTTCCAGATATCAGGAACTGACCGGAGCTGACTATGGAGAATATTTCAGAAGTTGGCATACGAACGGTAGGCGGGCATTTGCCTTTCTGGTGGAAAAGAAGGAAATCAATCTATGGGAGTTTTTCAAGCAGCATCGGCAAGATGGTGAAGATGCGCCACAACTGAAACTGCTGCGGGAGTATGCCCTGAGAATTTCAAGTTGGAGGTGTTTCCGGTTTGTAGAGAGGCTACTGGCTGAGTACACTTTTTCCCAACTTCAAACGATATTTGGCAAGCGGTTTTACTTTCACGAATGCTTTGTCAGGAGTGAGGGGTATTACAGCAGAAGGGAATATAAAACATACATCAGCCGTCCATTCCTATCTGCAGAGCAGCATCGACAGCTCTATGACTGGGTGGAGCGTTCAGTTTTCCAGACTGAGCCGGAAAAATATGAGGACTTCGTTTTAAGTGCCTTAAAAGCACCGGAGATCCAACGCCTTTATGATAAAAAAGCGCTGGCAGCGGTGTTGCGGCAGTTTTTGCTCCACAGGGAGTATAACGGCTATGAAATCAACCGGCTGAAGGAAACATTCTATTCCAAGGAAGAGTTGGAGGATGAGCACAGAGCCGAAGCTGAGAGAAAGGAGCAGGAAAAACGACTGGAGCAGGAAAAACGGACCATACAGAAACGGGAAAAGCTGCAGCAACTTTATAACGGCAGCGCCGAATCTCTTGTGAAATTCATAGGGGGATATTATTACAGGGATGAGAAGAAAGAGGTACTGGATATGGCATTTGATAAGTTGGTGGAATGGCCCGCCGGTTGTGTGCAGACAATGGATGCCAAAGATGCACACGCCTTTTTTGAGCTGTGTGGTGAACTGGTAGAGTCTGAACCCCGGCCAAGGCATGAGATTTTGAATATGGTACTGACAATGATCGGAGGTGAAGCAGCATGAGAAATACATTAAAACATCTGACCCTATTGACCAGAATGAAAGATGACGGATTGCTTCCGACGCTTACAGGCAGCTTTTCAGAGGATGCCATAGCGCAGGCATGTGGACAGGTGGAGACACTTCAATTACAGGAACGGCTGCACATCCGAAAGACAAAGCGGATACAGGAAGAACTGGTTCGGGTGCCGGACTTTGCAGCGCTCTATGGTACGTTGTGCAGGCAGGAGATTGGCGATGAAGAAATTGCTTCAGCCTTAGAGTCGGCAGACGGGTATGGAGAGAGACTGACAGCGTATTCCCAAGAGCAGGTGCTGGCAGTCATGAAATTGGAACTGTTGCCTTCCCTGAGGTTTGAATACCTGAAATACTATTTTCCCTTTGTGATGTATGAAGAAGAGGAGCAGGTCATATTGGATAACCTGCAGACTTTTCCCATTGCGGAGTGGAAGGGACTTTCCATGCTGACGGAGCACCAGCGGGATATGATGCGGCAGCCGTTTCTTGGTTCGTATCTGTTTTTCTGGCATCAAAATGAACGGAAAGCTCTGGAACTGTTGGAACAGAATCGTCCGCTCCAGAGAGTCTGCATCTTGCTTTATCGGTATGGTGTGCGGCTGTTTCTGTCAGTAGAACGCCTGAAAGCTCTCCGGTGGATGAAAATGACCGATGTAGGAAAATTCCGCCGGCTGTTGGCTGTATTTGAATATGACGCAGAGGATTTGTCTGCTTTTTTTGACCTCTGGCTGGACAACCATGCCGGACAATATGACCTCAACTGGTTTATCTCCCAGCCACATCCTTTGAGCAAGGAACAGAGGGAAGAAATTTTATGCAACCAACTGAGTTATCTGAATGCTCTGTATGCCGGCAGGCTCCATCTGGATTTTAATGCTGTCCGGCAATTCCAGTTTTCAATTCTCATTTATGCGGTGGAGCATAGAAAAAAGCATTTTTTGGAATTGGTGAATCAGAACAGTGAAGTGTTCCTGTCCTTGGGGCGATACTCTCTATTGTTTGAGCCGGGCTTTTGTGAGCACTGTAACATCAATTCCCTGACGCTGAAGAATTTGAAAGCCAGCGATTCTGTGAACCGCAGCGACAGCTTTTTTACGCTTCTGGAAGAAGGGCAGCAGTACACCTTTGAGGAAATGTATCAGCTTTGGCATCAGAAAGAGGTTTATGTCCGGTTATACACTATGCTGACACCTCTTTCCATAGATCAGCGTTTGCTGACACTGCGGCAGCTGATAAAACGGGATCTGGTCAGCCAATATACAGGAGATGCAGAGTTGGAGCAGCTTGGAAAATGTCTGTTGGAAAGGCCGTTTAGCGAATGGTATCGGGGTTCATTTGGACATATCTGTGGGCTGACCCGGCGGATTGCCATGGGGCTGCTACAACACTATACGCAGCTGCAGGCATTCATACCGGATTTCACTACAGAGTCGGATGCGGTATTTGCCCTCAATAATATGAAGGCTCTTTTGGAAATGACGGATTGGAAGCAGGTGCGGAAAGATATTCTGACAACAGATGCAGACTGGCTGGATCTAAAAGAAAAACTGGCATTTTCGGACGATTTTGTGGAGCAGAACCGGGAGACTGTCACGGAATTTTTACTGCAGGGTGGCGCGGCTATGGTATGCGCTCTCTATGGGGAACTGGACGGGCAGGAGCTGGCTGTTGAAGCGCTGCGACGGATCGTACAGGCTGAATTGATGGGCCAGTTCTATAAACTCAAATATTTTGCTGGTGACCTGCAGCGTGAGATTCGCTACCCTGTCAGCGAGATGCAGGAGAGCCTCTGGAAGAAAAATCTTTCGTTGGCGCGAGGTGCATTTTGGGCAGAAGAGGTGGATGATTTTTACCACACTCTGCGGCTTGGTGAACTTCCTCATAGTACCTGCTTGTCTTACCGTACTGGAAGCCAGAGGGAGTGCCTGTTAGCTGCCTTTGACTCTAATAAGAAGATTGTCCTTGTGAAAAAGGATGAAGCGGTGGTGGCTCGTGCCTGTCTCCGCTTGACAAAAGGTGCATTTCAAAAACCGCCTGCCGTCGATTTTTCTTTTGCTGATCTGTCGCAGGAGAACATGGATATCGGAAAGCCTGTCACCAGTGAGAAGCCTGTGCTGTTCCTGGAGAGTATCTATACTTTCGGACTCAATGATATTGAAAAAGAGGAAGTAATGAAACTGGCAGTTTCCCTGACAACACAGAAAGCGGCAGAGCTGGGTGTTGTGGCAGTACTTGCAAGACGGTATCTGGGCTGCTATGAACGGGATGAGTATGTGCTTGCACCGTTCTATGTGTACATCTCAAAATCCAAAAACGGATGGCAGTATCTGGACTCTTTGGGTGGAGCGGCATATACCTCAGCAAAAGAGGAGTATGTAGAGCACCCCTTCCTGGTCATGCAGACTGCCATGCATCAAGCAGAGGCAAATAGCAGAAATGAGGTGTATTATGAATAATAGGACAATGGCAACAGTTTATGTGAATCAAGATAGCATTTCCGTCAAGACCTGTTCCAGAAAAGGTTGCTCACCGCAGCGCTTTATTATTTTGAAAAAGGAATTGCAGCGGTTGGAGGAGAAAAAGTATTTGATCACCAAAGATATCCATTCCTATGCAGAACTGCGGCTGTGTGATGCAGTAGGCGGTGCCAAAGTGCTGGAGCTTTCCTTCACATGGCTGAAGGATGCTGGCAGAGACAACGTTTCCGGTTATACCGAGCGGGTCAGGCTGCCATATGAGCCGTTTCGCTCATATGCGGCAGGTGAGGAAGAAGTCGCCGATGGAACACGGTGGCGGCTGCTGTCCATTCCGGAACAGAACAGGCCAAAGCTGGAGTTTCACAGCAGGAAGAATCTCAAGGCCGTAGTGGGGAATCCTATCTTGCGGCACAAGCTGGGAAAGTTTCTGGATCAGCATTTTAATTGGTACAACTACGAACGCATCGTCCTGACGGATGATTACCTGCCTTACAGCTTCTTTTTTGAGGGCTACATGGTACAGGGTGCCAAGACCTGCGGCGGGGTAATCCTGCATGGCGAAGAGAACATCCAAACGGCGAAATACGGGATACATACTTAACAGGTTAATAGGAGAACGGAGCCGCAGGTCAGAGATGATCTGCGGCTCTTTATGTAAGCATAATCACAATAGTCAGCTTGTATTATTCGAGATAAGGAACTATAATATGTCCTATGGAGGTGCAAAATGGACTATATGACACTAAAAGATGCCGCCGAACAGTGGGGCGTGACACCTCGCAGGGTAAATTATTATTGTGCGGGTGGGCGTATCCACGGCGCTGTGAAAATGGCCGGTGTTTGGCTGATCCCCAAAACTGCAGAGAAGCCGATTGATGGCCGGACAAAACAAGGGAAGGAGCTGAGCCATGAATAAAATTTTAATTATAGATGATGACAGAGAACTGTGTGCTTTGATTAAACGCAGTGTGCAATCGGAACATATAGAAGCTGATTTTTGTAATACTGGAAAAGAGGGCTTGCAGAAATTAAAAGAGCAGGAATACCAGCTTGTGGTGCTGGATGTGATGATGCCTGGTATGGATGGCTTTGAAACGCTGGAAGAAATCCGCAAAGAAAACAGCCTGCCGATTTTGATGTTCACATCCAAAAATGACAGTGCTTCTAAAGTGCGAGGGTTACGGGCCGGTGCGGACGATTATCTGACAAAGCCGTTTGACATGGACGAACTGATTGCCCGTATTGCGTCCCTCATTCGCCGCTACACCCGCTTTAATCAGCAAATCGGAGCTGCGCAAAAACTGGATTTTGATGGATTGCAGATTGACCTTGAAAATCGTTCTGTTACGACGGAAAACGGCACTTTTGAACTTCCACCAAAGGAATTTGATCTGCTCCTGTACTGTGCAAAGCATCAAGGAAAGATTTTAACAAAACAGCAGATTTATGAGGAAGTATGGGGCGAAGAATATTTCTATGATGACAGTAACATTATGGCGATCATCAGCCGGCTTCGTAAAAAATTAGAAGTCAATCCTTCCAGTCCAAAGTATATCCAAACGGTCAAAGGGATTGGCTACCGGTTTAATAAGGAGGTGTAGCCAGCATGGAAATCATCGTTTTCTTGTCCATTGGGATTGCTGTTTTGGCTGTGCTGACCTCCATCTTTCTCGTTCGGCGCGTAAAAAAGCAAATCGCAGAAATGACCGATGCACTGGTTGATGTGAAAAACGGAAATGGCAACCGGCGTATTTTGTCTGCAACAAATGAACTGACAGCGCCTCTTGCCTATGAAATCAATGAGATCGTTGTGTCCTATGAAAGCAGACTTTCGATTGTCCGGCAGACAGAAGAAACCAATCGCCAGCTTATGACGAGCCTTTCCCACGATGTTCGGACGCCCCTTACAACCCTTATTGGGTATCTTGACGCTGCACATAAAGGGCTTGTTACAGGGAAAGATCGGGATGATTATATCGAAACCGCCCGCCGGAAAGCTCACGATCTGAAAGAATATATTGATGTGCTTTTTGACTGGTTCAAGTTAAATTCCGACGAGTTCGCTTTGGAAATCCAGCCTGTTGAGGCCGCAGAGCTGACAAGAAATATCCTGATCGACTGGATACCTATTTTTGAGGATAAACAGGTCGATTATGACATTGATATTCCCGAACAGCCTGTCCGGGTAAGATTGGATATGGACAGCTATATGAGGATCATCAATAATCTCATTCAAAATGTAATTGCTCACAGCCATGCGGGCAAAATTAAAATTGCCCTGTCAAAGCAGGAAAATCACATGGAGCTGCTGCTGGCGGATAATGGTGTGGGGATTGAAAAAGAAGATTTGAAACACATTTTTGAACGGCTTTATAAGTGTGATAAGGGGCGGTCTGAAAAAGGCAGCGGTCTTGGTCTTTCTATTGTCCATCAGTTAGTAGAAAAGATGGGTGGAAATATAACAGTTGAAAGTGTACCGGGAAAAGGAACTGAATTTATGTTGCTTTTTCCTTTGGAGATTTAAGCGGGTTCCCGTCCTTGCGGCGGGAACCCTTGTCATTTTAGCCGGATTCTAAATTGCAAGGTTAATGCAAGGTTGCGGCAAGGTTAATGCAAGGTTGGCGTGATAGAATACCTTGTAGAACAGGAGGTTTGAATATGAACACAAATTACATCATTGAAACAAAAAATCTGACGAAGCAATACGGCTCACAAAAGAGTGTGGCTGACTTAAATATCCATGTGAAGCGTGGGAGAATTTATGGTCTGCTGGGGAGAAACGGAGCCGGAAAAACCACGACCATGAAGATGCTGTTGGGCTTAACAAATCCGACTTCCGGGGAGGTCAAAATCTGGGGAAAGTCCTTGCAGGGAAACGAAAAGAAGTTACTGCCCCGTATTGGCAGTCTGATCGAGTCCCCCGGCTTTTATCCCAATCTGACCGGCACAGAAAACTTGCGTATCTTTGCCACCCTGCGGGGTGTGCCAAACAATCATGCCGTCAAAGACGCTCTGGATTTGGTAGGACTGCCCTACAAAGATAAAAAGCTCTTTTCCCAGTATTCCCTTGGTATGAAACAGCGGCTTGCCATCGCCCTTGCCGTGATGCACGATCCGGAGCTTTTGATTTTGGATGAGCCGATCAACGGCCTTGATCCCATCGGCATTGCAGAGGTACGCTCCTTTATTCGGGAGCTTTGCGACGCAAGAGGAAAAACGATTCTGATTTCCAGTCACATTCTTTCGGAGATTTCCCTGCTGGCTGATGATATTGGAATTATCGACCACGGCGCGTTGCTGGAAGAAGAAAGCCTTGCTGAGTTGGAGCAAAAAAGCAGTAAGCATATCCGTTTTACGCTCTCTGATACGGCACAGGCGGCAAGAATTTTGGAACGCAATTTCCATGAAAGCCATTTCTCCATACAGGACGATCACAATCTGCGCCTGCACAACCTGGAGCTGCCCGTAGGGAAAATTGTAACTGCCTTTGTGGAAAACGGGTTGGAGGTATCGGAGGCTGCAACTTCAGAAGAAAGCCTTGAAGATTACTTCAAGCGTGTGACGGGAGGCGAGGGAATTGCTTAAACTGATTAAATGTGAATTTTTGAAATTGAAACGCAAGCCGCTGGTATTTATTTCTGTGTTCCTTTCCACCTTGCTTCCATTGGCTTATGCTATTTTTCTGGCAGATGCGAACACGGATGTGGATGCTACGAACAATATGATGTCCGGTCTGTTTCAGCTCAGCGCATATCTTCTTTTGATGCCGCTTCTTGTGATACTGGCTTCCAATCTGTTATTTGAGGAGCTGGACAATGATACTTTGAAAAATCTTGTTACCATACCGGTAAATAGAACCAAGCTGGTACTTTCTAAGATGATGGTTTTACTGATATTTGCCATTGGTTTTATGGCGGTTGGAGCGTTGGTAAATCTTGCTGTTTTGCTGATCCAGGGATGGAATCCGGTGGGATTCTGGAAATTGTTTCAGGTAGGGATAGGAGAGGGAGTGATTATGTGGGTCGGCGCGCTCCCCTGTATTTTGATAGTTGTCCTTCTTGATAAAAACTATATCATGTCGGTCGTGATAACCTTTTTCTATACTATTTTGAATTATCTTCTCACCAACAACGATGCTTTTCTGACACAGCCCTTTGGTCTGAACGCAGGAACACTGCTTCCGGGGCCGTTGGCGTTTCGCTGGACATTCCAGTTTTATGATTATGGCAGCATCAGCGAAGAGCTGGCAGAGCTGCTGGAACGGATAAGCCCGTATTTTTTGAATGATATACAGGTGTTCGGCGTGGCATTTGCGGAAGCCGCTGTATTTCTTGCGCTGATAGCGATGGTTTACCGGCGTCGTGAGATTTAAGGGGGTGTGATTATGTGGAATTTATTAAAATCGGAATTACTGAAACTGCGCCGGTGTCAGATCCTTTGGGTGGGGGTGGTGGCGCTTGCACTCTGTCCGTTGGTGCAATATGGAAGCCAGTTGATTGTTGAGCCGGAGTATCGAAATCCAAACTATGATTTTCCCATGCTTTTTGCGAATGTTGTATGGGGCAATACCCAGATGTTTTTCCCGATTTCACTGGTGATGATCGGCAGCTGGCTGATTGACAGAGAATCCACCCATGATACGCTGAAAAACATCATGACAATTCCTGTTTCTATGCCGGACGTGTTAGGGGCCAAGCTCTTCTGGGTTGGTATTCTTACGGTTCTGTTGGGAATTTACAGTGTTGGCGTTACCCTAATCACTGGACTGGCGGTTGGATTATCGGGACTGACAGCGGAAGTATTTTTTCATGGCGGTACACAGATCGTGTTAGCGGGTCTGACGACCTATATGGTCTGTATGCCCCTAATCCTGATTTTTGGACAGATCCGAGGGGCATATCTGGGAGGTTCCATTCTGGCGTTCTTCCTTGGATACAGCATGTTGTTTTTCAAAGGCGGCATTCTTGCCAGCATCTATCCGTTTTCTGCTGCACTGATTTTAGTGGGCTTTGACATGAGTGAATATGCCGGAACAACCACAGCCCCGAACCCTTTGCTGGCGGTCATTGGGGTTGGCATCATGGTTCTCTGGGCTGTGCTTTTATTAGTGATGTCCAGCAACAAAAAAGAAATGAAAGCCCGTAAACAGACAAAGGCCAAGGGAAGAGGAAAGCGTGCTGTACGCAGGAAAGGAAGGTGATACCTGTGAAGAAAATAGTTCTATCACTATGCCTGATACTGTGTGGTGTCTCTATACTTTCCGGTTGTACAAAAGATGAAGTTCTCGATCAGTATAATAATATTGTGCAGTCTGCTGGTTCCATAGCGCTTACCGGAAATTCGTCCTTACAAGGCACGAAAGAAAAAGGGATTGATGATTATACCGGATGCTATACAGCCGACTATGAGAATTTTTCAGATACAGAGTATTTGTTTGGGGGAACTTCTATAAAGCGAGAAGCTGGTAAGGAGTTGTCTATTGATTGCACTTTGGAGGTTACGGAGGGAACTGCAAAAGTATTTTGGATTTCTGGATCTGATGAAGCAGTCACTTTGCTTGAAACAACCGGAACATATAGCGATACAATTACACTCCCTGAAGGCGGAAACTATATCGGCATTGAATGTGAGGATTTCACGGGAAGTATTGAATTGAATGTTGAATAGCATTCAGGCAATAGGAAAATTAAGTCATTGTATATTATGTATGTTCAAGGGAGGGATATATGGGAAAAATTTTTGTACTGTCGGTAACAGACCATGAAGAATATATACTTAGCAGAATTATGGAGATTATTGCGGCTGAGCCAGAATTTGACCATATTGTGTCATCCCACCCTCGTAATATTCTTGTTTTTCCAGGCTTGGAGCTTCGCCTGAAGGAGAGAACGGTACATCGAAACGGTGAGTTGATTTCTATGACCCATCGGGAATTTGCAACATTGGTATATTTGGCAAACCACCCATCCTGGGTATTTTCTGCCAGCCAGATCTATGAGGCTGTGTGGAATGCGGATGGTGAAAACTGCGGAACAGCCGTTGCCAGCGTCATTGGTCAGATTCGCAGAAAACTAACTCCGGATATGCCGAAAGCGGGCTATATTCGTACTGTTCTGGGGAGTGGATACAAATTTGAAGTTCCGCAGGGTATGGCAGAATAGTGGGATTTTTTAATTCAACTGCACATACCTATGTAACTACAAAAAGATTTAATATATAGTCAGCACCGCCGCAATCGTATAGTTTGCGGCGGTGTTTTTAATGTGTTCAACATGGCAAAAAGCCATTGTATGTATTTGTATTTTTATTCTTGTGCAGAAAAGTAGGCTATCCTATAATTAAAAAAGAAAAATATTTGGCTGGGACATTTCTGTAACATTTAATGTTTAGAATATCAGTATGATCGGAAAATTGGGAAAGGAAGTGAAGGCTTTGAAGAAGATTTTAATTGTAGAGGACGATCAGCTTTTGAATCGGACATTGGCATACAATCTGACCTCTGATGGATATGAGGTCATTTCGGTTTTTAATTTTGACAGTGCGGTAAGGAAGCTGCGGGAAAATGAATTTGATGTGGCACTGTTGGATATTAACCTCCCCGATGGCAGCGGACTGGATCTGTGTGAAGAAATCCGGAATCGTGGTCAGCATACCTATATCATCTTTATCACAGCCAATGATAAGGAGAGCGATATGCTCAAGGGCTATGAAGTCGGCGGCGCGGATTATGTGACCAAACCATTTTCTGTGACGGTGCTTTGCAAAAAAGTAGCGGCGGTTTTTGCAAATCTGGAACTGCGGACACCCCGGCATGATCTGTTTGATGATGGCTTTCTGAAAATCGACTTCTCCGAACAAAGTGCGTCCCTTGCCGGAGAATCCCTGGACTTTACACCGAAGGAATACCGCACCCTGTTCCTGTTCGTAAAGAACCCCCGGATTATTCTGACCAAGCGGCAGATTTTAGAGAAGCTGTGGGACATTGATGGAGACTTTGTGGATGAGCATACTCTAACGACGATCATCAGCCGTATCCGCAAAAAAATCGAAACAGACGAGAGGAAATATATTAAGACAGCTTATGGAATGGGCTATCAGTGGATCGGCGGTGAGCCTCGATGAAACTGCAAAATTTATCTGTCAGGGCATTTTTGAGAAAAATTGTGGCGGGGACTCTGCTCACTGCCGCTTTGCTGCTGTTGATTTTTTTCCTGTTGACGAAAGATGTGCGTGTTGTCATCTGCGGCATTATTTTGACAGCTGCATTTTACATTTGGGGCATGGTTTTTCTGCACTATTTTCAAAAGAAACTTTCTCTGTTCACCGATGGTTTGTGCCAGACATTGGATCACATGATGGACAGTACAGACCGGCCCCAGGTAGATTATGAAGCGGAAACACTGTTGTCCCGGATCAGCCACCGTCTGGAACGGCTCTATAATGTGATGCAGAAAACCAGACATACGGCAGAGGGAGAAAAGGAAGAACTGCAATCCCTGGTATCAGATATTTCCCACCAGACCAAAACTCCCATCGCTAATTTGAAGCTGCTCAACGACACCATGCTGACACGGCCATTGACAGAAGAAAAGCGCAAGGAGTTTTTGCAGGCCACAGGCACACAGCTGGATAAACTGGATTTTCTTATTCAGGGAATGGTGAAAACTTCCCGTCTGGAAACGGGTGTCATTACGCTGGAGAAACAGGATGCTGTGATCGGGGATACGCTGGTGAGCGCCATCAATGGTGTTCTGGCGCCAATGGAACAAAAAGAGATCAGTCTGTCGGTGGACTGCCCATCTGATCTGACAATATCTCATGACAGCCGTTGGACTTCCGAAGCATTGTTTAACATTCTGGATAATGCGGTAAAGTACACCTCTGCCGGTGGCAGCATCCAGGTGAGGGTACGGGATTGGGAAATGTATTTGAGGATAGATGTGACGGATACAGGCAGAGGCATCCCGGAGCATTCTCAGGGCACGATCTTCAAACGCTTCTATCGGGATGAAGCGGTGCATGATATAGATGGGGTCGGAATCGGCTTATACCTTGCCCGTGAGATCATTACCATGCAGGGGGGCTATATTACCGTCGAGTCTAAAGTTGGGGAAGGATCAACTTTTTCCGTGTTCCTGCCCATAAAATAATTCTGAGGCAGTCTGTTTTGGCAGGCTGCCTTTTTTGAAAAATTTTTAGAGGACAATGGATTTTAGGACAATTCTGCAACATTTGGGATTTATGCTGACAGCAACATCATGAATTTGGAGGTGGCCTTATGGAAATCACAAAGACATTACTCATCAATGCAGCTTGCTTGCTGATCCCGCCGGTTGTTGTTGTGCTGCTGCTCCGGCACTTCTTTCCAAGAAAAATTAGATGGTCGGCTGGTGTGGTGGCTCTGGTAGATCTGGTGATCTTCTGGACAGATATTTTTTATTATGAGAGCGTTTGGCTGACGCTGTTTTTTGTTGTAATTCAGTTAGCAATGGTTTTGCTTATATCTATCTGGCTTTATAAAAAAGACACACGAAAATGAATTGTCCTAAAATTGAAGCAATTCACCCTTAAACTGTTGAGCCTTTGGGATATTTCTGCAACATTTGGGGGTTAGGATGACAGTGAAAGGAGTGGATGACTATGACATTACCATTTGAAAATGATACTAGCCGGATTGTCAAAAAGTATGCCAAGCACAGTATCAGTCAAAGCCGGGTTAAAACATTTTTATCTGTTTTGACCATCGCGTTGGCAGTTGCCTTGCTGTCTGGCTTTGCTTTGTCTGTGATTGGGATGGAAACCGAAGCAAAACGAGAATTGCTTGTGTCAAGTCAGATGTTATATCACAATCTGAACGATGAACAGATGCAGACCCTGCGGCATGATGAAAGAATTTCGGATTCAAAGATATATATGCAGGCGGCCAATACGCAGATTGAAAACTATCTGGTGATCCCTGTCTATATCGAGCAAAATAACAGCCAAATCGTTATGGATGAAATTGTGGAAGGACAGTATCCCATAGACCTTTATGATGTAGCTGTGGATAAGGCATATTTGGAGCAACTGGGGCTTCCGGTGGAGTTGGGGGTAACAATCACAATCCCGTTTTATGATGGAAATACGGAAAACTTTACTGTGGTAGGCCTTACAGACAGTGGTTCCACAGAACGGGTCTACTCCCTTTTCTGTTCCAAACAATATACAGAAGCGGGAAGCCAATTCCAGCATTCTGTAACAGCGCTGGCTGTTCAATTTGCTCATGCGGATGAAATGTCCAAGCAGGTATTTGAAGCCATGACCAAGCAGATTGAAGCTGACTATGGTATTCCAGCGCAAAATTCTGATCCGAACGATGGTTTTCTTTCCTCTCTGGAGCCGAATTGGGAAGATATTCAGATTGTTATGATCTTTTCTTTTGCTGTACTTTTTGTTAGTTATTTGGTGATTTACAGTATTTTCTATATTTATGTGCATAATCAGGTGCGGGAATTTGGGCAGTTGCGTACAATGGGAACAACTGCAAAACAGATTAAGAAAATTCTTCGGGTACAAGGTAGGATTTTCTGTGTTTATGGTACAGCTTTAGGGCTGGTAATCGGTGGGATTGCAGCTTTTCTGTTCAAGCCAAACGGATGGAGCTGGGGTAATACCGCAATAACCAGTATTGTAATTTTCCTTCTTGTCTATGGCATGATATGGCTGGCTATGAGCAAGCCTGCAAAAATTGCAGGCAGCATTTCACCGATCGAGGCAGCAAAAAACACCGGATATGAGAGTTTTCCTGCTGTTTCAAAGAAACTACATCGGAAAATCACCCCTTTTTCACTGGCTATTATGGGAAGTTCCCGCAACCGGAAAAAGTGGATTGTAACTGTTCTTTCGTTAGGTATTGCAGGAATCATGTTTATGGGCGGAACAACACTCCTTTCTTCTCTGGATATGGAGCGCCTTGCAAGACATGGGCTTTTAGAATATGGAGAATTTGAAGTTGAGCTTTCCCGAAATGCGATCAAGAATGACCCGCATGGACAAACTGGAGTCCAGTTAAAGAATCCTTTGAATGAAGATTTGATACAGACCATTGCGCAGATGGAGGGGGTTGCAGAAGTTTCGGAATATAAAACATTAGAGGCAAAATTTGAATACAACGGAGTGACTAAAAAAGAAAATATTACCCCATTCACACCAGATCAGCAGGCCCTCTTGGAAAAATATTTGGTGACTGGCACGGCTGATTATTCAACTATGTCTGAAAACCATGAGATTCTGGTGTTGCGAAATGAATATGCAGACTACATCTACGACTGGACATTTCATGTTGGAGATACGGTGAAGTTCCGCTGGTTTGATGGGATACGGGAGCAGGAGACAGAGTTTAGAATTGCTGGAGAAATCAGCGATGGTATCTTTGAAGATGATGGTGGAGGTAAACTTTTTGGAAAAACAGGATTTTTCCTACTGCCAGAAGAACTAATGAATCAAATGATGCCATCTGGCTTTAACTTCAACAGTCAGTTGCTGGTTCGTATGGATGACCTTTTACAAGAGCCAGCCCTTCGGAAAACTATGAATGATCTGCTTGATACCACACCGATGGTAACAATGGAATCTCTCTATGACTACTATCAAGACAGCGAGGCTATGTATCAACGCACCAGCCTTGTGATATGGGGGCTGTGTGGATTCATCATGCTGTTTGCAGTTATCAATCTGGTAAATACACTGATTGCTACGACACTCTCCCGCAAACACGAATTTTCTGTTCTGCGCTCTGTTGGTATGGCGAAAAAGCAGTTACGGCAGACAGTACAGTGTGAAGGCATTTTGCTGGCTTTTTGGAACATTTGTATCGCTGTCCTAATTGGAACTGCGGTCGGTTATGGAATTGTTCGCTATCTGAATTATGTTGGCGACGATACTTGGGTGTGGCATTTCCCAGCAGTACATTTTGCTGGATATATGATAGTGGCAATTTTGCTTCCTGTTTTAATTGCTGCCGCTCTGATCCATCTTTTGGAGAAAAAGTCTATTGTGCAGCAGTTGAGAGAGATAGATTAAGCAATAGAAATATCCTAAAGTGGAAGCAATTCACCCTTAAACTGTTGAGCTTTTGGGATGTTTCTGCAACATTTGGGGGTTAGGATGATAGTGAAAGGAGTGAAGGACTATGACATTACCATTTGAAAATGATACCAGCCGGATTGTAAAGCGGCTGGCGAAACAGAATATGAAAGCAAACCGGCGTACATCCATTTCTATCATGGTAGCCATATTGATCGCATCAACTTTTTTGTGTTCGTTATGCACATTCGTCCAAAGCTATTGGAATCAAAGTGTGCAGCAGGAGATCGCAGCCTACGGTGATTGGGATGCACAGCTTTTGGAGATTCATGCCGGCCAGCTGGATTTGATTCAGAATAACGAAAATGTCCAGACCATCATGGTAAAAGGAGATAATCAGACCGCCTTATTGCCAGCTGCATCCGGCCTGCCCTATCTTTTGATCCAAAACTGTGATGGAGCCTATTGGGGCGGTATGCGGGAAAAGAATCTGATCCTGCGCGGACGGGTTCCCCAGGCGCCGGGAGAGATTGTGGTTGGAAAAAGCTTTTTTGAGCAGAATCCATCTGTTGAGATTGGAGACCGGCTGAACCTGGATTTGGGCGAACGCAGGAAAGGAAATACAACTGTGGATTTTCTTTCCCCCATTCAAAGCGGGGAAGAATTTGTGAAAACAGGAAAAGTGCAGTACACCATCGTTGGTGAGATTGATATGACTGTTTCCAGCGCATACAATGGCTACCCTGCGTATGGGTGGCTGGACACGACCGCATTATCGGAGGACACGGGGATCGTTGCTTATCTTCAAGTGACGCAGCCGCGAAAAGTCTATGAAATCATCCCGCAGATAGCAGAGGACATTGGCTTGCAGCCGGATGAATTTGGTGACTATCCCTTCCGTTACCACACAGCCCTGCTTGGGATGTATGGAATTTATGCGCCGGGACATTTCCTAAGCAGTGACCTTCCCAAACTTGCGCTTGCGCTCGGTTTGGTCATGGCAGCATCTATGGCGGTATTTGCCTATATCATTCGGGGCGCTTTTTCTATTTCTGCGAAACGCAAGGTAAAGGAGCTGGGAATCTTAAAATCCATTGGAATGACTCCAAGGCAGATCCACATGATGATCGTATATGAGGCGCGCTGGTTGTCTGTGCTTCCCATTCTGGTTTCCGTGGGACTTGGATACCTTTTTTCCTATGGCGTATTGGCAGCATACTCTGACCTGACGCAGGAAGTGACAGGGAGCCGGATAACCGCTTCCTTTTCCCCGTGGGTCGCAGTGGTTTCCATGATTCTTTCGTTCCTGACGGTTTGCCTGGCTGCATCTGGTCCTGCCCGGCAGATGGGAAAACTTCGCCCGATTGAAGCGGTCAAAGAAAGTTGGAGCAATCCTTCTTTGAAAAAATCAGCAAAGCATCCGATCCTGAAAAAGTGCTTTGGATTTCTTGGAAATATTTCTGCAAACTCCATGACGGCTAATAAGAGGCTGTTTCGTACCTGTACGGTAACGCTGAGTCTGTGTATGCTTTTGATGTTCAGTTTTCTGGCTGTTTTTTCCGTTTCAGATATTAACAATACAAAAGCAGAACAGGACAGCCACTTTAATGTCAATCTTACAATGGAGTCTGGTCAGAAAATAGAGCCAGCGCTTATGGAGGAATTGAAGCAGCTGCCTCACATAGAGGAACAGGCCACCTATACAATGGCGAACTGTGCGCTCTGGGTTTCAGAAAGTGAGCTGTCGGAAGAATTTCTTTCCTCTGGAGGATTTGACACAAAAGCGGCTGGCGAGTATGTAGCAAAGCGCGATGGCTGTTACCGTATCCCATGTGTATTGATCGGTTTGGAACAGGATGCCTATGAAGATTATCTCATGCAGTCAGGGGTGACTTATTCTGAACAGGGTGCTGCGCTCATTGTCAATTCTGTTGTGAAAATCCTGACTCCAGAGGTTATGAAGCCAAAAAAGATATGGTTCCATATCTAAAACTCAAAGAAGGTCAATCTTTAGAAGTAACAGAGAAGTTTCTGGACTCCATTCAGGGGGATTACCGTTTTGATGTGACGGTATCATCTGCACTTTCTGAAATGCCGGAGATTGGGCGTAATATGGCCTTTTATACATTGCCCATTCTGGTGCCGATGGATCAATACTATGAGATTATCCAGAATTTCGGAGAAGATCGTGCAGTTTACAATTACAGGACTTACATGAATCTTCTCGTGGAAGATGGGCTGGATGCCGAAGTACAGGCGCAGGCAGAGCAGATCTGTGGTACTTATCTGGGGACGAGTGATTTCTATACCTCCAGCAAGACACAGCGCGCTTTGGACAGAGAACGGCTGACCGATGCGACCATGCTGATCGTTTACAGTCTGACTGCACTATTTGGTATCATTGGAATCTCATCGGCAGCAGTGGCGATCCTGAACAGTCTGTATCAGAGAAGAAAGGAATTTGCCATGCTGCGTTCTGTGGGGTTGGATAGAAAAGGTCTTGACCGTTTACTGCATATAGAAGGGTTCTTCCTTGGAGGAAAACCTTTGGTCATTGGATTGCCGATTCTGTTTTTGATTGTCGCAGTTTTGATGTGGATGCAGGATGTGACTTTTATGGAGTTCATTCAGGTATTTCCGTTATTAGGGCTGGCAGCCTATATTGTTCTGGTACTAATGGTCATCAGTGGGATTTACAGGGCGGCTTCCAGAAGAATCCGCAGGGACATTATTGTAGAAGCCTTAAAGGATGAAAATGTGTGAGTCTTACTGCAAAATGAATTGTCCTAAAATTGAAGCAATTCACCATGGATTTTCATGCCATTTAGGACAATTCTGCAACATTTGCCCTTTACTCTTTACTCAACAAATTAAAGCACACTTATAACAGGAGAAAACACCATGAAAAAAATCAATTTTTGCAAAGCAACAACAATCATTTTAATAATCAATGTTATTTTATCTATTGTTTTATTTTTCGTTGTTCCTGATAATATAGCAATTCAATGGGCAGGTACATCCCCCAGAAATGCAGTAGATTCTTACTATATATTTTTAGTACCGGTATTGTCAGTGCTTTTTGCTTTTGCTGGAAAACCTATTTTTACAAGGTTCCTGTTTAGATTGTGGAATAGAACTAACGAGTATTTAGTGGCATACCTAAATTTGTGTCTGCAAGTTGTATTTCTTACTTGTGAAATCTATATCGGGTTATATAACTTATGTAATTTTAATGTTGCCATTAGTATAATTCTCATTGTGGAATTTATGATAAATGTGGTGATTGGATTGAAATTATTTCACAATCAATCTATCTAAAAAATCGTGTAGTATGTTTCGGCGGACAGTTATTTCTGGATGCCCGCTGTAAATTTTTTTGAAATGTCCGAGCGTTGTAACATTTCTCGGACATTTGGGTTTTATAATGATCTTATCAACAAAAGCAAGCGTATACATGAAGCAATGCAATAAAAAAGTTGCTTGTTCAATAAGAATATGAATTGTCCTAAAATTGAAGCAATTCACCATAGATTTTCATGCCATTTAGGACAATTCTGCAACATTTGCTCTTTACTCTATACTCAACAAATTAAGAAAGGCAGGTAACTGTTATGAAAATTTTGCAGACAACTGATCTTAAAAAATACTACGGCACAGAGCCGAACATTACCCGCGCCCTGGATGGCGTGAACTTCTCTGTGGAGGAGGGCGAATTTGTGGCGGTGGTCGGCACTTCCGGCTCCGGTAAGTCCACCCTGCTTCACATGATGGGCGGTTTGGATACCCCCACCTCCGGCAGCGTGATGGTGCGGGATAAGGAGCTGGCGAAGATGAACGACGAGCAGCTTACCATATTCCGCCGTCGCAATATCGGCTTTATTTTCCAGAACTACAATCTGGTGCCGATCCTAAATGTTCATGAGAACATCGTTTTGCCCGTGGAACTGGATGGGGATACGGTGGATCAGAAATTCATGGCGGATGTGGTGTCCATGCTGGGACTGGAGGATAAGCTGAAGAATATGCCAAACAACCTCTCCGGCGGCCAGCAGCAGCGTGTGGCTATCGCCCGCGCTCTGGTGTCAAAGCCCGCTATCGTCCTTGCCGATGAACCCACTGGAAACCTGGACAGCAGGACCAGCGCCGATGTGTTGGGGCTTTTGCAGAGAACGAGTCGTGAATTTAACCAGACGCTGGTGATGATCACACATAATGATGCCATTGCCCAGCTTGCAGACCGTATCGTGCGGATTGAGGATGGCAAAATCGTTGGATAAAGGAGGTGGCAGACATGACATTGCCTTTTGAAAATGATACAGGGCCGGTCATTAAAAAATTGGCGTCACGAAGCATTCAGACAGATAAGCGGCGCAACCTGTTTGTGATCGTAACGATCGCTCTGGCAGCCGCTTTGATGGCAGCGATTTTTTGTGCAGGAGCGGGAAGTGACAGAAAACTGGAGGCGGACATTCGGGGACAGTATCAGGCGGTTGTGGTGAATTGTGACCGTGATACGATTGAAAGACTGAAAGACTGCCCGGAAGTGGAACGCTGGGGCCTTTCCCAGAATTACGGTTCTGCCCGCTATGGTGACAGCGTTCTGACTGTGGAGTATGCGGATGCCAACTGGATGGAATTGGGTAAGAAGCCTTCCTTTACTGGGACACTTCCGCAGGCTGCCAATGAAATTCTGGTAGAACGGGCATTTCTTGATTATTTTGAAATCCCCGCAGAAGTCGGGCAGACCATAGAAGTGAATCTTGGAAACGGAAAGCAGACCTATACCGTCAGCGGTATCATGGATGTGGAGAATGACTCCCGTATGTTCCAGCTTTATGTATCTGAAGCATTTGTGGAGGAGATGGCGCAGGGAGAGCCGCTGTTTGAATTTCGGCTTCGTTATACTGGTGCTGATAGTATGGAGCTGGAGCAGCTCAAGGCGGATATTGCAGCATTCCTTTCTGCCAACGATGTCTCAGAGGATCAGATTTTTTACAGTTCCAACTATTTCGATATGCAGGGCTTTAAGTCCGGTGTGATGAAATATTACATTCCCGTGGCAATCCTTTTGCTGGTTGCCTGTGCCGTGGTCATTTACAGTATCTTTTTCATTTCCGTAAAGGGCAAAATGCGGGAATATGGACGCCTGAAAGTGATCGGCACAACACCAAAACAGATCCGGCGGATCGTGCGGCGGGAGGGATTGCTGTTATCTCTTTGCGGTATCCCACTGGGGCTTTTGGTTGGAGGGGCTATCGGGTTTGCTATTTTCCCGGCACATTGGAGCTGGATGGGCAATCTGCCCTATCTGGCTGCGACCGCAGCAGCCTGCGCCCTGACGGTATTTCTGTCCATTCATGCGCCTGTCCGCATGGCGGCGAGGGTATCCCCAATCGAAGCGGTCCGCTCCAGTGGTTATGAAACGGCAACAGACCGGAAGGATCAGAAAAACCACCGCATTACGCCGTTCTCCATGGCACAGATGAACTTTAGGCGGAGCAGGAAAAAGACGGTCATCACTCTGGTATCTCTGGGATTGACGGGTGTGTTTCTGGTAACAGCCGCTACGGTACTCAACTCCATCAGTCCCGAAAAGATGGCGATAGAAGCCAT
Source organism: Butyricicoccus sp. AM27-36 (assembly GCF_003480945.1). NCBI lineage: Bacteria > Bacillati > Bacillota > Clostridia > Eubacteriales > Butyricicoccaceae > Butyricicoccus > Butyricicoccus sp. AM27-36. The sequence continues at coordinate 118,567 of NZ_QUJR01000001.1, forward strand.
GGGAGATCACTGCAACTATGAGGTCAGCTGGATGGATTCGGGAGGCGCGGAAGGATTGCCTGCCATCGCGCGTGAAAATCCATTGACAGAAGAACTTCGTCAGGAGCTTCTTGCCATAGATGGTGTGGAATCTATCACCAGCCATGAAGTAACATCCGCAACGGTGAAATTCCCCCAGGAAAGTGTTGCATTAAAGTTCCCTGTATTTGACAGAGAGCAGATGGAACAATGGCTGCCGGAGGAAAATCTGGAACAGGGCAGCGTAGATTATGAGGAGCTTGCCGCAAACAACGGTGTGATCGTGACTGATTCGGAAGATCATCTTTTAAGTATGTTTTATGGCTATACGCCTGCGGTCGGGGATGTGCTGACCTTTGAATCCATGGACGGTAAGGCCATAGAAGTAACGGTCATGGGGATTGCGAAACCGTCAGTAACATCAGGCACCGGCGCATGGGGCCTGTTTACCCTTACAGAAGAACTGGCCGATCAACTCTACCCGGATATTGAGAACAGGGAGGCCGTTTGGAATGTCCATACCTCGGAGGACTCGGATGCGCTCAGGGCGTCTATTTTCAGCCTGCTGGAAAATCCGGTGCTGACGGTCTTTTCCAGAGCAGACCATGCGGCATCCCTGGAATCGCAGCTAAAGATGATGACCCGCGGTGTTTATCTGCTGCTGGCGTTCCTGTTTGTGTTCTCCATGGTAAATCTGGTCAACACCCTGATGACCAATCTGCTGGCAAGGCAGCAGGAGCTTGGGATTTTGCAGTCTGTGGGAATGACCGGAAAGCAGGTTTCCCGTATGCTGATCGCAGAATGCCTGTGGTACGCAGGGGTTACGGTATTTTTGTCAGTTGGCATTGGCGGAATCCTGGGCTGGATTTTTGACTATGTGATCAGCAGCTTTAATATTTTTGGGGAACTGTCCTATCAATTCCCTTTGATGGAAACGGTTGTTTTTGTTCTGGCACTTTTGGTCGTGACCGGAATTTTCTCTGTGGTTGCTGTCCGTTACTCTAAACGGCTTTCCCTTGTAGAGCGGATCAAGACCATGGACTAACCAGAAGCGGCGGCTTCCGATGTGAAGCCGCCGCTTTGCTGACAGCAGAAATATAAGACTTAAAGGAGATGATCAAAATGACAGTACCATTTGAAAATGATACAGGAAATATTGTCAGGAAACTGGCAAGAAAAAGTTTGAAAAGCGAAAAACGCCGGAATTTGATGGTGGTGATCGCCGTTGCGCTGGCATCCTGTCTGATCTGTTTTTCGATTGTGATGGCTTTGTCTACCCGGCAGATAGAGAAAAATCATGTGGAGGATACTTATGAGGCGGTCTATACCAGGATTACTGAGGAAGATGTGTCCACCCTGAAGGGGCTGGATGACTTCTCAAGGGTAGGAGAGTATTATATGCTGGCTGTGGAACCTGCGGAGCAGGGATACAATGCCTCCTATATCTATTGTGATGAGGAAACGATGTATATTGCCCGTGACCAGATGAAGCTGCTGGAAGGCCGACTGCCCCAAAAGGAGGATGAGGTGGTGGTGAGCCGTTATTTCCTTTCCAACTATGCTGCAGACGCCGGGATTGGCGAAAAGGTTATGCTAAGCAGCGAGAGCTTTCACGGAGAATACACGGTGACTGGCATTATGGAAGGCTATAAGGAAAAAGAGGTAAATGGATCTTCCATCCTTCTTTCCAAAGAAGCCCTGAAAGGATGGAGCGGCTATGACCCCGCTGATTATCGAGCCTATGTGCATTTTAAGAATGAGCAGCAAATGGATGAAACAGAGCTGACTGCCCGCAGCAGGGAGATTGCCAAGGAATATCAGCTGGAAATGCCGATCATGAACCTCAGCTATATGAAGTTCTATAAGCAGCCTGTGAATGTCAGTATGCTGGCGCTGGTTGCCGGAATTGCAGTTCTGGTCATCATCGGAGGGTATGTTGTGATACAAAGTATCTTCCGAATTTCTATCAATGATAAAATCCAAAGCTATGGACAACTGCGGACCATCGGCACAACGCCAAAACAGATCCGCCGTATTGTCAAAAAAGAAGGCCGTTTCTTAGGATGGGCTGGCATTGGTATCGGTATTTTGCTGGGATGTGCAGCCGGGTTTGCACTGTTTCCCCGTGGGTTTAATCTGCTATTTTATGCAGCCGCGATTGTTTTGACTGCACTGCTTGGCTGGTTTATGGTATCCATTGCGATCCGCAGACCGGTAAAGATTGCCGCCAGTATCTCCCCGATTGAAGCAGTCCGCTTTACCGGCAATCAGAGCGGAAAGGCCCACACACATAAGAAGAATATGCGGTTAAATCCCCTCTCCATGGGAATTGCAAATTTCAGGCGTGACCGCAAAAAGACGATCAGTATCGTGGCTTCCCTGAGTCTGGGCGGGGTGATCCTTTTGGTGACAGCTTCTATTCTTTTGGTTCGTTCGCCGGAGCGGATCGCAAGACAGTATTTCCCGGATGGGGATTATAAAATCTATATCCATTCTGAAAAAACAGAATATGAGGTGATGTCAAAAGGAAATCCTTTGAATGAAGCGCTTCGGCAGGAGGTGCTGGCCGTGGATGGCGTAACAGATGTGATAGAAAATCGTCAGGCGGTTCATGTGCGGTTTGAAAATGAGGAAAGTTCTTCCGGCGGAATGTGTGATCTGTTGAGTGACCGAAACAGGGATCAAATGGAAGCGGCGCTTGTGTCCGGAACTTTACCTCAAGATTCCCATAGTATTGCACTTGATATGGATTATGCAGAAGATATGATCGGTGTAGATGTGGGGTCAGTTATCAAACTTACCATAGGGGATCAAGAGATTCCTGTCACTGTTTCCGGTCTGCTCATAAACGATGGGCTTAAAAATGGTCATGGTCCTCTGGCATTGGACAGCACCTGCATTGTTGCAACCAAAGAGCTATTTCAGGAAGCAATGCCTATGATCGATTGTTTTGATTATTCCTGGAGCATTGTCAGCGATCCCCAAAAGGCGGAGCAGATTGAAAACAGTCTGAGTGCGATCATTTCTTCCAATCCGGATCTTGACTTGGATACCATTGGGATACATAAGGATTATGAGGAAATGGAAAACAGGGTCGTTTTTGGAGGTTTTCAGGCGCTGTCCTGGCTGGTGTTCCTCTTTGGCGTGGTCAATCTCATCAACACCACCCTCTCCAATCAGATGTCCAGAAAGAGGGAAAACAGCGTCTTTCGCGCCATCGGTCTGACCAGAAAGCAGCTCTGTCAAATGACCATCTATGAGGGAATTTGCTATGCGTTTTCTGCTGCGCTGGCAACTCTGGCAGTCGGCCTCCCGATTGCAATGATAGCTGCTCGAAAATTCAGCGAAATGACTTTCCATGGAGCGATCATGCCATATTCCTTCCCCTTCCTGCAAATGGGGCTGTTCGTTCTGGTGCTGTTTGGCCTGGAGGTCATCCTGTCCTTCTGGACAATGCGCAGGCAGAAAAATCAATCGCTTGTGGAAGAAATGCGAGCGATGGAATAAGCATATAGGATCGGCGGGGCGGCGTGTGCTGCCCCGCTTTTTAAGTTTGCTGTTATATTTTGGATCATTATTGACTTCTATTACGGTTAGTGATATATTTATTACAGTAACCGTAATAAGGAGGCAGGTGTTATGCGAGACAATGCGAAAGGCGGTGCGCTCACAGAGGTGACATTCTTTATTTTGCTCTCCCTTTATACCCCGAAACATGGATATGCTGTTATGCAATTTATTGAAGACAATACAAAAGGGCGGCTCACGCTGGGGGCAGGTACTTTATATGGTGCGTTGAACTCGTTGCAGGAAAAAGGCTGGATTGCACCTTTTGGAGATAGTGCGGGACGGAAAAAAGAATATCTCATTACAACGCAAGGAAAAGAAATTGCAGAAAAGGAGCTGATAAGGCTCAATGAACTTGTAGGCGTGGCTAATGGAATTATTGGAGGTGCGGTATGAGCAAAAAGTATTATCGTTTCTTTGGCGGTTTGTTGACTGCCCAGGAACATTGGCTGAATAAAATGTCTGAAAAGGGCTATCGTCTGATTCGGGCGGAAAAAATGTTGTATGAATTTGAGGAGTGTAAACCGGATCAGGTAAAATACTGCGTGGAGTTTATCGGGCAAAAATCGAAGGCCAACGCATCCGATTATCATGAGTTTTTAGAGGGGATGGGTTACAAAGTATTTTATAAAAACATCAACCTGAACTACTCTGTTGGTAAAGTACGCCTACGGCCATGGGCTGAAAAAGGCGGACGCATAGCAACAAATGCCACCACCTTTAATCGGGAACTGTTGATCGTAGAAAAAGATAATGACGGTAAGCCGTTTGAACTTCATACTTCTTATGAGGACAAGGAAAACTATTACAGAAATCTGCGTAATCCGTGGTTGCTGATATTGCTCATGTTCGCAATATTTGCGGTTGCAAAATGTTCGGTAGTTTTTGGTGTGCTTGCCCTGGTTTCTCTGATTCCTGTTCTCGTATATCAAACCCAGGTTATGCAGAACAAACGCGAAGGTAAGACAAAAGAATGGTGAGGTGTTTATATCATGAATGAACGAGAAAAAACAATCCGATTATGGTTTGATATGTGGCTCAATCAGCAGGATATGGGCATTGATGATATTTTTACAGAAGATGTAATCTATACAGAAAGCTGGAGTCCCCAGTATAACAACCGAAAAACAGTAAAGCATTGGTTTCAGGAATGGAATACCCGTGGCAAGGTGGTCATTTGGGAAATCAAGCAATTTTTTCATAAGGGAGATCAAACGATTGTGGAGTGGTATTTCAAAAATGAAATGAACAATGGAAGTATAGAGGAATTTGATGGAATCTCGCTGGTTGAATGGACAGAGGATAATAAAATAAAGGCATTAAAAGAATTTGGGTGTAATCGCAATACCTATAATCCATACCAGGAAGGCGATACCCCTCAATTCAAAGCAGAAAAAGCGAATTGGTTTTGAATTGAGTGCTTATGGAGGTAAAATATGATGTATCGGACAGAATTAGTAGAAGGAATTACCGTGGAAAATGTAACAGAGAAAATCAATGCAAAAATAGAAGAAATGGAAAAGGAAAGCTATCGACTTGTTACGATGTCTTTTTGGGGAACCGAAAGAGCTGTACTGGTTTTCAAAAAAGGGTTAAAGGGTAGTTTGCTTTAACACATAGTTTGCTTTTGAACTGTCGTCTATGGTGCGTTGACAGACTGGTAATCTCGACTATTCGTTAAAGGACTTTATTGTGGACTGTTCGAGCAAGCCATTGGGCTTTGAGGTGACAAATATGAAAGTATTGGTCAGTGCCTGTATTATGGGAGAGAACTGTAAATATAATGGGAAAAACAACAAAAATTCAGCAGCTATCCATTTTTTAAAAGATAAAGAAGTGATTTCTATCTGCCCGGAAGTATTAGCAGGAATGGAAACTCCCAGACCCTGCGCAGAAATTGTGAATGGGAGAGTAGTTGATGAAAACGGAAATGATGTTAGTTTAGAATATAATAAGGCAGTGGCAGTTGCATTATCGAAAATTCAGAATGAAGAGATTGATTTAGTTATATTACAATCCAGAAGCCCTACCTGTGGTGTTAATCAGATATATGATGGTAGCTTCACTGGAAAGTTAGTTTCTGGAATGGGTTTGTTTGCAAAGGCATTAAAACAAAAAGGATATCATGTCATTGATGTTGAAGAAATATAAGTTTACCATTTTTCATTTGTTGAGGGATAAGGTTCCTAACGCATTAAGGCTGCATTTTTATATTCGCCTGATGCAAATGTCAATGGGAGCATGAGCGACTATATCATAGAATATTATTTTTTCACGGAGGCTGATATGAAAGAAAAAATATTGATAATAGAAGATGATCCGTTGATACGGAATGAATTGAAAACGCTGCTGCAAAGCAATGGCAATGAAGCGGCGGCTCCGGAAGATTTTTCTGATGTGATTGATCGGATCAAAGCCGAACAGCCACACTTGATTTTACTGGACATCAAGCTACCGGGAACCAATGGCTTTTCTCTCTGCACCGAGGTTCGCACATTTTCCGAGGTGCCGATTATTTTTGTGACAAGCTGCAACACGGATATGGATGAACTGAATAGCATCATGCTGGGCGGAGACGCTTTTATCACGAAGCCCTATAACACAGCAGTCCTGCTTGCGAAAATTGCTTCTCTGCTGAAGAAAGCCTATCCCGCACAGCAACGGGAACAGATCGCCTATGGAGATGCGGTGCTGCATCTGGAATCCAGCAGTTTGGACTATCATGGACAGAGCGTAGAACTTACTAAGAACGAATTGAAAATTCTCTATTACCTGTTCAAGAACGGAGGGAAAATCTGTTCTCGTGGAGATATGATTGAGTATTTGTGGGACAATCAGCTATATGTGGATGACAATGCTTTGAGCGTCAATATCAACCGCATCCGGGAAAAACTGGCGGGCATCGGTCTGACGGATTTTATCAAGACAAAGCACCGACAGGGGTACACGATATGAACAGCAGACGATATTGGAAAAACAGGCTGCCATTTCTGCTGACGAACCTTGTTTGTATGGCTGCACTCACTGTATTTTTGCTGGTGTGCGGCAATTCGGTTTCCGCAGTAGTATTGATCCTGATTGTATGGGCATTGGTTTTGCTGATGGGACTTGTCCTCACTTACTGGAAACGAAAGCGGCAGATGAAAAAACTTCTGGATATGGCAGAGCAGCTCTCTGAGAGATACCTTATTTCCGAAGTGATGGAGCTGCCGGAGCAGGCTGAGGATCAGGTTTACTATCAGCTTTTGAAAATGGCTGGAAAATCCATGTTGGAGCAGATCGGGGAGGTCGAGCGGGAACGCCTGGAGTACAAGGAATACATTGAACAATGGATTCACGAAATCAAAACGCCCATTACTGCCATGAAACTTCTATGTGAAAACCATCGGATGGACTGGACAAAAGAACTTCTGCTGGAACTGGAAAAGACCAATCGCTTTACCGAACAGGCTCTTTATTATGCCCGCAGTGAGCATACAGAGAAAGATTATTCTGTCCGGGAAATGGCACTGTCCCAAGTGGTGCATCAGGCGATTGCAGATAATAAATATCTGCTGCTCCAAAGTGGTATGCGTCTGGAGGTGGAGGAAATGCAGGACACGGTTTATTCAGATGAAAAGTGGGTGCGCTTTATTCTGAACCAACTGATTGCCAATGCGGTCAAGTATCGTACGGAACAGCCGGTTCTCCGCATTTCTACTCATAAACGGCAGGATCAGGTTGTTCTTGTCGTGGAGGACGATGGAATTGGGATTGCTGCGTCCGATCTGCCCCGTATCTTTGAAAAGGGATTTACCGGTCAGAATGGTCGTATGGTCCAGCAGTCCACAGGCATTGGCCTGTACCTATGCAAACGGCTTTGTGAAAAGCTGGGCATTGGCATTACGGCGGAGTCGTCGGAACATGGCACAGCAATTTCCCTTTCTTTTCATATTAACTGTTTGATTCATGAAGTGCAGAGCTGAGAACCGTTCTGCACTTCTTACATTTTTGTTAGAACTTTGTAAGAAAACTTGATACAAACGAAGCCGCTCTTATTTTACAATAGAGATCAGAGGTGATAACAATGAAAGAAATTTTGAAACTGGATCATATCCAAAAATATTACGGAAATAGTGGGAATGTTACAAAAGCAATTCAGGACATCAGCTTTTCCGTTCAGGAGGGGGAATTTGTAGGAATCATGGGAGCATCCGGTTCCGGCAAGACCACCCTGCTCAACTGTATTTCCACCATTGATACCGTCAGTGCGGGACATATCTATCTGGATGGAACCGATGTGACGGAAATCAATGAAAAACAGATTGCCCGGTTTCGCCGGGAAAATCTTGGATTTGTGTTCCAGGATTTTAACCTGCTGGACACGCTGACCATTTCGGAAAACATAGCCCTGGCGCTGACCATCAACAAGGTTCCAGCAGGCGAGATTGATGGACGGGTGCGGGAAATGGCCGGAAAGCTGAATATCATGGATATTCTGGATAAGTACCCATATCAGGTGTCCGGCGGCCAGAAGCAGCGGTGCGCCTGTGCCAGAGCCATTATCAATCAGCCTAAGCTGATTTTGGCGGACGAGCCTACCGGCGCATTAGATAGTCATTCGTCCCAGATGCTGCTTTCTACGATCCAGAGTATCAACGAAGATCTCGGAGCCACAATCCTGATGGTGACACACGACGCTTTCTCGGCAAGCTATGCCAATCGTATTCTCTTTATGAGGGACGGGGCGATCTTTACGGAAATCCGTAAGGGTGGTGATTCCCGCAGGACTTTCTTTGAAAAAATCCTGGATGTCCTCACCATGATGGGAGGGGGCATGAGTGATGTACGCTAAACTCATTTTCAAAAATGCAAAGCGGTCTGTGAAGGACTATTTGATTTATATTGTGACCATGACACTCTGTGTCACCCTGTTCTATGCGTTTTTATCTATCAGCAGCACCCATTATCATCCGACCATTGGTGCGGAATATAATATTTCCCTGCTGGCTGGAGGTATGAAACTGGCAATTTGCGGGATTAGTCTGCTTCTTTTGTTCCTGATCCACTATGTCAATCGTTTCATGCTGAGAAAAAAACAATCGGAGTTTGCAGTTGAGGCAACCTTGGGAATGGAGCAAAAAACCATAGGACTGCTCTTTTTTGGAGAGACTTTTTTCCTGCTCATATTCTCTGTGTCGGTGGGAATCCTTCTGGGGATGATCGTTTCTCAGGTCATTACGGCTATGCTGCTTGCTTCTTTTGGGGAACCCTACGCTTTTTCTTGGTCTTTTTTTCCAGATACTGTGCTGCTGACCGTGGGCTTCTTTGTTGTTTGTCAGATTCTGGTTGGAGTCGGGAATGTCAGAATTCTCAACAAAAGCAGGATTATTGAACTTATGACGGCAAACCGTCAGAATGAAAAACCGCTTCATAAAAGCAGATGGATGCCGATGATCTGTATTTTCTATGGCATTATGCTGCTGTGGATGCTGGAGGTAGGTGCTGTAAAATATCATTTTTACTTCGATCCCAGACATCCGCTTCCTGTAAAGCTCATGTATTGGGGGAATGTCCTTTTCCCTGCACTGACGCTGCTTTGGGCAATCGCAGGTGCTGTTTTACACAGAAAAATAGGATTTTCCCGATATCTTTGCGGGCTTCTGGCTGGTGCTGTATTGACCGCTATCCCGATTTTTTCCATCGCAGAACTGGAAAAAGCCTACTTCCTTGGATTTGACGCCCCAACTCTGAATCAATATTTGCTGTTTGGGGTTGCGGATATTTTGTTTATCATTTCCGCAGTCATTTATTTATCGAATGCGGCGCTCCTATACTGGAAGGAGTCTAAAGTGTCCCGCAAATATCACAATACGAGTTTATTTCTGTTTGGACAGCTTTCCTCTAAGCTGGCTACCAATACGAAAACGATGACGATAATTTGTGTGACCCTGACTTTTTCTATCTGCTTGTTTGTCATTGCGCCAGTTTTGACAGGATGGAGTCTGGGCTATTTGGATAGTCGGGCAGTCTATGATATTCAAATTTCAAGCCGCTACAACGATGTTTATGAAGTGGAAAATCTTCCGGATACAGACTATGGGGAAATTACTGCGTTTATAGAACAAAACAACATAGCGATAAAGGACGATTTGACTTTTTCGGAATATCTTCCCCAAAAAAGCGACTTTCACCAGCGGGTAAAGTACGATTTTCCTCCCTTGGCAATTGCACTGAAGGATTATAACGCTGTTCGGAAAATGTTGGGATATGAACCTATTACCTTACAAACGGATGAATTTGCTACCCACTGGCATCGTGCGGCAGAGGACAAGGATATTGAAAACTACATCGCTAAGCATACCTTACTGGAAACTGACGCAGGCACCCTGAAACTCAGTGAGAACGCCGTGTTTCAGGAGCCTGTGGGGGAATCTATCTATAATCTTTATACAGATGTGGTGTATATCATACCTGACGAGATAGCGCAAGTCTTGCTTCCGGTACAGAGCAACCGATTTGTGATGACCCAATATCCGCTTCCCTTCAAAACGGCAGAAATGCTGGAACAGCTTCTTGGGCGTTCTTATCCAGAAGATCCTGATAAAGACAATCTGGCAGGATACAGTACAACTGTCCATACTACGGAAGTGAACCGTATAATCGCCCTTAACTTTATCCTAAAAGCGTCCTTGATCTATGGTGCAATTGTGCTGATGGTGATGTGTCTTACCGTGCTGGCTCTTCAGCAGCTCCTAGATGCAGAAAAAAACAACTACAGATTTTCGGTTCTGCGAAAAATGGGAGTGGAAGAGAAGGACCTGCATACTTTGGTTCTAAAACAGCTTGGTGTTTGGTTTGGGATGCCGATCACAGCGGCAATCGTTTTAGCAATGATTGTGATTGGCTATTTTCTTCAAAGTGTTTCTGCTGAAATCTCAGCTTATATTGGCTGCGGAGCCTTGATGCGGCAAATAGGTATCATTGTCGGGATTTTCGCTTTGCTGCTGAGTTGCTATTTTCTCAGTACATGGCTGCTGTTCCAGCGTTCAATTCGCAGCAACTCCGATAGCGTAAGGTGATGGGAAGAAGATATGTACTGGAAGTTAGCAATTCAAAATATCTGCAGAAGCCTGCGGGATTATATCATTTACTTTGTGACGCTTACCTTGACTGCGGCATTGATGTACTCATTTTTGGCATTGGGCTTTTCATCAGATGTTCTTGCTATGGCAGAAAATATGTCGATGCTGACTACTGGAATTTTGCTTATGTCAGCTCTGGTTGCTTTTCTGTCCTCGTTTGTGATCGGTTATGCGATCCGCTTTATGCTGGAAGGAGTTTGCAACCTACGAACTGATTGGCATGGAAGCAAAGACAGTACGGAATTTGTTCCTTGCTGAAAACAGTATCATCGGTACAGGAGCCTTTCTGCTTGGTTCTTTGGTTGGCACAGGGCTTTCCGGTTTGCTGAATCAGGTGGTAAAAAATATCTTTGAGGTGCCGCATACCTATCAGGTTTCCTTTTCTCTCCAGGCATGGGCAGTAACATTTTTGTTTTTTGCCTTGATGTATGGTTTTGGGATGCTCCGAGCAGCAAAGATTATCCGGCATCAGAAAGTAATCGATTTGCTGTATGATAACCGCAAGAATGAAGAATACCGTTTTAAATCATGCAGTCGTAGTCTTCTGGTAGTATTGCTTTCAATAGCCGCAATGGTTGCAGGCGTGATTTTGCTTGGGCGGATGCTTCAGACACAAACCAATGAAGCATTTTTGTACCTTGGCGGAGCCTGCCTGCTCATTCTGGTGGGGGTTTACGAGCTGCATCGCCAGATTCCGCTTTTGCTGCACCGATTTGCAAAACAAAATCTGCGCCATAAGTACAAAGAAGAAAATCTGTTCTTCCTGGGGCAGATTGGGCGGCGCATCCATTCTGCTGGCCGGACAATGGCTGTGGTGGCGATTCTTTTAACCATATCTCTGGCAACCATGTTTGTGGGGCTTACCATGGGAGCAGGCTACAAAGCCAACATGAAAGCCTATTATCCCTATGATGCAGGCGTGGCGATTGATGCACCTTTGGAAAAATCCAACATGGATTCCATCGTTTCCTTTACAGAGGAGCATTGTGGAGTCGAGGATTCTGTGAGTTATTATCTGTATGCGGTTCCTGAAAAACCGATCGAAGCCTTGTCCTTGTCCGACTATAACCATTTGCGTGAAATCCTGGGGCTTTCTCCTGTTTCCATGAGCAACAACGAATTTTTGGTTCATTGCGATACATGGAACTATATGGACGGAATCCGACAGGGCTTGGCGCAGCAGCCGGAGATCACATTCAATGGTCGGACCTTGTCTGCTGCGGAAACGCCGATCCTGACGGAGCCGATGGAGCAGTATCAAATGGCCGGAACGAAGGGATATGTACTTGTTCTGCCGGATGAAGCAGCTTCACAATTCGTCGGAGAAAAAATCCGTCTGGCGATGAAACTGGAAGATGGCGGATACCCGGAATTGAAAAGCGACTTGAAGCAATTCCTGAACAGTGGGAAATGGCAGCCGGAATTGCAGTCCGGTCAACAGCTTCCGGAAAAAGTAACGATGGGTGTTACAGTAAAGGCGTGGGGCGTTGCCAATTCGCTGACGGGATTTACAGCTATTTCGTTCTGCGGATTGTATTTAAGCATTATTTTCATCATTCTATCCTGCTCGGTTCTTGCATTTGAGCAGCTTTCTGCCATAGACAAAAACCAGAAGAATTATGCAGTCATTGACCGTTTGGGTGTACCGAGCCACAGGCAGGCTTCCCTGATCCGCAGGGAACTGTCCACAGTCTTTTTGATCCCACTGCTATTCCCTCTTTTGCTGACGGTTTTACTGATCACAGGGGCACAGTTCTTTTTCGGAGAGGCAATCTTGCAGCAGGGACTTGTACCTCTTTATGGTCTGGTGACGATCCTGCTATTCTGTGCAATCTACCTGACCTATTTTGGTGCAACAATGTTCTTATTCAAACGGGTTATTCTTCGACCGGAAATGAGATAAAAATTGAATTGCTACAAAAATGAAGCAATTCCGCCTGTTTTCTTGCCGAAAAAGAAAGAGGTTAGGAGATTTCTGCAACATTTGGCCTTTATCATAGAGTAATAAATTAGAAATGCTGATACCTTACACCATGCAAAGGAGTGGATTACTATGGCAAACAAAGAAAAGCGCTTTGAAACAATCTATACACAGGGAACTTCCTTGAGTATTGTTGTAGACACCGAAACAGGTGTAAACTACCTTGTCCATGATACGGGGATTACCCCTTTGCTGGATAAAAACGGAACAGTCGTTATTACTGAAATAAACAAGTAAACTTTATATTGGTTGCAGGGTATCAGCATTCTAATTATGAATAAGGGAGGGACATATGGGAAAAATCTTTGTATTGTCGGTAACAGACCATGAAGAATATATACTTAGCAGAATTATGGAGATTATTGCAGCCGAGCCGGGATTTGACCATATTGTGTCATCTCACCCTTGTAATACTCTTGTTTTTCCGGGATTGGAGCTTCGCCTGAAGGAGAGAACTGTACACCGAAACGGCGAGTTGATTTCTATGACCCATCGGGAATTTGCGACATTGGTATACTTAGCAAACCACCCATCCTGGGTATTTTCTGCCGGGCAGATCTATGAAGAAGTGTGGGGTGAGGATGGTGAAAACTGCGGAACAGCCGTTGCCAGCGTCATTGGTCAGATCCGCAGAAAACTGACTCCGGATATGCCGAAAGCGGGTTATATCCGTACTGTTTTGGGGAGCGGATACAAATTTGAAGTTCCGCAGGGTATGGCAGAATAGAACAATCAAATATATATTAGCTGCGATATTATGAAGCAGTCCAAAGCGGGAAACCCTTATGATGGGTCTCCTGCTTTTTGTTTTCATAAAAATAGTGTGTGATTGTTGAGAATAGGCGTCATATAGGCGTAAAGGATATGTATAAAGTAAAAAGGAGGCATTACATATGCTTATTGGCGTTGATCATGGCAACAAACAAATTAAAACGGTTCATTGCAACCCCTTTGTGTCCGGTCTGAAGCAGAGTGTCACCCGTCCCTTTGGACAGAATGTACTGAGGTATCAGAATACCTACTATACGCTGTCTACTGAGCGGATTCCTTATCGGAAAGATAAAACGGAGGATGATCGCTTCTTTATCCTGACCCTATTTGCTTTGGCTGGTGAGATTGAAGCGAGGGGGGCATATTCCTCAGAGGTGCAGCGTATCCAACTGGCGGTAGGGTTGCCGCCGGCACACTTTGGCGCCCAGGTGGAGCGGTTTACACAATACTTTGGGCAGCGGGGAATGGTAGAATTTGAGGTGCAGGGCAAGCCGTACTCCATCTATATTGAAGATGTGGCCTGCTTTCCCCAGGCTTACGCAGCAGCGGCCACCATGCTTCACACGCTTGTGGAGGAGCCCAAAGCGGTAATCTTGGATATTGGCGGGTTTACTGCCGACTATCTGCTGATGAAAAACGGAGAGATTGACCTTACCTCCTGCGATTCGTTAGAAAATGGTGTGATCCTGTTGTACAATAAGGTGCGTTCCAAGGTGAATTCGGAGCTGGACCTGCTGTTGGATGAAGGAGATGTGGACGCTATCCTGATGGGGAAGAAGACCCAATATCCAGACGCAGCTATACGGCTGACAGAGCAGATGGCACAGGAATTTATCAATGATCTGTTCAGCACGCTGCGAGAGAGGATGTTGGATTTGCAATACTGCAAGGTAGTATTTGTAGGCGGTGGCGCCATTCTTTTGAAGCGACAGATCGAAACTTCGGGCAAGGTGGGAACACCATTCTTCGTACCGAAAATCAATGCAAATGCGGATGGCTATGAGTATCTGTACCGGATTGAAACAGCAGGCAGGTGATGGTATGGGCGAGAAAAAAGAACGAGGGCGGTTTACGCTGCGATTCAATGAGGGAGATCCCATACACGAGACTGCCATTGGATTACTGGAGCTGCAGAGTCCACGTACAAAAGCACAGTATGTGGCAAATGCAGTGGTCTACTATAATGAGCACTTTGGGCAAGAGCCGCAGCCGCTAAATGCTTCAATCATCAGCAAAGAAGCGGTGGTGGCTATCGTCAAAGAGATTTTGCGGCAGGAAGGTATGGGACAGGAAAAAGCAGAAGAGCAGATTCCCACAGCCAGATTGGTGGAGAAGCCTGCAGCGCCTGTGATGCTTTCGACTGCACAGGAAGTGGACGATGATCCGGAAATGGACGATAGGACACGCAGCCTGATTGCCAGTACTTTATCTGCGTTCCGCAGCCGGGGATAATCAAAAGAGGCATGGGAGCCAGTGATGCTCCTATGCCTCTTCCTGTATGGCCGCGATAAAACTGTCTAAAATATCTTCAAAATGCCTGTATTGTTTGGGTGTTAGTGTGGAAATCTTCTCCATAAGAAGGGAGGAATCTGTTTCTGTGATGACGCCTCGCAACAAATACTCGGTGCTGATGTTGAGTGCATCACAGACTTTAAGGATCGTTTCAGGTCTCATAGCCTTTTGACCCAGTTCTGCGGTGGAGATGGTCTGTGGTGTGACATGAGCCAACTCTGCCAGAGTTTCCTGGGTCATATTCAGTTGTTTCCTCCGGTCGAAGATCCGTTTGCCCATATCTTTCAGTAGATTATCCATGCGTCACCTCCATGCTATAGTTACATTTTATCCTCTATGACATGGATTATTAAGCGGTCATGGTTGATTTATCTCGTCTATGGCAAGTATAATAGACAAAGAAGTATGCTGGGAAAGGAGAACCATATGAACAGTTTTTCGTGTGTGATTACAGGCCACAGACCGACCCGTTTTAAGTTTAAATATAACGAAAAGGACAAGCGTTGTCAGCGGATCAAAAAATGTCTGCAGGAGCAGCTTATACGGCTTTATAATCAGGGAGTACGATGCTTTTGGGCTGGGGGAGCAATGGGAGCTGATATGTGGGCAGCAGAGATCCTGCTGCGAATGAAAGAACAGACAATGTATCAAGATGTGGAATTGTGTCTGGCTCTCCCTTTTGAGGGTTATGATGCAGGCTGGGATGACTGGCATCGAAAGAGGATGGGGTTTATTCGCAAATATGCTGCGAAGGTCTTAATCTTGGGTGAAATGCCATCAAGTGACAATTATAAGAAACGCAATTACTATATGGTGGAGCAGGCCAGATATATGGTGGCTGTCTATGACAATACACACAATATGCGGTCTGGAACCCAGCAGACTGTCAACTATGCAAAAAAGAAAGGACTCCAAATCATTTATATCCATCCAGATACGGCACAGGTAACGACGGAAGATGCAATTTTATGGAAAAAATAAAGGAACAGCTCCAAAACGGGAAAGAGGTGTGACCGTTTTGGAGCCTGTTTTGTCATATAATGTCGAACGATTTTCTCTTTTCTCGAAGGTGATTCCAACGCTACTCCAAAAGTTTCCGAAAACTGTCAGTTACACTGTAATTATGGCAGTAATCCCAAAAATCAATGAAAATTCGATAAGCGGAGGTGGGGGTATGAGATCAGTACGATACCCAATGAAAATCGGAAGAAGAAGGCGGTCTTTATCCTGACAATAAGGATGGAGGCCGCCTTTTGTTTTAATTTAATAGAATAGCTGGAATAGCATTTGAAAAAAGTATTATTTCACAATTTAACAATTATCAGCAGGGCGGCAGCGTTGCGCTGCCATATCGCGAAAGAAAGGGGATGATGCAGGCCGCCTGTGTGCCGTCCGCATAACTGCGGACAGGGAGTAGCGATGTTATGGAGAAAGGATTCCACAACATCGAGCAGTTCATTGCTTTCATAACTCCAGGACACACGGCTTTTCATGAACGGCTCTCAATAGGGGTATATCGTCGAGGTAGGACAAGAGAGTTTTCTCTACATAAAGATAAACCTCCACCTGCCCGGACGGCATCTATTGAACTGCTCGATGCAGAAATTCAAGGAACAGCTGGTTTTGTCCATTGGTACAAAGCTGGCTGTTTTTCTTTATCTCAGCCAGATTTGGTCCGGTGCAGGTCACCACCAGAAGTTCAGGAAATCCATCGGAATTCTTGAGACTTTTGGAGGTAAAGCCATGTGGCAACGGAACAATGGGCAGGCAGAAGATGACCTGCAATTCAGGTTTACAGCATATTTAGTTTCGGCGGTCAAACGCCGCAGAAAAGATTATTTGATCCAGCTCTATAAGCGCAACAGTATAGAGAGTGCTGTGGAAGCGGTCTATGAATCCGAACCCAGCTCAGAGGAAGTGGTCTTGGACAGATTGCCGCTTATGGATGTCATTGAGAATGGAGTGCTTCTGGAGGCGTTGCAGAAACTCAATGAACGGGAACGCCAGATATTTCTGGCTCGAACGCTGGAGGAAGAAGATTTTGAGACGCTGGGACTAAAGTTTGGGCTGTCCTATAAAGGGGCAGCGGCACTTTACTACAGGACGATTCAGAAAATCAGAAAGTGCATTGAAGGAGGTGACAAAAAATGAATTTTGAATGTCTGCTTCTCAGCGCCAAGGCTGGCAACGAGGATGCCATTACGGCAATCTTACAGATGTACCGGCCATTGCTACTCAAGTATGCCATTATTGATGGCGTACTTGATGAAGATTTATACCAGGAATTGAGCATTATTTTACTGAAGGCAATCAGCCTGTTTAGGATTTAAGTCAATGAGAAAGGCTCCGAGATCATTACGACCTCGGAGCCTTTCTTACTGACTTAAAAAGGAGAACTGTTAAATTTATACCCACTGCCCAGTACGGTGCGGATATAACCGCCCTTCGGCGTGTCTGGCGTCAGCTTGCGACGGATCTGACCGATGACGCTGGCAACTGCAGTACCGCAGTGTTCACCATCCGCATTCCACACAGCCTCATAGATCTGGCTGGCAGAAAATACCCAGCCAGGATGACGAGCCAAATAAGCGAGGACAGCAAACTCATGTTGGGTCATAGGAATAAGATTGCCACTACAGTACACAGCATGTTCTTTCAGTAAGATTTCCAAATTAGAAAAGGAAAGACTTGACTGTGGTGGAGGGGAAATATGGTCAAAATCTGGTTCATCTGCGATGGCTGCCATGACTCTATTAAAAATATGTTCTTCGTGGTCAGAAATGGACACTATCAAGAGTTTTCCCATATTGTGTGTATCCCCTCCTGCATACTTATATTTGGTGTTCGGTGATTTTTCCTTTTGTCAGCGAACATGGGTTTTCGTTGTGGTAAAATTAGGTTATTGATTTTTTTCAGAAATAGTATGATTTTCGGCTATGGATATTTCCCTATGAAGATGTATTGCCATAAATAGCGTGATTACTACGGAAATTATATCTGCAATAGGCTGGGCATATAGGATTCCATTCATGCCCCATACCATAGGAAGCAGCAAAATGACAGGAACAAAGCAGATACCTTGTCTGCATGCTCCTAAAAAGAAACCTGCCGCTCCCTTGCCCAGAGCAAGAAATAGAGAGGAGTATACCGTGTAGAAACCGAAAAAAATGAATGTAAGACCGTTCGCAAACAGAGATTTTTGACCGGTTAAAATCATTTGAACATCTCCCTCGGTAAATTGAGAGATAATCTGCGTGGAGAAAGCAGCCATCACCAAGCCTACGACTAAGCAGAAACTTGTAGACCAAATGATTGAGGTTTTGATTGCTTCGCGTAGACGATCAAATTTCTTTGCCCCATAGCTGAATCCGGCAATAGGTTGAAACCCTTTCAGAAATCCAAAGACAACAAGCGTTCCCATAGCAGTAATTCGCGTGACTGCCCCCATGCCTGCAATAACCGAATCGCCATAATCGCTGGCTGCACGGTTAATCAGGGTAATCGAAAGACTTGTAAGCAACTGGAATACCAAAGTAGGTACACCGATTTTCAAGATTTCCGCTATCATTTGCCCATTTGGAGAAAATGCTTTTAAGCTGAAAGAAAATGCACTTCTTTTTCGCAGAATATATGTAAGATAAACAAGTGTAGATACCAGCTGAGAAATCGCAGTGGCGATCGCTGCACCGGCAACCCCCATGTTGAAAGTGTAAATAAAAAGAGGGTCTAATCCGATATTCAACACAGCTCCCAACAGTAATGCACACATAGTTGTCTTTGCTGCACCTTCACTGCTTACAATATTGTTCATGGTCACATTAAACACATTGAAAACACAGGACAATATATAAATTCTTGAATATGTCAGAGCATACGGCATGATAGTTTCTGTCGCGCCTAACATAGTCAAAATTGGTTTAAGGAAGATTGTAGAGAAAAGGATGATAATAGCGCCAATCAGAAGACTACTATACAGAGCGGTACTTGCCACCTTATTGGCAGTATCCTTATCGCCTCGTCCCAAAAGTCTTGACAGGTAGGATGCAGCACCGTTGCCAAACATTAGTCCCAATCCAACTACGACTTGTCCTAACGGGAAAACGATAGAAATGGCTCCCATTTGACTCTTTCCCAGTCCGCTCACAAAATAGGCATCCACCAGATTATATAGGGCATTGATTAACATCCCAATCATAATCGGCACGCCAAGCGACATCAGAGCTTTGGGGATAGGCGCACTGCCCAAAAGCTCAAGTTTGTTGTTACGTTCACTCATTGTAAATACTCCTTTCGCTCTCTGAGAGTGTAAATTACAGTAGTATAAAATATAGTATACTGTTGCATGGATCATACTACTATAATTTATAGTAGATGTCAAGAGAAGTGAAGCAAATTGCCTTGACAAAGAGTATAAAATCTACTACTATAACTTATAGTGAATTTGACGGTATTCTTTCATGCAGAGAACATAGCGAAAGGGCGTGATCCACATGGCTACCATAGATTTGATCGTGTTGGGAATTTTGAAAAAGGAGCCAATGAGTGCCTATGATATTCAAAAGTTGGTGGAATATAGAAATATATCAAAATGGGTAAAAATCAGCACCCCATCCATTTACAAAAAAGCCATTCAGTTGGAAGAGAAAGGACTAATCAGAGGCGAAATCGTAAAGGAAGGAAAGATGCCAGAAAAAGCAATTTACTCCCTAACAGAAGCCGGAGAAGCAGAATTTGAACGTCTTATGTTTGAGATTTCCGCAAAGCCGATTAACATTTTTCTGGACTTCAACGCTGTTATTGTGAATTTGGATTCCTTGCCGCCTGAAAAACAAAAGTCGTGCATAGCAGAGATTCAGGAAAATGTTAGTATTCTAAAATCTTATCTGGAAGATAATATACGGGAAAAGGGAAACGACTCCAGTGTTCCGGCAACAGGAATGGCCGTGTTACGTCAGCAGTATGTATTGGTGGAAGCAATCCAAGCATGGATTAGTTCTTTAAATATAATCTGAAACCAGTATTCTTATAGGGATTATAGTTGACTGAGTTAGAGGGTTCATGTCTTATGAAAAATAAGAAAGGCTTCGAGAACATTGCGGTCTCGAAGCCTTTCTTGCTGCCTTAAAAGGGAGAACTGTTAAACTTATATCCACTGCCCAGTACAGTGCGGATATAACCGCCTTTTGGCGTGTCCGGCGTCAGCTTGCGACGAATCTGACTGATGACACTGGAAACGGCAGTTCCGCAGTGCTCACCATCTTTGCACCATATAGCTTCATAGATTTGATGAGCGGAAAATACCCAACCGGGATGACGGGCCAGATATGTAAGGACTGCAAATTCATGGTAAGTCAAAGTGATGAAGGTACTGTTGCAATATACAGTTTGTTCCTTCAGCCGAATTTCAAGACCAGGGAAGGAAAGTGCAGACTGCGGTGGAGATGGTGCAAGGTGGATAAACTCCGGCTCATCCGCAATAAGCTCCATAATTTTATTGATTATATGTTCTTCATGATCAGTAACGGACAGGATCACGAGTTTACCCATTTTGCTCACATCCTTTCTCACATATTATTTTTGTGATATTTTACTCCGAAGTCCTCAGCCGTTCCACCACAGTTCCCTTGTTAAAGAAGTGGAGAACAATCAGCGGAATGACCGCAGCCAGCAACAGATAAAGCACACCAATGACCATAACAGGAACCAATGTGATATTCAGGGTAAAGAACCACATAGATGGCGAGTTCAAGACATTTTTCAGCACCGTCATGGCAAGCAGCAGCGCAACCACTCCTCCAATGATGTCTGCACCAGCGGCATAGTAAACGCCTTCATAAACCATCAGCCTTTGAAGCTGGCGATTTGTCATACCGATACTCTGCATAGTCGCAAACTCATGGCGGCGGGTAATAATATTGGTGATGATCATATTTGTAAAGTTAATCAATCCCGCCAATGCCATGATACAGCCAATCAGACTACCTACAACCAAAACCATACTTGCAACAGAATTTAATTGTTCTTTCAGTAATTTTGTTGAGGTATAGGTAACAGAGGGGTTCTTTTCAACATAACTGCTCAGGAAGTCCTCCATTTGCGGATGCAGAGAAGCATCCATATTAAATCCATAGTTCAACAGGGTCGGGGTCGTGTAAATCTGTTTGAATACGGTGTCTGGTAAATACACAAAAGGCGCATCGCCGCCAATATGCATCGTAGCCGTAGTTGTTGTCGGCGTTTCGTCCTCAGTCCCAACGGTGCAGGCTTTTGCCAGAATTGTGCAGGTTTTGACTAACTCACCATCCCTGTAAAAAGAAATGCTATCACCGATCTGCAACTGCTCTGACAGGGATGTTGTTTTCGGGCCACCACTCAGTCGGTCTAACCGGTCTCCGATAATGACATATTCTCCGGTTAGCATTTTCTGTTTCAGTACATTAGGATCTGTTTCACCATCATAAATCATCATGTCAGACCAAAAATGTTCGGAAGCGCCATAGACATTTCCAAAGAAAAGATTTTCTGCATCCGGGGCAGTATTCAGCGCATAATTCCCGAAAGACTTGCTAATCCCATTTTCATATTCAAAAGTATTTGTGCAAGTAAGTCCCTCAAAGCCGTAATCCACAAGCACGTTACCGTCATCTACGGTGTTACGATAAAGATACCGTTCTTCTTCCAGACCGTCCTGCTCACGGATCATATCTACTACTTGCTGTGGAAGTGCATCTTCGTGATGTCTAAAGCCCTCCTGAACATTGACTGCAATCGAATTGTAGACGGTAAAATCTGTTTTTGTTGTGCGGGTAATCCACTTTTCTTCATCCATACTCTGTGTCACGATGATAATAGAGTTGAACAGAACGATACACAAAAGCATAGAAACAACGATGAATACACAACGGCGTCTGTTACGTCCTAAGTTAGAAAATGCCATGTGAGAGAGCTTTGCTCCACTGGTTCGTGTAACCGTTTTCTTTTTATAATCATCCTGCTCCGTATAACGAATTGCCTCCATGGGAGATACTTTTGATGCCTTTTTTGCCGGTTTGCGGGTACTGATAAACACTGTCAAAATCGTAAACAATGCGGCTATAACAAATAGCATAGGAGATGCCGATGCCTGCAAACTTGCCGTAGAATACTCATAACTGAAAATTCGCATTACTACCGGAAGCAACGCCCTGCCTGCAAAGAACCCGGCAATTAAACCGATCGGCAGACCGATCAGGGTCAGCCATACCGCCTGCCGATTGACGATGCTTTTAATTTGCCGTGTAGAAGTGCCAATCATCCGCAGTAAGCCATATTGCCGAACATCCTGCATAACGGAAATATCAAAAATATTATAAATCAGCAGATAGCCACACAATACAAACATCAAAACAAACACTACGGCAAATAAGATGGACTCCGAAGAAATCATGGCTTTTCCCATCTGGTTTTCAACAGAGAGGATAAAGTTATCAGCAGACATATCCTCTGGATTGCCGCCGATGGAGTAGACAAAGCTATCCATCTGCTCCTGAATGTTCGTCTTGTCTTTCAGCACAACTTCAGAAAAAGTAACCCCTGAGATTTCTCCATCCACTGCGTGGGTATTTTTCACCACATCCGGATTATCTTTTACAAACTGCTCTGAGAGAATCGCCACGCTGACTGTATCGTTGCTTGCTTCCCACCAACCGGAAAGCACCATATCATAATGATAGGTTTTTCCCCGCAGTTCAAATTCCAGAGGAACTTCTGCTCCAATCTCCGGTTCCACACCAAGGGCTTTCAAAGCCAGTTCGGTAGTAGCAATTTCATTCGCCTTTTCCGGCGCTGAGCCATGCGTTGGCACGCAGAATGTAAGTTCCTGCTGTATGCTGTCAGCATAGTTCAATTCAACAGAATGACCCAGGGCGTTGCTTGCATATCCAATCGTCCGCCGATGACCTGCCTGCTCCACAAAATCACTGTTTTTCAGTTGCTCAAATTGCTCCTCTGTCATATAGCCGAAGGTTCCATCTCCCTTGCTGCCTTTCTGCATCTGCATAGAGAGCTGCATGGAGGATACCATGTTAAATGCCAGTGAAGTGATGGATGTAAACAAAAATGCTGTCAGAACGATCGCAAGAATCGCCGCCAGATTACGAACCTTATTCTTCTTGAAATATTGTTTAGACAGCCGTTTGATGGTTTTTGTATTATTATTGCCAAATAGAATGTCATTCATAGTCCCGCCCCCTTTACTGTACGATTTTGCCATCCTCAATCCGAATAATACGGTCGGCGAGCTGGGCGATCTCATTGTTATGAGTAATCATTACAAGAGTTTGTTGAAATTTCTGGCTGGTTACTTTCAAAAGCCCCAGCACATCACTGCTGGTCTTGCTGTCCAGGTTGCCGGTAGGTTCGTCTGCCAGAACGATAGCGGGCTTTGACACCAATGCGCGGGCGATGGCTACACGCTGCTGCTGGCCGCCGGAGAGGTTGTTGGGCATATTGTTCAGCTTATCCTCCAGCCCCAGCATCTGCACTACTTCTTTCATAAACTTCTTGTCTACTTTGTTTCCGTCCAACTCCACAGGCAGCACGATGTTTTCGTAGACATTTAGCACCGGAACCAGATTGTAGTTCTGGAAGATGAAGCCGATCTTTCTCCTACGGAAGATAGTAAGCTGCTCATCTTTTAATGTGGAGAGTTCACGCCCATCCACAATAACCTTGCCGGAGGTAGGCACATCCAGCCCGCCAATCATGTTCAGCAGAGTGGATTTGCCGCTGCCGGAGGTTCCTACGATGGCTACAAATTCGCCCTCCTCAATGGAGAGGGTCACACCATCCAAGGCTCTGGTAATGTTCGGCTTTGCGCCATAATATTTTTTCAGTTCAGTCGTTTGCAAAATGCTCATAAAGAACACCATCCTTTCTTTTTGATAAAACCATTGTAACGACCAAACCTCACAGAAATGTCACGAGCCACAAAAAATTTTGGGTAAAATCGGCCCCAAATGTCACGAACCTGTGACATTTCAATTTTTGGGGCGTGCTTGCTCTACTTTCGGAGCAGGCAAACAGAAAAGGTTGAGCCTTTCCCAACCTCTGATACCACCCGGATATAACCGCCCTGCAAGGTCACGATCTCGCGGGCCAGATACAGGCCAATCCCAATACCGTCCACATCATGCACCGCATCTTCCCGGTAAAACCGCTTGAAAATCGTCCCTTGGTGCTGTTCTGAGATGCCAATGCCGGTGTCGGCAATGTCGATCTTCACATACATTTCCCAGCCTTCCACCGACACACGGATCTGCCCGCCTGCCGGGGTGTATTTCACAGCATTATCCAGAATGTTGAACAGGGCTTCGCTTGTCCATTTTCTATCATGGCGTGCATCCAAATGCTCCGGGCATTCCACCTGCACATCTATTTGTTTCTTTTCGGCATTGAGCAAAATCCCGCCCAGGGCAGCGGCAAGGGTATCATAAACCGGCTGCTGTTTTTGCTCCAGCGAAATGACTCCTGTTTCCAGGCGGGAGGTTTTAATCATGGCTTGCATGAGGAAGTCCAGCTTATCAAGCTGGCTGGCCTGGGCTGTCAGAAATTCCTTTTGCTTCTGCGGGGGGACCTCGTTTTCAAGCAGCGTGTTGTTGATCATCTTCAAGTTGGCAATCGGGGTCTTGACCTGATGGGAGATGTCGGAGATCAGCTCTTGCAGGTCAGCCCGTTCCTTTGCGATGCTGTTTTTATTTTCCTGCATGACTTCGTACAGCCGCCCCAGCCGATAGTTGATTTTATAGAACAGGCTTTCTTCTTCAACCGTCTGCTTGGGCTGCATATCCCCGGAGAGCATATCATCCATCTGACCACAAAAGGCATCGGAGAACCGGACCAGCTTCCGGCGGATCAGGGCCACAAAGAAGATAACGCAGAGCAGTACAAAGAGACTGAACAGGAACACACACCGGACAGCGGTTATATTCTGGGTCAGCAGATAAACAGCGGTGCAGACTGCACCAACCGCCAGCAGCAAAAGCGTTCCCAAAAGGACGCAGGCTTTGTTGATGGAGAGTTTTCGCATATTCATTTCGATGCCCCTCCGATCCACATATAGCCCATGCCGTACACCGTCTTGATGTACTGGCATCCCTCTGTTTCAATTTTGTTCCGCACCCGGCTGATGGCCGCAGTCAGGGCGTGTTCATCCACAAAGTTCCCATCGGCATCCCACAGCTTTTCAAGCAGCATCTGCCTGGTCAAAACATTCTGCGGGTTTTTGGTCAGGATTTTTAACAACCGGTATTCCAATGGAGTGAACACCAGCGGCTTACCGGACAGGGAAGCCGTCATCTCCGAGAAATTGATGGACAGCGCACCATCCTCGTAGCAATCACCGCCACCAGACTGTTTTGCCAGCCGCCCCAGCACCACGGACAGCTTTTTTTGAAAGACGCTCATAGGAAATGGCTTGGTCACATAGTCCTCTGCGCCCAGCTCATAGCCCTTGAGCATATCGCTCTCCATATCATTTGCGGTCAGGAAGATCACCGCTGTATCCGGCCGGCGCTCCTTTACCTCACGGCAGAAATCAAAGCCATTCCCGTCCGGCAGGTTTACATCCAGCACGATCAGGTCATAGTCCTGCTTGGTCAGAAAGTTGCTGGCTGCTGATTTTGTCAATGCAGAGTCCACGACATAGCCCGCAGTATCCAGGTTATAGCACAAAGTATTATTCAAAAGTCGGTCATCTTCGA
The DNA here is from genome assembly GCF_003480945.1 of Butyricicoccus sp. AM27-36. Taxonomy (NCBI): domain Bacteria; kingdom Bacillati; phylum Bacillota; class Clostridia; order Eubacteriales; family Butyricicoccaceae; genus Butyricicoccus; species Butyricicoccus sp. AM27-36. The sequence continues at coordinate 144,279 of NZ_QUJR01000001.1, forward strand.
CTACTAAAATTCGCATTGTATCACACTCCTTCATTCTTAGTGTAGCATCCAAATGTCACAGAAACCTCACAAGAGGATTATTTTTTGTATTTTTGAAACGACGGTCTGCCGGTTTTTCCGCATCCTTGGGAATCAGCCAAATGGTAGCCATCTTTACAGCGCCGGGGATACGCCCACCGGCACACAAATAATTGATCTGACTTGGGGTAACACCCCATTTTTCCTACTTGTTTTTTCATGGAATATAAATTATGTGGATTTCTATGATTCCTCAATTATAATTTCTTCGCTCAATCAACGCAAGGAAGCAATGTCTACAACCTTATTTTATATAAAGCAAAACGCCGGACAGAGCCAACAGGCCACTGTGTCCAGCGTTTCCTATATCTTGGATTCAAATTTATACCCGCTGCCCAACACAGTGCGGATATAACCGCCTCTTGGCATATCAGGTGTCAGTTTACGCCGGATCTGGCTGATGACACTGGCAACGGCAGTACCGCAGCATTCGCCGTCTTTATCCCATACAGCCTCGTAAATTTGGCTGGCTGAGAATACCCAGCCAGGGTGACGAGCCAGATATGCAAGAACTGCAAATTCATGGTGAGTCAGAGTGACAAGTTGCCCTCTGCAGGATACTGTCTGCTCCTTTAGTCGAATCTCAAGATCGGGGAAGGAGAGACTGGCAGCAGAGAGCGGGAGAGCAATACGGTCAAGCTCTGGTTCGTCTATGATTGCTGCCATGATTCTATTAAAGATGTGTTCTTCGCAGTCGGAAACCGACAGTACCAGGAGTTTTCCCATATCGCTCACCTCCTTTATCCGGCTACAACATCTGCTTTTTTCAGATGATGGGTAGCCAAAACCGCAAATAATACCGTATAGACAAGAACCATAGGTACCAAAGTCGTTATGCTGTCAATGGGCAATGCTTCGTCCTGTGACGATAGGCCGAGAATGATTTGCGAATAAGGGAATATTTCGCTTAAACCCGCAATATGGAAAGCCAGACCGCCAACACTAAGGCAAACCGCCAAACCTACCGGCACCGCAAAGCTCCTGATCCGCATGGACAAGTAAAGCTGAACAGCACCAACGCTCAAAGCTGAAAACCAGCCCATAAACAGCCACCATAGCATATTGATAGGGATGGGCTGTTCAAACCGAAACACAACCTTTCCCACGATAATGATAAACACCATCAAAAGAACTTGTGCGGCCAGAATAGATTTTGTCAGCACAACCAGCTTCGCAATGAAAATGGTTGACCGGGAAACCGGCGTTGTCATAAGGCTGTTCCAGTTGTGATTTGTGTGTTCCAGCCGCCACAAATAGGACGCACAAATGGCAATCAGGATTGGAAAGAAAAAATACCCATAGAACAGCCCTGTTTGAAGCCAAAGCTGCTGCCATACTGCGCCGTCGTACAAATTGGCCGAAGCATTGATGCCATAAATGATTGCACCAATGGCGGCGGTCAAAAGTGGCAGAATGAGAACTGCTACCCACATATGAGAATGGCGGCTTTTCAGATTTTCCGCCCGAATTGCATTGATAAGCATTACAATCCCTCCTTTAATATTCGTATTTTTGAAACTTCTTCTCAAACAGGACAAAGGCAATCAATCCAACAATAAAGAGAATCGTAAGCGGAAGAAAGTCAATATTCCGAACGACAAGTTCACTGGATTGCAAATTGCCGGAAGAAGTGTCCTGCCCCAGCACCATCATTTCTGCGTAATTTCCCCAAATGAGGATATTGCGGATGCCTGTGGGGAGCAAAGTAGAAATAAAGCCAATCAACGCGCCAATCATACCAATAGACATCGGGACAAGCTGGTTCGCAAAAACAAGAGAGAAAAACACCTGAATAGTTACAACCACAAATGTAACCATTACTGTCCCCAAAACAAATTCCCACAGCGTTTTTACCGGCAGCGGCTCAACAATCCCCACAGCATTACCGTAGGCGACAATCACAAGAGCCTGAATGAGAATTGCCGCCAGCATGAGAACGGCTACTACGGTAAACTTGCAGAACCAAATTGCCTTGCGGTTTTCATTGTTGCACTCCAACAGCTTCCATGTATTTCCCCGGTGTTCCATATCGCAAATGCGGCTGGCAATAACCGCTGCCAGAATGGGAAGAAAAAGCCCATTCATAGTAGCTGGCCCAACGATCAAATCCTCCCATGCCGGTGCATTGGGGTCGGAAATCATACCGAGGAAATTTTCATTGTTTCCATAGTTGGAAAATACAAAGAGCAATTCCACACCGAGGATCAGCACAAAGGTCAGAAAAACCTTTCTGCGTTTCAGTTTGTATAATTCAAGGCACAGGTATTTCATCACAGTGTCAGCTCCTTTCCTGTCAGGTTGAGGAAAATATCTTCCAGACTTTCCCGGTGTTCCTCAACACGATAAACAGAGATACCATTGGAACACAGGCATTGCACAACAGCGCCGGTCTGTTCGTCAGTCAGCGCACCGATCTGCAAACCATCCGTTGTACGCTGTGGGTTGGCCTTTTTAAGAAGCTGGAAAGCGTGGTTGTTATCGCTGGTTCTCAATATAATCTGTGGCTCCCGCTGCATATCCAGAACTGACATCCTTTCCTGAAAAATCAGGCAGCCCTGATTGATAATGCCGACAACAGTAGCCATCTGATCGATCTCACTTAAAATGTGGCTGGAAATCATCACTGTCATGCCATACTGTTTCGGCAGCATCTTAATGAGTTCCCGCATTTCTTCGATGCCTGCGGGGTCAAGCCCGTTGGTCGGTTCATCCAAAATCAGAAGTTTCGGGAACCGGGCCAGTGCCATTGCAATGCCGAGCCGTTGCTTCATACCGAGAGAATAGTTTTTGACTTTCTTCTCCATCTGGTTTTCCATACGGACAATATGCACCGCTTCTTCAATGTTCTTTTTGGGCAAGTCAAGCAGCCTGCGAATGATCTCCATATTCTCGCGGCCAGTCAAATGTCCATAGTAGGACGGGGATTCAATCAGGGAACCAACGGACGCGAGAATATCACGGAGGTTCTTTTCGTTGAACGGTTTTCCCATAATTTCAATGGTTCCGCTGGTGGGTTTGACAAGTCCGAGCAGCATTTTCATGGTGGTGGACTTGCCTGCCCCATTCGGGCCGAGAAAGCCGTAAATGTCGCCCTCTTTAATCCGAATATCTAATTCCTGAACACGGTAAACACCGTCATATTCTTTTGACAAATTATCTGTTGCTACAATCATTTTTTCTTGCTCCTTTCCTAAGCTGCTTATATCATATAGCCCCCACCTTGCATTGCATTGGAGAGAACCTTGATTTTACCTTGATTTTCACGATCAAAGCTGCAAATATGAAAAGATATGGTATAATACATAAGGAAAGGAGTGAGCCGATGGGTACAATCAAGGACAAAATTATTTTGCTGGTTGATGATGAACCGGCAATTTTACAGATGTGCCAATCCATTCTGAAAGAGAATGGTTTTGAAAATATAGTAACCGCCAATACCGCCCTGAGCGCATTGGAAAGAATGAGTGCAAAGCCGGATATGGCTGTTTTGGATGTTATGCTACCGGATATGGACGGCTTTATGTTGGCAAAGACAATCCGAGAACAGAACCCGATCCCTATTCTTTTTTTGACGGCAAAAGGAGAAATCGACGATAAATCAAAAGGTTTTGAGGCCGGTGCGGATGATTACATGGTAAAACCATTTATCGCGCAGGAATTTGTATGGCGCATTACGGCCATTCTGCGGCGAACCTATAAAGAAAGTGAGGAAAGCAGCTTCTTACTGGATGCCTGCAAAGTGGACTTAGAACAGGCAGAAGTCTATCGTGAGGGACAGGAACCAGTTTCCCTGACCGCAAAAGAAGTGGAGATATTGAAAAAACTGTATGCAAATGCGGGCCGCATTGTAACTTTGGGTGCGCTTTGCCAAACGGTTTGCGGGGATATTTATATAGGCTATGAGAAAACACTTATGTCGCACATTCGCCATATCCGGGAAAAGATTGAGGAAAAACCATCTTCGCCGGTTTCGCTGGTAACGGTAAAAGGCATTGGATATAAGTTGATCTTAAAGGACAAGTCAAGGTGAGCCTATGAATAATATTCAACGATTTTTTAAGCGGTATGTTCATTCCAGTGTGAAGCTGTTCTGCTTCTTTATCCTGATAAACATTGTCCTTTTTGTTGTGCTGGCTGTGGTGTCAAGCAGTCGGGGCAGCCATAGCCCAACGCAACTATTAGAGCAGGTTTCCGCAGACTTGCAGCAAAGTGAAGAAAGCTACCGTCTTTCAGAAAATACGGCTATCCAAATGACGAAGGAAAACGCATGGTGTATGCTGATAAGCAATGACACCGGCGATGTGGTCTGGAATTACAAAATACCGTCCGAATTACCTCTGCACTATACACCGGGCGATATTGCAGAAATGACAAGGTGGTACTTAGAGGATTATCCAGTATTCGTGTCAAATCAATCTTATGGTCTGCTGGTTGTCGGCTACCCGCAGGATAGTTTTTGGAAACTGTCTGCTTACAAAACTTCTGACAGCATTAAAATAGACATATTTGGATTGGTTACTTTATTTTTGTTCAATATCATCATTGTGCTGATCCTGTTCATTCACAATAACCGCAAGATTGAAAAATCCATTAAGCCGATCCTCACCGGCATAGAAGAAATTTCATCTGGGAAGAAAACACAGTTAGTTGAACGGGGGGAATTGGCGGAAATCAACGCAAAGCTGAATAAGGTCGCCAAAACCCTGCAACGCAGGGACAGGGCAAGGGCAAACTGGATCAGCGGTATTTCACATGACATCCGCACACCTCTATCAATGGTGCTTGGCTATTCCAGCAGCTTAGAGGAAAGCCGGGATTTGAACACAGAACAGAAAGAAAAGATTGTGGCAATCCGCCAGCAGGCTACCAAAATTAAGCAGCTCATTGAGGATTTGAATTTGACTTCAAAACTGGAATATGATATGCAGCCATTACGAACTGAGAAAATTTCCCCGGTAGAATTGGCCCGGCAAGTGGTATGTGATTTTCTGGATAGTGGGCTTGATGAAAGCTTCTCTATTGATTTTCAATCGGATGAAGAAAGCGAGCTACACTATATGCTGGGTGATGAAGCGCTCTTAAAGCGGGCGATTACAAATCTTCTTCAAAATAGCATCGGCCACAATCCAAACGGCTGTGCAATAACAATCTCGGTTGACTGTACGGATGGACATACAGAAATTATTGTCGCGGATAATGGCGTGGGGGTATCTACCGATAAGTTGCAAGAATTGAATACCAAAACGCACTATCTTGAAAGCACAGATGAAAAACTAAACCTTCGTCATGGACTTGGTGTACTGTTGGTACGGCAAATTGTAGAGGCACATAATGGTACTATGAAAATTGAAAGCATGCCGAACTGCGGATATAAAACGACTCTTATTTTTTTCCATTAGTATAAAAAGAGGCTTCAGGATACAGAAAACCTCTTTTTGTTTATGAATTTAGGGCTATAAAAGTTCACCACTCCTGAGCTGCAAATGCGAGAAGCTAAGGAAAAAAGAACGCCGGACAGATCCAGTAGGTCATCATGTCCGGCATTTCCTATATCACGGATTCAAATTTATATCCACTGCCCAGTACAGTGCGGATATAGCCACCCTTTGGTGTATCCGGCGTCAACTTGCGCCGGATCTGACTGATGATACTGGCAACGGCAGTGCCGCAGCGTTCACCGTCTCTATCCCATACGGCCTCATAAATCTGGCTGGCTGAGAATACCCAGCCAGGATGACGAGCCAGATATGTAAGGACAGCAAACTCATGGTGAGTCAGAGTAACAAGTTGACCGCTGCAGGACACTGTCTGCTCCTTCAGCCGGATTTCCAGATTTGTAAAAGAAAGAATGTTGCAAGGGAGAGGAGGCGCAATATGGTTAAGCTCCGGCTCGTTTGCGATAGTTTCCATAATTTTATTGAGTATATGTTCTTCGTGGTCAGTGACGGATAATATTAAAATTTTGCCCATATTGTTCGCCTCCTTTGCTTGGGGTAAATGCGGAAAACTGCTGCGCCAGTGGCCGCCAACAGTACCAGAATCAGCACAGCAAATAGACAAAAGCTCCTTTATCCACCTGCTTTCACTGATAAGGTCATTCTAAAACCTAAATGTCCACAAAATATTAGAAAGTTCGGACAGTTCAAAAAATAGTGTTCTACTCAACCGTTTCAATGGAATCTACAATACTCATTTTTGAAATTTTCCGCAGAGGAATTGCTGTTGCCAGCAAGCAAGCCCCTACTGCCAAGAGGGTTGCTTCAAGAATGGGTATGACAGGAATTGCAACAAGCTGGAGGGTGTCGCTCGTGGCCGCCTCAATGAAAATCGTACAAACATATCCCAGCACGCTTCCAATCACAGAGGCAATAATCCCGTAATATGCACCTTCCCAAAGAAAAGTTTTATAGAGGCTACCGGCGCTCATTCCAATGGCCCGTTGCATACCGATTTCTGTTACTCTGGTGTGAATATTTGTGTAAACGGTATTGATGATGTTAAGAATGCCGATTAGGCCAACAAAAAGAATCAGTCCCCATGCCAGCATTTGAATCTGTGCAAAACTCTCTTTTAGTTGCTGGTCGGTTTCTTCATATGACAAGAATGTTGTCCCCGGTGTTTTATTACAAAACGCCTCGATAAATGTATCAAAGTTTTCCCTGTCTGCGCCCTCATTCAGCGTGGGCAAAAACTCTGAATAGGTATCTTTTCCCGTCAGGCGTTCATAGATAGCGTCATCAACGATTACCTGGACACCATTTGTGAAACCGCCATTGCCAATACCAAGATAACCGTCATAACCATCTAAGGTTTTCAAAACATCCAGCTCCGTTTCCGCAACACAGATGCTTTCTCCAGCCTCTATGTTTGTAAATTCAAGAACATCTTCGCCGTAGCTCATTGGAATAGGATTCCTTACGATACAGGCGTTCCCTGATTTCAGTTGTCCGAGCTGTTCTTCTGATAATTGATCTCCCATGAAATAATCCCAATATTCATCGTTCAATCCGACAACCTGAAAAGTTTCGCCGGGTTTTAGTTGAAATTCAAGACTGATTCCATCGAGCTGCCCATTTTCATTTTGTTCGTAAAGCGAAAACTGTATAGCAGCTACGCTCTGTACTGCTTTATTTTTCTTTAAGGTATTCAGATCGTCTGCGGTAAATCCAACACTTTCATTTGTGATCTGATAATCTCCTAAATGGTTATCTTGCAGGGCACTTGCAGCGTTCAGTAAAGAGGAAAAATCTTGCAGTGCAATAAAAACCGTGATACTCATAACAAGGGACAAAATTGTAATTGCAGTACGGCCTTTATTTCTCTTTAAGTTCAGACGGGCATAGTATGCTTCAAAATTATGGATTTTCTTTGTTTTACGCTTTCTGCGTCGAATTTTCAGATTTGTTCCAGACATCGCCATAATAGGGGATACCCTTGCGGCTGATCTGGCTGCTGGTAATGCTGCAAACAACGCAAACGCCAAAGTGATTGCTCCGCTTAATATCAGTAAGGTTCCATTCAAAGAACTGTTTTCTGCTATTAGGGTTTTCAATTCGGAAGAATCCTGAACCAAGAACAATTCAGGAGAAACCAGGCCGGTAGCTGCCTCTAAAATCCCTCTGGCACTCAAAAAGCCAAGAAGCATACCAATAGGAATCCCAATCAGACACAATAGGGTTACTTCAATTACAATGATCTGATAAAGTTGTCCTTTTTCGCTTCCAATAGCCCGAAGTGTTCCATATCCCTTTATTCGTTTTGAGACAGATATTTTCAGAATGTTGTAAATCACAAGGCCAGCAGCCAGCAAAATTAAACTGCCCACTAATATCCCTGCGACTGTCATAAAAGAGAATCCCTTATCATTGGCATCCTCGGAATTTGCAGTATAGAAAATTCCCAAAGCGTTCAAATATACAATATTGTAGCTGGTATCAAGCTCATGGATGTTCAATTCCATGTTGATGTCATTGACGACTGCTTGAAAACTCTTTTTATCGGCAGTCCGAATATCTACATTGTAATAAACATAAGATTCTGGCAAAAGTTGTTCGGCAGTTCCTTCTCCTACAACTCCCGTAACAGTGCCGCTTGTATATCCTAAGTAGTTATTTTTCAATATCCCTGTAAGGACAAATTCCGCTGTGTAGGAATAGCTGTCCGCAATGTTGTGGCGAAGATTTTTTTGCAGTGAAAGTGTAATCTTATCTCCAATATCACCCTCAAAGCCAAGGTATTTCAGAATATCTTCAGAAAGCGCTATTTCCATCGAGGCTTCCGGCAGGCGACCTTCCTCTATACTGGTACTTGATGGGTAGATAGCGGCAGTATCATCCAAATACTCCATCAAACCAAGGGTAAGAGATGGGGAGAGTTCTAAACTTCCCATATAAATAGATTTGCCTACATAGGAAAGACGCTCATCCTGTTCCAGTGCATGAAGCTGCTCTGCATTCATCTGCAAAAAAGTGGCATATCGGTTTCCTCCGACAGCGATGGCCTGCTGTTCCCGCATTGCACTAAGTACGCCAATGGATTGTCCCACAATAGTTGTCATCATAGTAGACAGCACAACGGCAATCAAAATAAGAATAGAAGTGACTTTTTGGGATAGCAGTTCTTTTAATGCTAATGTACGATAAGATTTCATTTCGCTGTCACCTCCGCAAGCAAACCATCTACGATCTGAAACTGGCGGTCTGCCATTCGCGCAATACGGCTGTCATGGGTAATGACAACGAGAGCTTTACCCATCTTTTTCCATACATTTTGAAGCAGTTCCATGACTTCGCCGCCGCTTTTGCTGTCCAGATTTCCCGTAGGCTCATCAGCAAAAATCACATCTGGTTTTGCAATCAAAGCGCGGGCAATGGCTACACGCTGCTGCTGGCCGCCGGATAACTCATGGGGCAGATGTTCCAAGCGCCCCTGAATGCCAAGCAGTTCTGTAAGCTGCTTCAGGTATGCTTCATCCGGTTTTTGTTTATCCAGCAAAAGAGGCATGATAATATTTTCTTTCGCCGTCAGAACCGGAAGCAGATTAAATTGTTGAAAAATAAATCCGATCCGTTTCCGGCGGAATGCCGACAACTCCTTATCGCTGTAACTGTAAATATCTTTACCATCGTAGGTCAGCGAACCGGAAGATGGCTTATCCAAGCCGGAAAGCAAATGAAGCAGGGTACTTTTTCCGCTTCCAGATGGTCCCATAATAGAAATAAAATCGCTGGATACAATTTCGAGATTCGCATGATCCAAAGCCACCACTCGGTTTTCACCATCACCATAAATCTTTGATAAATTCTTTGCCTCAATATTCATAAAAAACACTCTCCTTATTTGTGGTATAAGGAGAGTGTAAATGATAAATCTCAAAAATTGCTCAAGGATTACACGAAATGAAAAATGGCAGTTGCGGATGCACCGCCCCCGGCCTGATTTCCCAAAATCAATCGTCCACCATGTTTTTCACATAAAATTCTGCTGCTGTAAAGTCCCATTCCGAAATGTGAGGAATTGCTACTTGTCGTTTCAAAGGGATTTGGCCCATTCTGCACGAGAGACAGCGGATACCCCGCACCGTCATCCTCTACTTTCAAGACCAAAGAATCATTTTGCAGCGTTATTTGAATAGAGATTGCTTTTTCTGCAAATCGCGCTGCATTTCCAATCAGATTTTCCGCTACGGTAAGAAATAGCCCGTGATCTATACAAACTGTTCCATCTGATGGTACTAAAACAGAAACTTTTTTGGATAGTGCTAACAGCCGTGCTGTTTCCTGCAATTCACTCTGTAAAACTGATAGTCTGATTTCTTTTGGCTTAACAGAGAGTTGTTCCAATTTTTGAACACTGCTCATAGCTTCTACATACTGCTCGATCCGTAAAGTGTAACTTTCCAGCCGGTCTATGGTCTGTTCATCCTGAATACCTTGCCGCAAAAGTTTTACACTTCCTTTTAAGACCGTAATCGGGTTACGCAGATCATGGGAAAATGCGACATTGAGCCGTTTGCGTTCCTCGGCCTGTTGCCACAACAGCCGATTCGATTTCAAAAGTTCACTCCGCATTTCTTCAAAGGCAGCACATAGCTGTCCCATTTCATCGTTAGACAAAATCGGTAGCGAAAAATCCAGATCATTATTCTGAATCCGCATAATGCCATTTTGCAGGCAGGAAATAGGCTGCTTCAATTTGAGATAATAAAAAAGAAAGACTGAAACAATCAATCCACCTACCGGGAAAAGAATACAGGAAAGCGTCTGCACAATATTTAGGATAGCCAAAATGCGCTGTTGTGACGCCGTAGGAGATGGCAGGGGTACGATTGAACCATCCGATAGGATTTCTACACCGCCTAAAGGATAATAGTTTTCAATGCCACGGCAAAGAAAGATAACCGCACCAAGCAGGAGAAATGCCACCGCTAAACAGGAGAGGGATAATAACAGGAAAGATTTCTTTAGTCCCATATTTTTTAGGCGTTCCACCGATACCCACACCCCCAAACTGTTTCAATGTAATTGTGCAATGTATGTGCTGCAAATTTAGCGCGTATTTTCCGGATATGCTCCATAATTGTATCGCTGTTTCCGTCCCCATCTAATCCCCACACACGCTCATAAATCCGCTCACGATCAAAAACCTGTCCTGCATTGAGGGATAAAAGTTCTACAATCTCAAACTCCCTCTTAGATAGCGGGATGTTCTGATTATTGATTGTAACTGTTCGGGCGGAATAGTCCAGTATCAATTCACCAAAGAAGCGTACTGCCGAATTATTTTGGCGTCGCTGCTCACGGCGCAAATGTGCAGCAATACGCGCCCCCAATTCATCCAAATCAAAGGGCTTGACGATATAATCATCCGCCCCGGCCTGAAATCCAATAATCTTATCGCTGGATTCAATACGAGCAGTCAAAAAAAGAATGGGACAGGCTATGTGTTCCCGTATCTTCTGGCATACAGTCAGGCCATCCATTCCATGCATATTGATGTCTAATAAAATTAAATCTGGTTTGCAGGCTACTTTTTTGAGTGCTTCTTGGCCGCTATAAGCGGTCAGAATATCATATCGTGTTTGAAAATAACTCTGTATCATATCAACAATACCGCGTTCATCATCAACGACCAGTAATTTAGGATTCAAAATCATGCACCTCCATTCTTTATATGATATATGGTAAATCTCAAAAATCCCTCAACTTCCTTTGCTTTTGCGGATATTATAACAGGCAAATGTCTGCGAAATATTACAACGGACAGATTTTGAAAAATATATTTCTTTATAATTATATAGCAGGTTGACTTTTGCAACAAGATTTTATAAGTGTATAGCAAAATAAATAACTATTTCATAGAGAAAAATGCACCGAATACAGGGTCGATAGGCATACTGTATCCGGTGCGTTGCAGACTTTTTAACCTTTCAGATAGTAATGTACATACACATTATAATCTCGACGCCTGGTAATCAGCCGCAGCCAGATATAAAAGTGAGCAGTTTCCGAATACAAATTGAATTCGGTGGGCTCGCTAGTGGGTTGGGCGTACCCTCGGCAGAACCGTGTCAAGGTGTCCAAATTCCGAAACTCCGGCAGTTGGAACAGCGCATCCTGGAAAGCATCAATTTCACGGGCAACTTCCAGAACAGGCGTATCCTTTTGGCACTGATGCCAGGTGGTCCACCATTTCCATCCATCATAATCAGAACGGGAATAGGCTATCTCGCTGGCAGGATGGGAGCCTTGCTGAAACAGATCTTCAAAGGTGCAGGAAGTAGTCAGCAGCGGATCCTCAAAATCGGTCTGCTGCTGGCTCAAACCGTTTTTGACAGCTGCCCATTCTGTTAGAGGGAGTGGGCAACGGTTGGTATCACGCAGGGCTTCATCCATACCGCACGCCTCGCAGATATGGACATCTGCATAGCGGCTCAGGGCGTTGATGACCAGCCTGCGGTCCAGCGGCTGACCACACCGAAGACACAAGGGTGGTTGCTCCGCCTCTGGGGTAAACAGCAGTTTGTCCTGCTGCCATACGGTTTCCAATAGGGATTTGGGATAGATACGGATCTTCATGATGATGTCCTCCTGTTTTATTGTCTTTCATATTCATACCGTTTCCTCCGGTCTTCAGACCAGGGAGGGTAGACACGAAGTTCCTCCTGAAACATGGTCATCAGCTCGGCTGCCATGTCCTCTTTACGCCGGTAGATGCGCTGCTTCTCCGTACCATCGGCATAGCGGATGGTAGTCTGGAGTGCGGGACCTTTCTGCGTGAAGATGAATTTGCGGCCATGAGAAGGGTCAGATGCCTCGATCCAGAGGGGCAGGGTAGTGGAAACCCCATCCGGACACCGCCAGCCGCTGTAATCGGTGTAGCTGAACCCGTTGATTTCCCGCGCTAGCCGGCGCAGGGCAATATACAGCCGCTCAAAGCGGCGCCCCAGTTCGCCTTTCTGCTGCCGGATGTAGAGGGTGTGCCCCTCATGATCCAGGGCATCCAGTTCTTTGCCATAAAACAGGTATTCAGGGTAAAGGCAGCCATCCGATTCAAGAATTTGCCCGGTAGGTTCCGCAAGGTGATTGTCTGACAGCCAGGCCGGAAAAAGTCCGTCTGCGGCTTTTATATTGATGAAAGCGCAGTGGTCGGGCCGGATTCCGGTTAAGTTGGTGGTAAGGGTTTCCAAAAAAATTAGGATGCCGTGATCCTTTTCATAAAGCTTGATGGCGAGATTGCCGTTGGGATATGTACTGATTTTCAAAGTCAGCTGGGATCGGTGTTCGCCCAGCGTAAATGCGAGAGTATCCATAAGTGTTTTCCTCCAAAGAAGCACCGGACGCCTGCAAAAATGCAGATTGCCGGTGCTTCTTAGTGTGTGTTCCGGACAAGAAAACCCGGAGCGGGGGAGAGGAATACAGTTCCTCTTAGGTCATCGTCAGCTACACAGCCAAAGTCTTTGACTCGAACTGATAGCGCAGAATCTGAGCTAGCTTTGTCCTGTTTTCACAAGTAATGTGATAGGTAGGGCCATAGTTATGCCTCTGTTCATCCATTCTTCGAATGGCAATGCTAAATCGGGTGCCTTCCTGGGTGATCCACAGACGCCTGCCCGTGGCAGGATCTTCAGCAATAATCCATAAAGGGCGCTGTATGGTCATGTAGGTCTGGGGAGAAGCACGCCAACCGCTGCGGTCATCGTAGCAGAAGCCGGGAGTAGTCTGCCGTCGTTCATTTAGTACATCATAAACTGCCTTATATTTCATGCACTGCACCGCCTTTCAAGGTTTTTCAGGTAGGCTGCATACCCTTTTGGATCCAGTTCCTGCAGCCGGTTGGCACGAAAACGATATTCAGGATAGGTGCAGAACCCGCTCTGCAAGGTGCGGCCGGTGGGGATAGCCAGACCATGTCGGATGAGCCAGGTGGGAAATTCCGAATCGGCATTGGTGTCGATAAAGGCATGGTCTTTTTGCCGTTGGCCGGACAGGTTGACGGTGAGAGTCGCCCAGGATTCCGGGTCGCCGCTTTCCCATGTCACCATTTGTATGGCAAGGTTTCCATTCAGGTAGGAAGTCACCTGCAGCTGAATGGGGTGCGTGGCGCCAAATTTCTCGTAAGGCAAGGTAACAGGTGCAGCATTGGTATCAGGTTCTCCGCCCTCTACGCCCAGTTCCCAACTAAGGGACAAAATCTGGCTCTGGCTCAGCGTGCGAGCATATTTCTTTGCGTATTTTGGCTTGAAGAGCAGGGCACCGTTCTGCAGGAGCAGCTTTCCTTCTTTTTGGTCCTGAATACAGCGCAGGCCATGCAGACGGGGCTTTGCGCGCTCCACCGCATCGTGGATCTTTGGATGGTCAAACCATATGGAATACTGTACGGCTACATCGAGATTAGGATGCTCCTGAAAGCGTGAGCATAGGAGATCCAGTACCTGTTGACAGACTTTTTTTCGTTTCTCCAGCGTCTGACGCTCGTTAAAGGTCAGCGTGAAATATGAGAAATCCCGTTCGGATGCGTCTGCGGCGCCGCTAAAGGGATTACACCAGAAGTACAGATCCCATCGGTCGCTGCCATAGGACACAGGGATATTTTCGTCATACTGGTAGCAGACAAAGTCCTGTGCGATAGCTTCCATGACGGGTTTCATTGCTGCGCTGCTCTCCAAACTTGTCTGACGGATATACTGATCCCATTCTTCGCGGGTGTGGCTGTCAAAAAACTGTTTGTTGGCTGCTGCCTCTGCTTCGGTGCACAGAGACTGCAGGCGCAGGGAGTGAATGTCTTCTTTGGCATAGCCTTTTTCAAACCATCTGGTATCAATATTCATATGAGAACGATCTTCGTGAATTTTCATTTTGCCTCCTCCTTGTGTATAGCTGCTGCATTTTTTGACGCAGTGTGGTCATTGGTCTTTCCAGTCATAGAGCAGTAGGTCATGTCCGGAAGATTTGGCTTCGGCTCTTTTGTCACGGAAACGGTAATTGGTAAACACAAAGCCGGTGGGCTTGTGGATATAGCGGACAGCCAGAATGTGGAACTGACTATTTAGCCATTCAGCTGAGTCTACGGCTTCCTCAGCGGTGTTCTCAACATCGGCGGCAAAGAGCCAGTTTTCCCAGTACCAGCCATGTCCAACCGTTTCTCTGGCATCCGGCAGGGAGAGTAGCTTTTCCCTTAGTGCTTCCTGATCCTGCAGGTGCGGATATTGTGTATGAACGGACTGCACCAGCGATTGGCGGAATTGGCAGAAAGGTACGAAGGGTTTCTTGCCTTCAAAGTTACCATTGCCGTCCAGTGCACAGACTACGCCATCTGCGATCACTTCCAAGATGAGGTCTTCCCGGATGAGATTGCCATTTTCATGCCAGTCCGGTGTAGAGCTGTACCATGCGCCGCTTTCGTTATCCCGGTTGTAGTAGCGTATCGGTTCTGCAATGGTGCAGAATACATCTATACAGAATCCGGGATCTTCAAACAGAAAAGATATTTGTCGTTTTATCATCAGATGTTTCCTCCTAAATGAAAAAAGGACCGGCAGGCCGCTAAATGCAGTCTGTCGATCCTTTCGGTTATAAGCCGCAGGGAATGCGGCAGGGTTCCTGGTTAAATCAAAGAGATAGGCACAATCAGATTGTTCTGATCAAAAGCACCCAACTGGTCAGCCATGCACAGGATAGCACCAGTGCCGCGCTGCAGCGGAGACTTGTCGATCAGGTCAAACACCTTCGTCAATTTCTTTGGCGGCGAGGCCATCTTTTTGATCTCGATGGGAAACAGTTTTCCGTCCTGCTCCAAGATCAGGTCGATTTCTCTGGCATCCTTATCCCGGTAGTAGTACAGGAATGGCTCCTGACCGGCGTTCTGATAGGTCTTGATGATTTCCGCTACGGTATAGTTTTCCAGCAGTGCGCCGCTCATGGCTCCTTCCATGGCTGTCTCCGGACTGCTCCAACGGGTCAGGTAGCAGACAATGCCGGAGTCGTAGAAGTAGAGCTTGGGCGTGGATACGGTGCGTTTGAGGACATTATTGGAATAGGGCTCCAATAAAAAGATGATCCCCAGCGCCTCCAGAACATGAAGCCAGTTTTTGGCTGTGGTCTGGTCGATCTCCGCATCATCGGCAATGCCCTTGTAATTGACCTGCTGGGAAGTCCTGGCGGCAACAGAACGCAGGAAGCGCAAAAACTTCAAGCTGTCAATGTCATTGGACAGCCGCCGCACATCCCGTTCCATGTAAGTGTCAATGTAACTGGAATAGAAGATGGAGGCATTGGAATAGGTTCCTGTGACCAGGGCAGGCATCCCGCCCTGATGGATATGCTGAAAGACCTCTGGTGTGTTCAGCATTTGGCGTCCGTTCTGCCGTTCTGACAAAAGAGGTAGTTCCAGGCTGAACGGTGGTTCAGGGGGCCGTTTCATGATCTCACTCTGGGAAAGCGGTGAGAGGTGGAGCAGAGCCACCCGGCCGGCCAGAGATTCCTGTACGCCCTCCATCATCTTGAAAAGTTGAGAACCCGTCAGCCAGAAATCGCCGGGCTGATGGCGTTCATCTACCATGATTTTGATATATGGGAACAGTTCCGGTGCGTATTGCACTTCATCAATGAGCAGCGGTGGCTGATACAGCTGGAAGAACATCTTTGGGTCCGTCTTGGCGAGTTCCCGCAGCGTCAGATCATCCAAAGAGACCTTCTTGCGCCCCTTGCCCTCGACCTCTATCAAATGTTCCAGCATGGTGGTTTTTCCAACCTGCCTTGGGCCGGTAAGCAGAAGCACAGGATACTGTTCATTCAGCTCCATTACCGGTTTCTCCATGTGTCGGGTGATATACACAGGCGTTCCTCCTTTCTTGATTTCGGCTGATATATTATTATATACCTATTTTAGCCGAAAAAATCTGATTTTGCAAGTAGGCAGTCTGCAAAGTAAACCTCAGTAGCGATTTTTAAGGGTCATTCCTGCGCAGCGGCGGAGCCGACCATTTCTTTCAGACTGGCGATATACTGCCTCCATGCCTGCTTGGATTCTTCAGCACGCTTCAACTCGGCAAGCTGTTCTTCCGGCGACAGGGCTTCAAACTCGCATTGGCGGCAGTCTCTATCAATATCCTGAAAGATGCGGTTCAGGATGGAGAGAGCCAGCTCTGTAACAGTGGGGCTGTGTTCATCAAGCGCCTTGCGGCCTTGACGGAACAATTCCAGATAGCGCTCATACTGCTGTTCGCTGATAAATTCCCAGCCGTAGGCTTCCTGGATGTCGCTTTCGCTATGGTATTGCATAGCTGCTTCAAATTCTGCCTCGCGGTCTGCGGCTTCCTTTTCGATGTGCCGCTTGAGCTTGGCGCGGATGCGCTCCAAGTCTTTGAGCAAAAGCTTGCAGGCTTTGGCCTCCATGAGATAACCGTGTGCTTCGCTGTTTAGATATTGCTGGGATGTATTTTTCATGCGGCAGCTTCCTCCTTGGATTTGGATTGAACAAAGAGTAGGAACCCTTCGCTGGTATCCTCCAGAAGCTGCCATGTACCATCCCGCCAGACGCAGGCGGTTGCATCGTTGTAGACTTCCGGTATCTTGGGCGGGTCGTCAAAGCATTCTGGCGTCACATAAAGGCACATATGTCCCATATAGAAGGGCTGCAGAGCTGCTTCAATCTCTTTGCGCAGGGCAAGGGCGAGGGATTCGATCTCGTCAATATCCTGGCGCTGAAAGGCAGCATCTGAGATCTGTTTGAGCCGCTTGGTTTGCTTCACAGCTGCATCTATATAGGGTACGGCCTCATCAAAGTATTTGTGTTTGATCCGCATACCGTCAAATACCAGAAAGCGGGTATAGGCGGTAGCAGCTTTACAGATGTCTTGCCGCAAGGCATCAAATGGTTTTTTGTACTTGGTTTTCAGCACCTCCATGGATACGACCTGCAGATTGCGCCGCAGGGTTTCCAGATGGTTCACTAAAGTGGTGCGTAGTTCATCTCGTTCCATAGGCATCCTCCGTGGGTAACTTCCGGGCGGTTATCCGCGCCGGAAGTGGCGGCAGTGCTCATGCACATTGGCGTGGGTAAACGCAAAGCTCTTGCAGGCCAGCAATCGGTTCCGTTCTCTGGAAGATTGCCGGGCAACGTTTGCATGATACTTTTTAACAGATGTTTTTATAGGGTTATTCGAGTTCAGGTTCCCAAGGGGTATCTTCCTCATAAGGCGCAGCCTCCTTTTCATTGTCAGTGGACTTGTCGGCAGCCCGTACCGTCAGCAGAAGGGCATCTTCCCCGACATCGCTGCTGTGGGACTTTTGGGCTCGTTTTCTTTTGCATCGTTCCACGGCTTTGTCATAGTCGTAGCCGATACCAGCTTGCAGCTTGTCCGCAATTTTACGTAGCTTTTCTGCATGGTACTCATAGGTAGCACGATGGAATCCAGTCAGCTCCCACTGATCGCACACCGATTCCAGAAGCCGGACATAATCCCGCAGTGCGTTGACTGTTTTGTAGATATCGCCATAGCAGGTAGTAAAGGTATGGACGCCATCAAGATCCCGAAAGCAAAAAATCAGTTCTTCCCCCAAAAACTGTTCCAGTTGGACTGATTGTGCGATCATTGGCCGAAAAGCTTCCTGGGGCAGTTCGGGCAGTCTGTCCTCATCCATTGCTATCCTCCTCATGTTCCGGTATTGGCGGCTGTGGGCCTAAGCCTGCCGCAAACATCTGCACAGCGGTACGGTAACCAGAGGCGTATGCCTGCTCCAATACAGCAGAATTGCGGCATTGTACCGCAGTCTGATACTGTTCAAAAGCGATGGATGCCTCGTTGGAGAGCAGCGGGAGCAGAGCTTTTTCTTTCTGTTGTACTGCCTGATTAAAAGGTGTGAGGCGTTTATCAAGCTTGAACACATCTGCTTCATATTCGCCATAATAGAGCGAAGTGAGAAAGCGTGGGTCTGCCGGAAAGGATATAGCAGATGGTGCAGGGCGGGAAAGCGCCGCCGCAATATCTTTGAGTGTGTTGATCAGTGCAGGGAGCTGAACATTAAAAAATCTTTGCCCCATTGCTGTTTCGTGTAAATTCATAAAATGAGGCCCCCTTTCTAAAAGCCATTTGCCTTTTACTGTTCCCTGGCAATCCGGTGCAGGTCTGCTAACAGGTGCCGGTTATTCTGCTCATACTGAGGCTGAAAAGGCTGGTCTAAATCAAAATTGTAATAGCGGTAGTAGATCACCTTGAATACAATGCCCTGCCGCATGTCAGGGTCAATGGCGCGCATCAGTTTGCCCAGTTCGGTGGCGATCTCATATTCCCGCTTTACATATTCTTTGTCTTCCCTCTTAAAATTCTGATACAACCAGTCCTTGACGGATACCCGGCTGCCGGTAAAGTGGCTCCGGTGCCGGTCCAGACACAGGCAGTATTCAAAATCACGGCCACGCTCCCCTGGACCTACGGTAAGAGGATAGATACGGCAGGTACGGGTACGGGCAGGGTAGACGGAACAGCGCCCATCCATAAGGAAGATACAGGGGCCGTTTGGGGCTTTTGTCTTGAGCATATAGATAGGGAAGCCTTCTTCGGTCAGTGGTTCCGGTTCGCAGTAGCGGAACAGGAAATCCTCTATTCCTTCAATGGGCTCACCTTTTGTTCGGAGATAGCGAGCCAGGCGGTAGGCGTCCAGACTCTCCACCATTACACAGCCTTCGATATTGCGGCAGCACGCCCCGCATTGACGGCAGGAAAAGGTAAACTGGTCTTTGGGGCGGACTGGTTGAATTTCATTCATGATTTCTTCGTTCATTTTGTTCCTCCATAAAAAGAGCCGTGACGGAATGGTATCCGCCACGGCCAGAACTTGTGGAATAGTCAGCGGGAGCCGGCTGTTCCAATCCATTTACAGTCCCTTCACGCACATGCGGCCAATCTCACAGGGAGCGGACTGACAGCCGCCAGCGGAAAAGGGGACATGGACAGATGGTAGTGGGAGTTCTGCGTTTCAAAACGGACGCAATCCTCCGACTCCTCCAGAATCGCCACCACACGCGAAGTGTGGTAGATGTTTCCTCCGGCGTGCAGAAGCGCACCCCGCCCAACAGACAGTGGACGTAGCAGAGAACCATTCAAAACGATCTGTTTCTTTTCTTTCTTCATTCGGTTTGACCTCCAATCTTTTTGAAAATGTGGATGTAAGGGTATTTCGTATCTGTAATGGGTTTACCCATAGCAAATGTCCAACAGCACATCATGGACTTCGGCCAGAAGCTCTTTAATGCGCCGCATAGGAACCTTCTGGGTGCGGGCAATCTCACGGATACCATAGCCGCCCTGTTTCAGATGCACAATATCCATTTGCTGCTTGGATACTCTGCCGGCCAGTTCGTGGAGCAGAAGATCCATTTCCAACTGCTGCATGATTGGGTCATGGGCAGGAATGGTATCTTCTAAAGGTGCACCATCAGGATATAATCCGACATGAATACTGAGAACCTCCATATTGCGCTTGCGGCGCTCCTGGGTACGGAAGTAATCGAATAAGCAGAATTTCATTCTCCGATTAGCGATGGTGGAAAAAGTGAACTGTTGTGCGGTGAGATCAGAAAAGTAATCCCGAACGGCTTTCAGATAGCCGAAAATGACTACATCGTAAAATTCATCTTCTGGCAACCGGTTTTCGTTCAGAAACTTATAGACCAGGCTATGATGGGCGGTGGCAAATGCCTGTTGTTCTTTGGTTAATGGTACTTCACATAACATTGTATTTTCCTCCTTAAATAAAAAAAGAGGGATACCTCCGGTGTGTTCAACCGAAGGCATCCCTTTGTTCATGTGTCATGTGGCGCAGGTCACATCAAGATACTTATGCGGGCAGCTGCTCGCAGTCACCATTGATCTGGCTGACAGTATAGTGACCGTCTGCCGGCTCGTTGGTCATGGCGCCAGGCTCGATTACATAATCGCAGCCGGTGTCGCGCTGCTCCTCAGTGATTTCGGTACGCTGTTGGAGCAGGAGTTTGATCTGCTCCTTAAAACTGTTGGCGTAAGCCCGGATCTGAGCCAGTTCCTCGCCCTGGAAATCCTGCAGCAGTTTGAAGGTAGCAACACTGTAGTCATTGGTGCCGTTGTTCTCACGCTTGAGACCAATCTGCACGATGCTTCCGCAGGTGGCGCGGCAGCGGAACATAAAAGCTCGATTCAAAAAGTCTTTGAAAGGTTTGATGCTGGTGGGGGGCAGATTTATCTGCAGAGGCATGTACTCTCCACTGCGGAGCAGGTAGAGTATACGCATATTTTTGCAGGCTTTTCCCTTGCTGCCATCAGGTGCAGAACCAAAGCGGTTCATTGCGCAGGTGGCGCAGGCACCGCCGGGTGTACCGATGCCGATCTTGCCATCCGCAGAAGAACAAAGCGGCGTGGTATCGTCATCGTACTCGCTGCCGGCCGGCCAGTAGGCGCAGGTGGCGTGGCTATGCAGAATGACGCCTACCAGAGTCTTTTCATAGTCAGGATTGTCCGGATCATCGGACGGCATCTCGAACTGGAGTGTGCCGCCGGCGGGAATCTTGACACGCGGAAAGCTCATCTGCAGACCATCGGCGTCCTCGGCCAGTTCCTCGGCGCTGAAATCGCTTTCGATCATAGTGGGGAGCATGAATTTTTCCTGTTTCATCAAATCGCTGTTCTGATTATACATAGTGGTTCCTCCTTAAAAATGTGATGGTTGCAGATGGTCAGGCGGCCATCTGATTGATACGGTTCCACTGCTGCCGGGGCATGGACAGGATATTGTATCCGATCCCCTCCAGGGCAGTGGCGCGGTCATAGCTGTCCACATCCTGACTAAAGCGTGTTACGGCATTGGATAGCCCATAGAGGGTCAGATCCTTGCCTTCAATCAGACGCTGCAGAACGCCGGTGCTTTCTTCCTCGGTGATATTGAAATCCTTGCTTGCCAGACGGACAACACTGGGAATATCAGTGGTATTCATCTGGACGGTTGTGGCTTCACGCATCATGCCGACTACCCGTGTAAACCGTGTTTCATCCACGGCGGCCATCACGGTATCCTTGATCTTCATGGCAAATGCGTGGTCATCAGCGGCCAATGTCTCCTGTGAGAACAGTTGGAAGTTTTCGTCTGCCTCATTGACCCGTCCGATGTGAGTACGGCGAGTCTGGGCATCGTTGACAACCATGCCGTTACTGCATACCAGCCGATAGACCAAAGGCTGGATGTTGACGGAACCCAGTCCAACCTCACTATTGCTGATGATAACGCCGGACTGCACGATGTCACCGGGTACAACTTCGGCTTCAAGCCGCTTGTTGACTACCTTGATGTACATACGGCTGTCCGTGATCTGGCAGCTTTCAAAATAGGCGTCCTCCATTTGCTGAATGACAGGAAGGACGATTTCTGCAATGTCCAGGTTGTCAATGCGGCGATAGCGGTTGCTCAAAAACGCCCGTACAGTGCCATCCAGGGTGCGGACCATACGCTGGGTCGGTTCCCGCTGGAACCAGGAATTCACATTCTCCGCCAGCAGTTCCGGATAATCGGAAAGCATACGGTCATAGTAAGCAGCCGGAATCTTCAGATGTGTGCCGATCTGCCGATGGGCGATCTGGTTGATCTCCAGTGGCTCCACCAGTGGGTCATCGTGGTCATCAAAGGTGTGGAGATAAAGTTGAGAACCAAAAGGTTCTACTTGAAGCCGACGGGTATCAAGCAAATAGTCTTGCTTGAGTTTGGATTGGCGTTCAATCTGCTGTGCCATTTCCACGATGGTAAGTCCTGATTTCATTCGTCAAGTTCACTCCTTTCTCTGTGTTCCTTGGCAGCAGAAGCATTACCAGGACACCTGAATGCCCTGGGCAGTGACTTCAGCGGCCAGACCATTGCTTTCCAGAACCTCTGCCAGACGGGGCCAGTAGACCTTCTGGGGAAAGTTGTTCAGATGCTCCTGAGAAACAGCATCTTCGCCCTGCTCAATGCAGATATCACCGTCTTCCCGAAGCGTCAGTTTACTGTGCCCACGGGAATTAAGGTCGGAGATCAGTGCTTCCAGTACAGAGCGTCCTTGCGTTTCATACCAGATACGGGGATCAACAGGCTGCCTGTTCGGAGGTGTTGCATCATCCTCGTTAGTTTCTCCGCCGACCTTGGACAGCGGAACGATTTTGACCATATCGCATTTGATATTGGCGTTCTGATCCAGTGTCACATCGGCGTGATCAAACTCGTCAATGCCAAACACACGGATTCGGCCGGTACCGCCATTGCGGATCAGCTGCTCCGGCTGCTTTTCACACCACTCGAAGGTGGCTTGCGGATAAGCGGAGCGCAGATATGCCAGAATACGATGGTTGGTGTGGCGCACCAGAAGGTCATCGGAGTTGGTGCCGCCCAAGTCAGGAATCTCAAAACTTCGTGTTTGGATGCCTTCTGCATGGAGCTGTCTGGTGCGCTGTTGACGCTGGCGACGCCGTTGGGCCTGCTGCATATAGGGGAGAAGCAGGATCAAAACTACCCACAGTCCCCAGAGAGTGAAAACGCCCAGCAGCAGCCAGATCTGCCAGGGCCTGCGCACGAGAGCCATAATTGCGATGACCGCACCAATCAGGATCGTGATGCTGCCACTCAAAAGTCCTCTGTCATTATTCATGTTTGATACCATCCTTTTTTCTGAATTTGTTGGAAAACAAAAAAAGAGGGACCGCACCAAGCTTTCAGTTTCATTCTGAAAAACTTGATACGGTCCCTCTTAGGAGCCGAAGTAAACTACTCCGGCAGGGATTCACGGTCACCGTCCAATACCTCCGCGGGAGGCAGTGCGGGTTCCGCCGTAATGTCCGGGTCATTCTCTTGTCTGTTCGCCGCGGCGGGCTGTTTGGGGAGAAAACCGAAGTCATTTAGACTGACCTTCAGTTTCTTTTCCAATTTGCCGTCCTTCATGCGAACATCTACCAGCCGCTGTGAGCCGGCAAGCCAGATCATACTGCCTTTTTTGACCTTGAATTGCATGAGCCGGGTGACATCTGCATCCCAGGCCCACACCTGATAGAACTGCGTCCAGTTTTTGGTGCGTTCCATCAGATCAAAGCATACATAGCTTTGTTTGGACTGGCTTTCTTTGGGTACGAGGTCGTTCATGACGCGCCCGAACACAAAAATCTGTGCCATAACACTCCTTTCTGCCATTGGCATTATTATCTATATAAAAAAGTGCCAGCAGTTTTTCGACCCTAAAAGGGCGCAAAAAATCACTGACACTTGCATACAAACTTAACAGCGTGTGCAATGCAGGCTTTTGGCCTACGGTACAGATCAAAAAGACCTGTATTCCCAAATGGGATACGCACAAAAATCAATTACAGATACAGTATAGCACTGCATCTTGTGCCTGTCAAGATGTAAAACACTATATATAGATTTATAGCCAGCGACAAGTACGATATGTAGTAGTTGAAAAGGTTTTACTCTGTAAGATGGTTCATAACGCGGTAGTAGTCATCCAATAGGTAGAACTGAGTCTTTGTTGGGGATGCCGTTTGATAGTCAAAGGTCAGGCCGTATAGGCTTCCGGTGCCATCTACTCCCAGAGGACCAAACCAGCAGGACATTGTATGGCCGTTGAAATACCATAGCTGCAGGTCATTATATTCCGATTCGGTAACGAGTCTTTTGCGTGCCAGCCGAAGGGCGTCATCTTCACTGATCAAAGGATGGGACAGAAAATGGTGGTAGAGATCATCGGACATACCAAGTGCCTGCTGGTAGGTAAGCGGGTTGGGATTGTCCAGCCACCAGCGGGTCAGCGCTTCAAAGTCATGGACGACTGGGCGGGGCGTAAGGCTGCGGAATTGCTTTAGAAAAGCGATTACTGTTTCTGGAGCAGCTGGAGCTGGTATAGGTATTTCCTGTACACAGTCATTGAGAAAGGCAAACGCGATTTTTTCACCGGTTTTGTCCTCCAGCATCAGTCCGAAGCGCGACAAAGGAGCGAGCAGGAAATGCTCCAGCGCAAAGTTTTCTTCCAGAAAGCGATAGACTTTATATTGTTCGATGGTATGGGGCTTATACATAGGAAACCCTCCTTTCCTTGATCTACCCAATAAATAGGGACAGAAGGAATGTATTCTGCAAAATATAAGGAAATCAGGCGTTGGTCATTGTGATTTGCAAAATGCCCTTTAAGAAAGCGAGGTGGCTCAAAACCACCTCGCATTTTTAGGATTCAGAGGACGGATCGGGATGTTACTCCGGCTCGCTGATTGCTTCATAGCCCAAAAAGCTGTTCGTTGAAAGGGCTGCGTCCAGATAGTCATTTCCCACGGCAGGCCGCGCCCCTTTCTGAAAGTAAAATCGGTAGGGTGCGCCTATTTTAAGCCGGGCCGATTTACTGAGAAGCAGTGTGATCTCTATACCATGGCTGTCTATCAGATGTACTTTGCGGTAGTGGCGGAGCATAGGTGTACTGATACCGGCGCAGATGCCTTCCACTACCTCGTAGTTCTTATGTGCTGCAGTCGCCCAGATCCATCGACAGGATATAAGACAGGCGCAGAGTACGACAATCCCCAATGCCAGCAGGATATGATCTTTAGTCGCCACGCAGATGATGACGCTGATTCCCGCACTGGCGATTCCGGCCAGCAGAGTGAGCAGAAACTTTCGCTGCAATACGGTGGGAAAAAGAGTCCATTGTTTCATCATGCTCATACCCTCTCAAAGATAATCTGCTGCCGCAGATAAAGATTGGCAACGGCTAATGTCACTGGCTTGCTGCTCTGGCTGATTTTGACCATGCTGGCAATGTTGTCACTGGTGGTCGTTTCATCTCCGTAGAGGGAATCCAAAAGCGCACATTCATTGGGGAGGCGGGAAATATTTTTATCTATGCACTTGATGATCTCTGCAGTGGAGAGCAGGGCTTGGCCGGCAAGGCGCATGACCAGAACTTCGTATTTGGTGCGTTTATCTTTCTGGAACAGTTTCCGCGCAGCGGATACCGGAACATGTGCCAGCAGCGTCAGCTTGACAAAAGAGGCGAGCCGGAGGAAGAACGGTCCGCTGGTTGGGATAATGCTGAGCGAACCAAGCAGGTCATACAGAGCATCGTATTCTGTTTCACCGCTGCCGGATACCAGAAGACCGCGGGTAAGCAGTCGGTTTGTACAGTCTTCCCAAGAACGCTCGGTACAGTAACCGGATGCGGTGGCTAGCTTTTCGTATTCTTGTGCGATGTCATCCCAGCGCAGGATTCTCCAGTTGAGCATGCTCCAAATCACCATTTCCTGCATATCGGCCATGTACTCCTGACCGCCTAACAGGATGATTGGACAACTGCGGTTGCAGCCGTTTGTCCTTCGTTCAAACCGGCCGACCGCAGTGTATAGGGTTTTGATTGCCATATTTCGATACCTCCTTTTTATACATATCCCTTACTGTTATTGATGCTGATTTTCAACAGATCAAAGCAGGCAGGTTAAAAAGTCAGGGTCATTGCGAAGTTTTTCCAGGGAGCGGGAGATCCAGGCGCCCACATGGGAAGGAGGGACTTGATAGAGGGCGGCGATGTCTGTAATGCGCATTCCCTGAACCTTCAGCGCCAGTGCTTCGATGCCAAGTCTGGCAACGCCCTGATAGTTCTGTTTGCTGGCTTCCAGCAGATCAAGGGTCTCCAGACGAGAAAGGTGGGAGTCAAAATGGTCATCCGGCTGGTCTACCTGCTCTCCATCTGCGGCCAGCTCGCCCTGTTCTCCGATGATCAGCCGACTGATGTGCCGCCCCTGACTACAGATTTTTCGGCAGTAGGAGAGGAGTCCATTTTTCACAACCTTTTTGGCGTAGGTTGAAAACTGCGCCTGTCCGGCATTGTAGGTAAAAGCGGCCTTGCAGAGCCACAGGCATCCTTCCTGAAACAGATCTCCGTACTCCAGACCACAGATGCCGGGATTTACATGGATGTTGTTGACAATGACCCAGTGAACGATGGATAGGTTTTTTTCTACCAGTGTCTGCTGGTCTTTGGTAAGCTTAAAGTTTTGCTTCATCAGGCTTCACCTCCGTTCAGGCAGCACGCCCGGATGTGTACGCCGGAGCCTGCTGACAGAGGGAAATGACTTGCTCACACATATATTCGGAAAACTGGCCGATGTGGGTCTGGTGTGCATCAAGCCCCAGTTTGGCTTGCAGCCAGATATAGACCTCCCATTTTTCCATATGGCAGTCCTGCTGCAGTTTTTTTAGGGCACGATGGGCCAGAATGCGTTTGTGGCGCAGATCGCCATTCGCCAGTGTCCCCATGGGGAGCAATGTGCGCTCATGAGCACTGACATAGGCATTGCAGGCCGGCCATCTGTCGCAGACATACAGGAATTTTCCTCTGGTCTGTGGAGTAGATCCATACACAAGGCTTGCAGGCCGAAGAGAAGCGTGAGCATGACAATAAGGACATTTGATTTGCTTTTGTTTCAATAAAATCACCTCCATTACGCGCCGATGACGGCGGCATTGCGTCTTAACAGGCAGAATCATCCGAAGTAGGTATCCCGGTCTGGGCATAGCTGTAAAAACGGACATACATGGTCCGAAGAGGTATGCCATTCCAGAAACTTGGTATAAGCAGTCCGGAACGAGCGGCACTCCAGAATTGCAGAGCATTCTTCGGGGTCCACTGCTTCTCCACTCAGCTTCCGCACTGTCTGGACGGACAGAAAGATCGGCTGACAGCCTGTGTCTGCTGCCATCAGGAACCCCTCACAGGATGCCTGCCGGATCATTGGACAAAGTGAACCGCTGCAGCGGATGAACAGGGCGTTGCGCCAGTTACCCCGGACTGCCTGCAGAAAGGAATAGAACTGACACGGTTTTTGATTCATGCTTTCACCTCCATTAGTCGTTATCTGCAAATAAAAAAGGGGCCAGCTGCAGAAGTTCTGCAAACTGGCCCCTGATTTGGTGCTTAGGAGAACAGACTTTCAATCTCTTCAGTGATGCGGGGGATGACCGTATCGTTGAAGATGAGGGTCAGAGCCGCCAGGAGCAGCGCACCCAAAACTACGGCGATAATGATCTTGACGGCATCCGAAATGTAAAAATCGCCGCGCTGATTGGACAATGCCATACGGCCGCGGTTGAGCAGATAGTTGGCTTTGGTATAGATACGGGTCGTGAATTTTCTCATGGTTAACCTCCTGTTATGTGTTTGATTTGTGGTTGGGTAGGTATATCAAGTCCACCGTCTGTTAAGCGCGGCGGATAGGCTTGATCAGATTGTTTTTGTTGGAACGGGGCCGGTTCGGATATGCTTTAGGCCGCTGGAACAGCAAGCAACGAAATCGGCGTTTTTTGGTGCCGGTATCATTCGGCGGATAAAATTTCTTTTTGGGCATAGGCATTCTCCTGTAAAAAATGAAGCCGTGCTGATGAAACAGACCGGCTCAGTTAGGACCAATGGAAATAATGTGCCTGTCGCTATGGAAAATCGCTTGGGTACAAACGCTCACCTCCCTGTGTATTTGTCTTCCATATGAGGAGCAGGTATGAAAACGCCCGGAAGTACCGGGTCGGATACCAATTAGCCAAAGAACGCCCCGAGCGAACTCATAACCTCGGTACAGAGCACCACCAGATAGATAATCATAATGCAAATCAGCATCATCATAGAGTAACGCTGAATCTTTTTGGGACGTTTGGCAGCTTCCTTCTTCAGATTGTTCTGCTCGATCTGGCGCATATCGAAAGTAATCATTTTGAAGTACATCCGCTGATCATCGCCGCGCAGGACACCAATCAGGCCACGGATCACATCGGACAGCATGGGGCTGCCAATGCGGGTTTCAAATCGAATGAGGGCATTTTCATAGTTGCCGGTCTTCATATCAGCAATGGTCTGATCCAGCTCGGCGCCGAAGTCTTTCCCAGCCACACGGCGGTAGGAAGTCAGAATTTTAAGTACATCCCTGTCATTTTCAAGGCTCTGGCCGACGGTCAAAGCAAATCGGGGGATCTCTCCCTCGATCAGTTTGCGGCGCTTTTTAACAAAATCAAAGGCTGCATAGTAGGTTGAAAACCACAGCGCTACCGCAAGGCCAATCAAAATAGGTACCAGCAGCGGAATAAGAAATGCCATGGGGATGGCACACAGGCCAACTGCCCCTGCAGTTACCCAGGCTCTGGCTGTATAGACCTCCGGGGTAAGCTGCAGACCTGCAATGTCCAGAGCGCGTTGCACCTTATTGCGCTTGAGCCGGTCCAGCCGCAAATAAGGGGCGATCCAACCGGCGATTTTTGTCACATAGACATCAAGCAGCTTTTCATTTTTGGTGCCCTGCTGTTTGCGGGAGAGCATCATCATTTGTGAGGTCTTCTTGGTCGGGATGTCCACAAAGGCACAGGTCAGGTTGTAGACAGCAAAACCGAAGAAGATGATGGCGATGAGCGCCAGAAAGGTCATACGCTATCACCTCCATATTCGATGGGCTTGCTCAGTTTCATAATCTGGGTCAGCGCAAACAGGATGATGGCTGCACAGATTGCCAGTGCAATTTTGCCCGGTGTGGTGAAGATAAGGGTGTGGAACCAATCCTCATTCAAGAAATAGAGCATCGGCACATTGGCGATAACCAGAAATATCATGGTGATGGCTTCACGCCGCGGTCCTTGCATCATTGCCTCCAGTTCCGACTGCACCACACGCACATCGGAGAATTTCTGGTTGATGGTAGGCAGGGTATTCTTCATACTGCGGTCGGACTGGCATTGGATGAGGGTACCGCACCATTCATGGAAGACCCGGTTGGGAATCTTCATCTTCAGGCTGTTGATAGCACTGGTGATGTTGGCATTGATCAATTCCGCTTCATAAACGAAGGCTTCAAAGTTGGCTTTTACCGGCTCATTGATATAGGGCAGGTTTTCCTTGACAGAACGGATCAGATCCTCGGTGCGCAGGTAGGAAGTCGTGATGATGGAAATAGCGGTTTCCAGTTCTTCATTCAGATGCTTTTTATAGCTGGCGGCAGTGCTGCGCAGATACCAGATCGGTATAAGGGAAAAACCGATACCCAGAATGGGCACCATGTACACATTCCCAATCAAAAGAGCCAGCACAGCCCCCACAGCGAACAGAATCAGGGACAGTCGTTTTATTGCCTCATAGCGGTCCGCCCGTCCGGTACCCTTCAAGATCTGTTTCAGTTCGTAATCCTGATTAAAAAAACCCTTGGCTGGTGTGCCCAGAAGAACATTCAGTTCATCAGACAAGGTGGCGGATTTTCGCTGGGAGCGGAAGAGGGCGTCAATAAAATCACCCGGCTTCACACCAAACAGAGCCAAAAGCCCAGCACTGAGCAGGATAAAACAGATAAGATAGATCCATTGCAATTAACCCACCTCCTTTGGCGGCTGCATGAATTCTTCCAATTCCTTGTTGGAAATGCCATTGTCCAACAGCCTTTTCTTCAAGGAATCGGAGATCAAGCCGATTTTTTTATGGTGCCCCACCACACGGGTTTCACCACGGTCATCAGTTACATTGTCCTCCACTTCATATTTGTATAGGGAATGGGCGATCAACCGCCCGTCCTGGTAGTCCTCGCCCTCGATGATTTCCATGATCTTACGGGAACGGTCCTCCAGCTGCTTGGTAAAGACGATGATGGGATACGCCTCTACCATGATCTGCATGAGGATGGAGTCATCCATGTTGTACTTGCGTTTGGCAAGGGTCATCATCCTGCGGTAAGTACTGTTGCAGGAATTGGAGTGGATGGTGGTACATACGGTATGGCCGGTGCGGGAACTTTCGGCTGCGGACAGGCTTTCTGCCGCTGACCGCATTTCACCTACACCGATGACATCCGGATGCTTACGCAGCACCCGCTCCAGAAGAAAATCCTGATTGATGTTCAGCGCAGGGTTCTCGCTGGGGCGGGTCAGCAGATGTACCACGGAATTGAGGATATTGCCCTGTGCATCCCGCTTGACCAGATCAAATTCGCGGCTGCCTTCTTCAATGGTAATAAGGCGCCGGTTATTGGGCACATTGGACAGCAGCCAGGCCATGATCGTGGTCTTGCCGGAGCCGGTGGAGCCGGCAATGCAGACGGACACCCCATATCGTATACAGGCAGTCAGAAAGTGAAGCATTTCAGCGGTGGCACTGCCGGAGTTCAGCAGTTTTTCTTCACTGACGGTCTGCTGGTTGACAATACGGATGGAGGCATTGACGCCTACATCTGCATCCACAATGGGAGTTTTGTCCACTGAAATACGGATGTTTTTGTCCAGAAATCCCACAATGCTGGGCATAGTATCATCAATGACCATGCCGCAGGCGTTGAGCATTCGGCGGATCACATCGATGGCGTGCTGGGGCGAACTGAATTTATCAGAGATCTTGATACTGCGCCCACTGGATTCGATCACTTCAATGTCGTTGTAGGCGTTGATGTTGACCTCCTCAACACCAGGCTTATAGATCCATTTCTTCAAAAAGGAGTAGCCGGCCATGTCTTCATAGAGCTTGGAACACAGTTCTTTTGTAGAGAGCCCGTCAAGGGCATATTTGCGTTTGACAATGTAGTGTTCCATCAGTTCTTTCAGCAGGCTTGTGGCACGCTCTGCATTGCCTTCCCCAGCTTCAGCAATGGTGGAGGCATGGTTTTCGGCAAAATACCGCTGTACATCCTCCAGTACCTGGTCATAGGTCAGCTCCTGATTGGCGGCCGGTGTGAAGAATATATCATTCAAATTACTCATCGGCATCCTCCTCACATTCATACGCTGCATCATCCTCTGACTGTTCGGCCAGTTCCATTTGCTCCAGAATTTCCAGTACCTTGTTCAGTGAAGCAGTGTATTTGGGGTTACAGTAGGTGATAGCCTTGAACATACCGCCTTCGGTAGCACAGCGGTCGATCTCCTTACTGTAGGGAAGCAGGCCGTCAAACCCGCCAATGATATAGCCCATTTCATCCAAGGCGTGGAAGGGACGGGCCAGACCGGCGAATGTCATATGCTCAGAAAACCGGAAGCGCTCGTCCACAAGCAGAGGTTGATGGGCTTTCAGGTAGTTGATGCCCTTTAGGTCCGGGGTGAGGATACGGATGACCACATCGCCGGCTTCAATGGCGGCGGGAGTGAACACATTGGTCATGCTGGTGCTGCAGTCCAGAATGACGAAATCTACCAGTTTGGCGGCAGCATGAATGAGCTGCAGTACCATGGTATATTTGACCTCTGGGTAGCTCAGCGGGTTTTCTCCTGCCGCATAGCCCATCATCCCAATGAAGGGATAGTTTTTCAGCACTGTCACATGACTGGCGACCAGAGATGTATCAATCTCCACACTGCTCAAAACCTGGCCGATAGAGGTATTGGTCTGGATGATCTGCTCCGGTAGCCAGACCGGCAGCATAGGGACATTCATATCGGCATTGATAATGATGGCTTTCCGCTTGTCCCGGGTCAGGGCTTTGGCCAGAATACAGCAGAACATGGATTTGCCGCTGCCGGGGCTTCCCCAGACGGTGATAACTTTACCCATAACGAAGATCCTCCTTCCTTGATTTGATTATTCTGCCGAGGGTGCAGTTTCATTAGTGGATTGTGCAGACTCTGCAGTTTCCGTTTCCTGGGGTTCACTTTCAACATCAGAATTTTCCGCATCTGCAGCTTCTTCCTCAATCAAAGTTTCGGGGAAGTAGATTTCCTGCAGAGTCTTATCCTGCTCGGCAAGCAGCTCATCTGCCAGTTTGTCATTGTTGCGGGAGATAAGAGCCACATGAGCTACGCCGTCATTTTCAAGACCGGTAATGATCTTCGCCTGTTCAGGGCTTGCCAGCACAGTGATGGTGGCTGACTGCTGCTTTTCTTCATCCTCCGTGGGCTCCTTGGCATTATCCACATTGATGCCGTCTGAGTCTGTGACGGACAATACTTTGACAAAACGCAGTTCCGGTACTTCGGCCGCCGTATCAAGAAAGTGGTAAATACGGATGATGTCACCGGGCTGAAGCTTGTCAGAGAGGCCGGAAGCAAGTGTTTTAACGGTCAGCGAGATAGCGACCTTACCGGAAGGGATGCTGTTGAGCGCCACATCGGACGAAACCGGTACAGAGCTGATCTTGCTGGTAAGGATATAGTCACCCACAGCCAAGTCGGCGGTAGCGTAAAGACCATTTACATCAGAGAGCTGATGGGCGATGTTGGAGGGGAGGTTATAGCCGCCTACCTCAACCACCTCGGCATTTTCTGACGAGATTTGTTCGCCTTTCAATACCGGCTGGGTAATGCGGACGATTTCCTCCTTTCCATTGGTCTGACGGGCGATGGTTGGAAGTGCCACAAAGGCGATAACCGCCGCCAGCAGCAGAGAAAGGATACCGAAGATGAATCGGTTATTGAGTTTCATAAGCGTTGTCTCCTATCTTAAAAATAGTTGGGCCAAGGTCGCTGTACAGCAGCCGCAGGCGAGAAATGGCAGGAACGGGATAGCAAGGGGCTGCCCGGTTCGGTAAAGCCGCCTGAGAAGAAAGATCACAGGCATTGCGGTAACAGCTGCAGTCAGAAAGACCAGCGCCATGCCGGAAGGACCGTAGACCAGCCCTAATATCCCGCAGAACTTGATATCCCCGCCGCCCAGACCAGTGCCGTTTGTTGCCAGTGCAGCTGCCAATGGAATACAAAAGCCGAGCAGGGCACCTACCAGAGCATGGGTAGCGACCGGCCAGAGAAAGAGCGGCGGAAGTCCATGATTTAACAGGAAATACCCTTGAAGGACCGGCGCCAGGGCAGCTAAGGGGATAAAAAAGACGAGTGCCCGGTCAGGCACCCGTCTGTAAAGCACATCGTAGACAGCAAAGCCGGCCACCACAAAAAATATGGTAAGCAGGTAAGCTGTCCAGAGGTTATTCTCGATTGGTATACCAGTCATCATAAAGGCTCCCTTGGATCGAAACATAGTCATTTAGGTTGATGGATAACATACCGTCAGGAGTCCAGGTATCCCACACCTGTGTATAGATGGTGTAGTCGGTGGCATCGGGGAACCACAGCGGTGTGAAATGCACTGTCCGGTCATAGGTGGAAAACTCGTTGGGCTTAAAGATGAATTTTGCACTTTGGCCGCCGGAACGCTGCAGAAGCCGCAGATAGGTCTGATACTGGAACTCAGGAAATACGGAAAAGGCAGTTTGGGGATAAGTAATGTGGCTGGTCGGGGCATCTGTTGACAGCGTTGCCCGCACTTCGGTTTTAACGCCGTACCCGCTTTTCATCGTCTTGCCGGATGCTGTGGGTACAATATCATCTGGCATTAGAGACATCTCGCCGCTGATGGAAGCGGAGTAGCCCGTATATTCGTATTCCCAATATCCTTCATCGACCCAGTGACCGCCATCTTCACCGTGGTCGCACCATACCCATACAGGCACCCAGTAGCAGCTCCAGACGCCCCAGTTGGCAGTGAGCTTCTGCGTTTCATTGGGCAGGGGCGGCACAGAGTAGCCGGGATTCGTGTCGGTTGCCACAGGGTCAGGCGGAATGTGTTCATTCAGGTCCACGATCTTTGCGACAAAGGTATCCTGGGCGGTATAGGCGCCGCTGACAGATACTGTAATGGTTATGGTCTGGGGTGTGGAGGGAGTATGCCATTTGACCCAGACTACCTGACTGTCACCGGCGGGGATCACTATATCATTGACCCGGTAGGTGGTGCCGAGGATATGGAAGGTAACCGATGCCGGATTATCCGGCGTCAGATCTTGGTCCGTCCGTAGTGTGACGGCGGTGATCACATCCGTGTCCACTCGGTATTCAACATCAGGGGCCTCAATTTCTCCTTCCGGCGGAGCTTCATCAAACCAGACGATACCAACGCCAAGGGTGCTGATGATGTCGGAATTGTTCTGCTTTCCAGTGGTGTTGCCTGTCCAGACGGAGATGCCAAGGTCGCTGAATTCCAGGAACATTGACAGCGGCAGATTTTTATGGGTAAGCGAGGTCATGGTTTTCCGCAGATTGCCGCCGGACATCTGATCATACAGGCCGGCCTCAGTAGCTGTCATGCAGTAATACTGACCGTTGTGAGTGAAGTAGGCAATGGGTTCAATCAGAAGCTTGTACTCGCCGGCAATCATCCGTTCATAATCGACGCCGGCTGCCTGAGCGACCATCATGCACGCATATTCAGAACAGAAATACCGTTTGATGGCTTCGATGTTGCTCTGCCCCTTGCTGCTGACGATGGTGGGCATAGACTGTGTAGGTCTAATGCAGGAATAGGCAACGCCGGACTGAAGGGAGAGGCCGGTGCCGCCCAGATATTGCAGCTTGTTGACTTTACCAAAATGGAGAAGACTGGTTTTCTGCGTCCGGTTTGAAAAGTCCAGCGGCGAAGATACGGCAGTTCCACTGGATGCGTCAACAACAGTAATGCGAACGCCATCGTTGCCTGAGTTCCAGAAGTTGCTGCTTGTGCCCTGACCCATGCTGCCACCGCCGCCATCTATGTTTCCATTTCCGCCCGATGCAAAGGCAGAGGAGGGGAATAGACAGAAAACAAGGGTAAAGCAGCATAGGAAGGCGAGAAGTCGTTTCAAATACATCACGCTCCATTCCTTTTGAAAATAGGAAGGCCGCCACAATCCTGTGACGGCCAAGTAGTGTCATATTCAGTTGTAGTAAATCAGCCCATATTGCCGACCTGTTTGTTCAGATCCCCATCGCTGTCACCGGTGGACTGCTGTACATTGCCGGGAACAACCCAGCCAAACACTGGATCGTATACAGCTCCATTTCCGTTGCTGGAGCCGGGAACCGGGTCATTGCTGGGCGGCGTTTGCTCGGCGGGTGGGGCAGTGACCTCCGGAACTGACGGGTCAGGATTGACGGTATGCTCCTGACCAGGATCTTTGATTTCGGTCTTACCTTCCGGCACCGGAGGAGGTGTTTCTTTAGGCTTTTCGGTGTCAGTGAAGTCGATCACAACCTCATCCTCCGTTTGGGAGGTTACTTTGGGATATTCTTCTTTGGCGTCTGTGGACTGGCCGGGGGCATAAGCATCTGCTCCATTATCACCATCTGTCTGTGTGCCGCCATCTGACCAATCGCCGGTGACGCTGCTGGGTGGAGATTCATCCGGTCTAAAATCTCCGGTACGGTCGCGGCTTACGAACCAGCAGACACCCAGAATAGAGACGCAGAGGAGAGCCAGCGAGGAAACAATAAAGCCTTTGGATTGGAAAAACTTCTTCATATTTTACATACACTCCTTTTTTGCTGTTATATAAAGCCTATACGGTAGAATGTGCCGGGCTTTCAACAGTATTGTTAGAATTTTGTGTTGTGGTAGCCTGTCAGCTCCACCCGTTGGGTGATAGCCGGATAACTGTGACCGAACATCTGCACATAGAACTCCACATCACAGTAAAAGATGTACTCAACCCGTCCATCCTCTACATTGAACTCCAGGCTGATGTCGGAAACCTTGTAATCCTCCGTTGAAAGCGGAATCTTGGAGTCCAGGCCGCCTGCTACTGTAGCCTCCAGCATGTCGGTATAATCATTGCTGGAGTAAAGGGTATTTAGGTACTCTTCAAAGTTGGTTTCACGCTGGGAGCGGTAGGTGTCTGCATAAATTGTGCCGCTGAGGTTATTTAACTCCATTTTAGCGCCATTGCGGATGTTGATGCAGGTGATCCGGATGGAAGCGTACAGGAGCAGGAAGGAGATCAGCATCACGATACCTACCACAAAAAAGCAGGCGAAAAAGGTGATCTCGCCCCGTTCGTTTCGCAGCGACTGTTTCAGCCGCAGGAATATGCGTTTCATAGGTCACCTCACTTCCAGTAGTGCTCACTGACGCCGCTGCCACGGGCAACCACTGTGATGTTTACCAGGTCAAAATTCCAGAACCCACCCAGTTTGGCATCTCCCTCGATAGTAATGAAGAAGGGGGTGCCCAACTGGATGGCATTTGTCATACCGGATGGCCTGGGTGATGTGTAGGTAGCGTCAATGGAGTAGGAAATATTTTCGGCTCCTTCGATCTGAGAACTCAAAAATTCAAACAGCTCATCGGTCTCGCCGTTGACGCCGCCGGAAAGCTGGATCTGTTTGACCATCTGATCGGCGGCATGGTCAAGTTCCTGCTTGGTGGAAATGATGCTGAACAGGTCAATAATGAAGGCAAGAAGCAGGACGGCAATGAAGATAAAGACCACCGTACTGAAATAGTTGGCCTCGCCCCGCTCGTTGTTCAGCATCTTCCGGGCTTTTTGAAAGAGAATAGAAACCACCACCTTTACTTAAATTGAAAACAGCCGCTCCAAACCGGAGCGGCTGCTATGCAAAGTTTTGACTGTACCAAGTATAACAGATATGGATTTACGGCGAAAGGGCAGGACTGTGCCAATGTAGAGACAATTTTCTGCCAATTACAGCCCACCCTTAATAAAAGGAATCGCACCATAATGTCCAATCAAATAGCCTTTTTCCAGCTTGGTATCTTTACGAATAGAAAAAGCTTGGAGAGAGAACAGATCGGTAGCAGCGGTCAGTTCATCTTTTTCGGCAAACCAGATCTGATCTCTCCTCAGCACATCCAAGTCAAGAAGATTGGTATTGTGTGATGTGAAAATCAACTGGGCCCCATTTGGATTGAATTCCACGCTGTTAAAAAGTGAGACTAGATGCTTTGTCAGGAGGGGATGCAGATGAGCGTCCAGTTCGTCTACTACAAGGGGTGTTCCTTCATCCAGCACCTCTTTTACTATGCCAATCAGTTTGAAATAACTGTTGGTGCCATCAGATTCCTCTGCCATGTTCAGTGTGTAGGAAGATGTAACTGAAAATGAGAAACTGGACTTGGAGTATATCTGTTTTTTTCTCCCATTGACTGCAACAAGAAAAAGTGTTATTATGAATACATAAAATAAAGAAAAATTGAGTATTATAATAACAAGTGCAACAGAAAGGAGATCTGTATGGAAAAGATAAAGTACCGAGATTTGATCATGCAGTATCTGACTGCTCTGGAGCCAGATCAAACAATTACAACCGAACAGGTCGCACAGTATGTGGCGGAGCGACTTTTACTTGATGCGGCGATGGTAAAAAAGACAGTCAATGTAAATATGGCCCGGCTTGAAAAAGAGGGGCAGATTATGCGTCTAACCAAAGGGATTTACTGCAGGAGGGTGAAAACAGCATTTGGATATTATACTCCGGATAAAGAAACACTTTTTTGTAAGCAATTACTTCGGAAAGAAAACGAGATAATTGGATATGAAACAGGATTGTCGGCATTAAATCGCATTGGTCTTGTTTCTCAAATGCCAAGAAGGAGATGCATTGCAACCAACCTGCATACAAAACGAGTTCCGGAAGGAATGCAGATTGAGATTCGGAAACCGCCTATCGTAGTTAATTCTGACAATTTTCGGTATTTGCAAATTTTGGATGCAATCAGAGAACTGGATATGGCACCAGTAGATACTGCAAAGCCGATTGATGTGGTAAGAGCTACTGTTGAGGAATTCACATTGAAAACTGAGATGTTGATTCTGATGGCCAGAAAATATTATGGGCAAAAAACTTTGCTTCGGACCATAGACATTTTGTTGGAGGGTAGTTATGAAATTGCACGAGGATAAATTTGCTTTTTTGAATATTATCAATTTAATCCATGAGGCTAGCAGCATTAGGACTGATATTTTGGAGAAGGACTATTATGTTACACTACTGTTGAGGGAGTTAGCAGGGAAACAGGTAACGCTGCCAGCCTATTTTAAAGGCGGAACGGCCTTGTATAAAGCACAGAAAAGTATCCGCCGGTTTTCAGAGGATATTGACTTGACGGTGTGCATCGATAATTGCAGTAACAGCCAGGCTAAGAAACGGCTGGAGATGGCAACAAAGAAATATCAGGCCCTACCACGCACATCCAGAAAGGATCTCGAAGATGATCGGAAAGGTAGTATCACAACTGTCTATGATTATACTCCGCTTGTAGGCGTTGACTCGGATGATCCGCTCCAACGGTTTGGGTATGTCAAAGTAGAAGGTACATCCTTTACCGTCAGCGAGCCTTTTACACCGCTTGAAATTGAACCGATACTTTACACTTATGCTACCGAAGAACAGCGAAATATTCTTCAGTCACAATATAATGTTGCCCCTTTCATGATTAACACAATTCGGTTAGAGAGGATTTTTGCCGACAAGATTTTTGCTGCTGAATTCTATTATGAGCGTAAGATGTATTTTGATGTGGCAAAACATCTTTACGATGTCAGCGTCATGTTTGATTTAGAGCAGATTCAGGAAATGATTCAAAATCAGCAGACATTCCTTGAGATGCTGGGGTATAAAAGACTGGAAGAGACCCGAAGAACAGGCAGTGATCTGGCGGAAAAGAAGTTTTCTGATTTTCAGTTGCTCAGAGGGTTTTCTGATAATGAGGCACTTCGTAAGGACTATCAGAATATGCAGCGCAACTATGTTTTTGCGGAAGAAGATGCATTGTCTTTTGGTTTTGTGGTAGAGCAGTGGAAGAAACTTGGAGAGGTATTGCTTGCGCTTGAGTAAGTGCAGTATGACACTGGTGTCATAAAAACTGTGGACAAAAATTAGCCAGGGGAGCAGCGGTTTATCTGCTCCTCTGGCATTGCTTTGCTTACAGGTTCTGACGGATGATCCGGGTGATAATACCTACGGCCACACCCCGCTCCATATCCAGACGGGTGACGGCAAAAGATACATCGTCCTTTTTGCCGGGCATCCGGTAGTCATAGCAGGAGTGAGCTACCGCATTGACACCGTTGGAGAGGCGCACATAGACAACGCCCTTGTGGACATCTGTGACACGACCGGCATACTTGCCCTGGATACGGCACTTCTGCAGGTTGTCCCTGTCGGTATTCTCGGAAATACTCTTGATGTCAGCCTTGATGCCCAAGTCCTCCAGACTGTTGCGCCGCACGCTGAGAATACGGACCAGAACCTCATCGCCTACGGAAAAACGCTCATGGGCGTCACCGATCCAGTCCCAGGCAAGGTCACGGGCAAGGATGGAGGTTTCAACGCCGAAAACTTCCACGCGCACAACCTTTTCAGCCACTGCAATCACACGCGCCTGGACGATGCGGCCCTCATAGACACGGTACATACCGGCAGCATCCGTATCCAGATAGAAAATCTGGCGTTTGCGCAGCATGGCCTCCTTGCGGCTGGCAACTACGCTGCGAGTCTTGGAGTCGATACCACGCACGATGAAGTCAATGTCAGCACCCAGCATGTTGCCAAGGATCTTATTTTGGCGCAGCATAAGGTCGGTATATTCCTGACCGGAAGGGCTGCGGCCCAGATTGATCATCATTTCCTTGATAGGGATAATGACACGGAACCCCTTGTAATCCACAACTGCCACTGTCTTGCGGTTGTCCAGCTGTTCAATGCCGCCCAGCTTGCCGGTGATGATCTTGCGGGTACGGTAGGCATTATGGATCTCATGCCAGATTACATCATCTCGGTCTTCGGCAGTCTCGACATCATCCCGGTTGCGGATGGTAAGGACGGGAGCCTCGCCGCGCTGGGGGCGGGGCTGGCGCCGGGGAGGAGAGGGAATGGGTGCAGGAGCGGCAACTTCTTCCACAGCAGGAACGTCAGGCTCCACAGCAGGTTCCTCCGCAATAGAAAGGGTTTCGGCTGTATCCGCCGACACTGTTGTTTCGGTAGGAACTTCCTCTGAGACAGGTTCTTCAGGAGCAGCAGCTTCTTTCTTCTTCCGGCTGGTACGCTTGGGCTTTGGAGATGCAGGGGGTTCCTGCAAAGCGTCGGCGTTATCTTCGTAAACATCAGGCGGCTGCACATCAGAGTCTTCCGGCATATCAGTGGGAGCAGCGCTTTGATCGTCTGTTTCAGCAGGCGCATCCCCGAACATTTCCTCCTCGGTGAGTTCAGGAAGGGGATCTTCATTCATATCTTCGCCAGAGGTGTCCTGCTGGGGCTGATCCATCAGCCCCAGCAGTTCGTTCAAATCCAGACCATCGCCAGCGTCAGCAGGAAGGGATTCAGGTTGAGCGGTATCGACCAGCAGAGTTTCGCTTTCCGACATAACGGTTTCGGTAACAGGAGCGTCCTGTTCCAGAAGTTCTTTTTTCTTGGTTGCCATAGATTAAACCTCCTATGAATTTGATAGTTTTGTTTAAGACAGGATGGAATCCTTGTCTGTGGTAATAATGCCTTCCGGCGTACCGGCAGATTTGGGAGCCGGAGCCTCTTTGGGTGATTTATCTGTGGGGGATGCCGGTTTGGTGGTTTTGCGCTTTGCCGGTTTCTTTGCTGCCGGAGCCGGTTTCGGCGCGGGCTGCGGTGTTTTGGCGGCTTCTTCTTCCAAGCGGCGCCATTCCGGCACATGGGCAGATGCTTTGCAGGAACGCAGATACTTGGCTTCCGGATGTTTGGAGTAATCCATTTTGTCTACCTGCAGAACCTTCTTGCCGCGGATGATGATGAGTGCCTGATCCAGCGGGAGTCGCAGGACTTCATCAGGAGTAAGTACAGGGCGTTTTCCAACACCGGAGGTTTCACGAAACTCCGGTGTATAGTTGGAGATACGCCAGGTGCCCAGTTGTTTGGACTTACTGGATACTGCTACGGAGGCAAGCCCTGTCCTGGCAGAAATAAATTCGGCAGTAAGCTGGTCTGTACAGCCCAAAAACAACTGCGCGTCACAGTTTCCAATAATCTCCTGCCACAAATTCTGCGGGTATCTGTTCTGCAATCCTGCGAGATTTTGGAATACACAGGACATGGAGATATTCCGGGAGCGTATTACGCTGAGACGGCGGGAGAGGTCGGGGATCGTGCCGCACGCTGTCAGTTCTTCCCCAAGGATATGGACAGGCACAGGCAGTTTGCCACCCTCGCAGTTGTGGTCTGCATATCGCACCAGTTTGATGAAGCAGAAAGATAGAAACAGCGAGGCCAGAAAATCAAAGGTACTGTCCTGGTCGCTGGTAACGAGGAAGTAGGCACAAGGCTGCTGACCCGGAAGCTCCAGATCGATCTCATTCTTAGCGGTAATTTTCTTGATCAGTTCAGACTGGAATACCTGGAGGCGGCTGCCCAGACCGATAATCACGCCGCTTCGCACTGTGTCGCTGGCCTGCTTGAACAGGCTGTAGGGTGCTTTGGCAGGATGAGTGGAAGGAAGCGCTTCGAACAATGTGTCAAGTTGGGATTCCCCATTGAGGGTCAGCAGCCGGTAGACTTCGCCAATGTTGCGGTTTTCTTCCGCATAGCCTTGATCCACATACAGTACCAAGGCCTTGAGCAGATTCATCTCGCAGGCATCCCAGAAATGGTCGCTCTTGCCGTTGTTCGTGGTGTTCTTGATGATGACATCTACAAAAAGCTGAGCCATTAGTTCCTGTCCCTCAACTTCGGCAAGGCAACACCAGGAATCTGAGTTTTCAGGCGAAACGAGGTTGAATACCTTGACACAATAGCCCCGGCTGCGGAGAAATTCGCTTGACTTCTCGTACAATTCCGATTTGGGATCGCAGATGATCAGCGATTCTCCGGCGCCATTTTCGCCTCGGACAGTGGCCTGAAGAATACGATTCATACAAAACGAACGGGTTTTCATGGAGCCACTGGCGCCGTAGACTGCCAGATTGCCGTTGATTCTGGTATCTTCCGGTATGCAGACTGCTTTGCCATCCAGCATACCCAGTACAATACCCTTGTGCTTGCGCAGGTCGGGCACCAGATCCAGTACGCCGGACATCTCTTTGCGGGACATCCAGCCGGAGGTGCCATAAGTGCCTTTGGCGGAGTAGGAGAAATTACGGTCTTCATCATACTCGCCGGCATCACCATATCCCATGCGCATGACCATGATGAGCAGCACTGCTAACAAGCCAATGCAGATCAAAATGCCATACACGCCATAAGGCGGTCGGAGCACAGAGGAAAGGCAGAGAAGGAAGTCGGGCGAAGCGGCCAGCGGTGAAGTACCATCGCCGGGAATGCCGCCGCCCTGTTTCCAGGTTGCATAGTTACCCAAAAGCTGTGCCAGAAAGCCGCCTGCGTATAGGATTGCAAGAATGGCAAAGGGCGCTGCAATCAGGCTCACGATCAGTTTTTTCTTGTTTATGGGAACAACCTCCCCTCGAATTTTGTGAAGTCAATGGTCTGGAAGCGCACTCGGGAACCGCAGTAACTGCGAAGTACCTCTGTCTGGAAGTCAAAGCAGATCAGTGTGCCCGGGCGCTCGGATAGTTCGAGAGAGGTGTTAAAGCGTGCGATACGGGGCAGATCGCAGAAATAGCCAAACAGGACTGGTGAGCCATCTGGTGAAATGCCGTCATGCTCAATAGCCAGCCCGGGTTGCCTCGCCGTAAGACCTTGGAGCAGAATACGGTCCAGCTCCGCAGTTTTCCCAGGGTCGCACAATAGTGCCAGTGTCACCTCCCCCTGATGGTCGTTGGTAAGATAAAGAAAATGCTCATAGCTGCCATCCAGCATGAAGAAATCATGTTTGCGACCTCCGGTGCTGGTCAAAATCTGATAAGCCAGATCCATGCTGTTGCCCAGAATCAGTCCATGAACATCCTCATGGCGAAACTGTGAGGACAGGCGTTGTTGGCAGATTACACTCCAGATCAATGCTTTGACCCGCATTTCCGATTTGTAGCGCCATTTCATCAGGGCGCTACTGCTGTTGTAGGTCACGAAGATGCCGGAGGGCGCAAGGAGTATTCCGGTGGAGCGGGAACTGCGGATCTTCGTGGTGTCAATCCCCATTTCTTTCACTTCTCTGGAACTGAAAAAAGCAGGATAGACAATCCTGCCACCAGCGTAACCCTCCGGCGCAAAAATTGCCGGTTTTTCATCCCGATACACACATACACCCGCATTATCCATGGTCACATAGGTTTCTGCCAGGCGGTGTAGCCGGAGTCTTCGGTCAATTTCGCATTTCAAACGGTTGGTGTCGGTATCTCCTGTCAGGTAGCTGGCAAACCTGTCCGGCCGGCTTTCCAGCAGAGTGGCTTTGGCTCGCGGCCCCAGACGGTAGCCGCGTAGTTTATCCCGGTAATAGGTACGCAGCAGCCCGTCTTTTTTCAGTGCAGTGACAACAGACTCCAGATAATATGGACTGCCGGGAAGTCTGTTAAGCTGGTCTGTGGGGAACTCGCCGGAGATGGCAGTCAGAGAGAGAAGCCTGTACGCCATCGTGTCTGGCTGTGGGAATTTCCCAAGTGATCACCTCCTTGTGGTGTGTGGCTTTTACCGAGACTGCAAGGAACTTCGGTAAAAATCCGTGGTGTAACGACAGAAAAAAGCCCCGAAATCCGGGGCGAAATACGATGTTGCGGCAGGTCGGACAAGCAATGGCTGAAAATGCTCAAAAATCCGAGATGGATTTTAGGGTGTTTTCATGCTCAGCAAGCCAGGCGGGAAACCGCTTTTTTTCCATGACACTGATTCTGGTACAGTCCTTTTCGCCCAGCGCAGCGGTGTTGTAGGCATCGCAGAGCAGGCCGGTATCGTCAGCCATGACGAAGGTGGAGAGGACATCCAGAAGCTGCTTTTCTTCCAGATTGTCGTAGTCACGGATACGCCGGGTGGGAAGGCACTGGTCATAAACCTGCGTAAAGCACACCACACAATCGCTGAAGTGGGGCATG
The DNA here is from genome assembly GCF_003480945.1 of Butyricicoccus sp. AM27-36. Lineage (NCBI taxonomy): Bacteria > Bacillati > Bacillota > Clostridia > Eubacteriales > Butyricicoccaceae > Butyricicoccus > Butyricicoccus sp. AM27-36. The sequence continues at coordinate 188,545 of NZ_QUJR01000001.1, forward strand.
GGATGCTCTTTGGCGTATTGCTCCAATGAGAAGTAGAACGGGTCGAGCAGAAACTCAGTGTTTTGTCTCTGCTTGCGTTTTGGGAGCAGCCCGGGCAGGGTGACCTCCAGTACACCGTCCTCATAGACAACCTCAATTCCGTGTACAATACCGGCGGATGTCAGGTAATCGCCTTTGTGGATGGTGGTGCTGGAATATATCAAATGCCGCAGCCTGCAGGCAATTTTCTCTGCCCGTAGGGCGGCGTCAGTGGATAAGACTTCATAGTTGTCCGGATAGCGCTGAATATCCGTGGTATCCATCGCGTAAAGAGCATTGCTCAAACGGGATATATCATCAAGAATGCTTCCAATCCGGTGTGAGATGATTTTTCGTTCCAATCAAGTTCCTCCTGTTTTCTTAAAGTAATGCACCTGGCCCGCTGCATCCACGGTGCAGAAACCGGAAATGCCAGGGCAGTCAATGCGGCGAATGTCTTCCGGATTATCGACCAAAATGATGCGGCGTCCACCGCTGCGGTCATCCCGAAGCGCATGGTTGATCAGGGCCTCCTGGCCGGAAGCTGCGTAGACGATTTCGTATAGTTCACCGTTTGCAAAGAAGATAAGCTTGACCGGAAAATCACCGGGAGCATGGTATTCCACCTGCCCGATAAAATCCAAGAGTACCCAGGCAGCCCGTATCAGAGAGTTGTCTGATTTTGCTGCCCAACCAGACGGAAAGTAACCGCCTGTATCAGTTTGAAAAATACGGCCCTGCTTTTGCAGATGGGAGAGCAGGGTCTTGATGATTTCTTCTTTGTCAGGGTGAAAGCAAAGAAGCTGCTGCATATTGAGACCGGGATACATCGTGACGATCCGCAGCAGAGCCGCAGCTTCATTTCCATAGATTTCAGCCCTGGTCTTCATGGGTATCACCTCCAATGGCGTAATATAGGCGTATTCAAGACGCATTAAATAGGAAGGAAAGCCAGTCAGTGTAAGCCAAAAAGATGATCTGGCTGGCAAAACTGGTTTTTAGGCGTAATACAGACGCAAAGCAGACGCATAGCGGCGTCTGGAAGGAAAGTTGCACATGGGAATCACCTCGCTTTTCAAATTGTTATATCTGCTGTTCGGCAGATGTGGATTGTTCACGGCGTTTTCGCTCTACGATTTCACGCAGCTCGCGGCGGTCGGTAGTGATCAGATCCTTTTCCAGAGGGCTGGCTTTGAACTCCACCATAATATTGTTGTTATTGGTAGAAATCAGACCGTGACCTCTTTCAAAGTGAGTGATCTCCATTGTTTCAGCATCGGACAGGTGCAGGGCTTCCTGTACCCGCTGGGCTTCGTCGTCCTCCAGATTCAGAATGATCTTGGTCTTGGAGTTGTTGATGATGCCCTTACCAAATCTGCCGCCGTCAAGGTCAAAGAAATCGGCAAGATCCTGGCTTGCAAAAATCGAGGCGCCACCGTAACCGCGTATGGTTTTGGCAATTTCCAAAAGAAAATCGCCGGCCAATCTTACACCAGCAGCACCGGCGCCGGATAGAAGCTGCCAACACTCATCGATGAAGATGGCTTTTTCTTCTGTACGGTCGGCTTTGGCTCTGTCCCAAACAAAGTCCAGCGCCACAAACATACCTACGGTGAGCAGGTCTCCGGTGAGGGAGGAAATATCCAAAACAGTGTACTTGTTGTCGAGCCGAACATTGGTCTGCTTATTGAAGGTGCTGGCGCTTCCGTTTACCAGACGATTTAGGATGTGGGCCATGCGCATCGTTTCCTTGGAGGTTTTCAAAATTTCGTACAGGTCACCAAGCACCGGCATCTCACGGTACTGGCCGGGCTTTGCAGGGTCTTCCAAAGAGGCATTATCATGAGTGATGCCTTTTGTGTTATAGGTACGAACAAGGGCTTCGTCCAAAAGCTGTCGTTCCTCGTGAGACATATCGGGGATCAGCAGACTGAAAAATATGTGGAGCTGCTGGATCTTTGCTGCAAGTTCAGATAACTGGATGCCTGGACCGTCCAGAAGTTCATTCACCGAGCGGTCTACCCGCCGAATCTCCATGACATTGATGCAGTGGGGACTGGCCGGTGAAATCTGGATAAAGGAGCCGCCCACATTGGAGCAGGCGCGATGGAATTCATGGCCTTTTAGGGGCGCAACAATGAAAATGGGGATATTTTTCCGCCTCATTCGCAGCGCCATCAACTGCATGGTAAAGGTTTTGCCGGCTCCGCTCGTGCCAAGGATCGACATATTGGCGTTCTTATAGACCGCAGAATTGAAGATGTCCACGATAATAAGGGAACTGTTGTACTTGTTGACACCCAGCAGGATACCGTTATCATCACACATCTCATAGGATGTAAAGGGATAACAGCTTGCCGCACCGCCTGTCAGCAGGTTGCGCTTACCCCGCTCATACAGTTTCTTTTCCATTGCCACCAATGGCAGGGCAGATAAAAACGCCTGTTCCTCCCGAAAATGGCAGGTGCAGGCGTTCATGTCCTGTGAGAGCAGGAGCTTTTTCATTTCGCTGACCTTCCATTCCAAGTCTTCCTCGTTGGAGGCAGTAATGGTAATCAGCAAATTCAAGTAATAGAAGTCCTCGTTGTTGGCAAGGCCCTCTTTGAGAAAGTACCCGCTTCGGATAGCGCCATCAATGTCATCAAAGTCGGTATTGGTGTCGCTGGTGTCCTTGATTTTGGAACGGTTGATACGCAGCTGCTGTCCGACTTTCTGGATGATGGTTTCTTTGGGCTGACGGGAGAGGAACATATCCATATCGATCCCGTCACCGGCATTGACGATAAGACTGAGCCAGCCGGCTGGAACCTGCGTTTTGTAGCCATCAGAGGGCACCAGCAAATAAGCATAATACAGACCGTCAATGCAGATATGGTGACCATGCGTGAAGTCAATGCTTTTTGGTGCACAGAATTCGGTGGCAGGGATATGGTCGATCTCACTGTCGCGCCCTTTGGCAAGGTACTCAGCCACAACCTCCTGTGCCCGGACGGAGAGCGGCTTTACAGCACTTTCATTTCTGCAGAGCAGGTTATAGAGGACATCTACGGTAAACTCATCCCAGTTTTCCGGAACGATGACCTCGTTACCGCACTGACGGAGGTAGTTGGTAGCAGTATGGACTGCACTTTGCAGGGCATTGATTGCCTCGCCTTCTTCATCAGAGCGCTTGGTGTTGCTCCACGGCTCATATTCAAAAATCAGGAAGAAACGTCGGGTAATTGCCTCACGGGAACCGATCTGCTGAACGAACTGGAGGTAGTCTTCCTGCATGAGCAGACACTGTTCATTGGTCTCCTGTTCCATCTCCTTCCGAACGGTATCCAGATGGCGGTTGATCTCTGCCCGACGTGTCAGTACCTTGATTTGCAGCTTGATGGGGCTGATTTTCAAGTAGGATACAAAGGAATAGATGATGTTCCGCTGTTCCTGGGCGCTGCGCAGCATAAAATTGATGGGTACTACCTCGACGACCTTGACATAGCGGTGGTCCTTCGTGTAGATGATGCCGTTTTCAATTTTGGAAATCGGCAGATAATCTGCTACCGGGTTAAGGCAGGCGGGCTTCGGCTCCTGAGTGCGGATAGGGCGTTTTACTTTGCGCTCCTTGGAGACCTTCTTTTTTTGCTTGGCGGCTTTCTTCTCCTTGGCAGGCTTCTGCTTTTTCACAGGACGGAGTTTTTGGCGGATCTCGTAGCTACGAACTTCATCAAACTCCGCTGGGAAATCCTCTCTGCCGGAGCGCCGTGACCGCCTGGGAGCCTTATCGGGCTTGTGTGCCTTCTTTTTAATATGCTTGCCGCCATGCTCTGCCGCAGAAACCGCATCTTCTGCGCTGTTACCGCCTACAATGCGGCGGTTTCGCAGGTACTTTATGAAAATCAGCAGAAAAGAGGAAAGGCTCTCACCGGAAATTCCGATAAGCGCCACCAATGCTGCTGGCAGTGCGGTCAGGCACAAAGCGATGATACGGGCAGTCAGGCCAAGAGGAAGCAATGAAAAAACCGGCACACCAATGGCAAATGCCAGGATGCCGGCTTCAATTACATTGCGGGCTTTGAACATACCACCGAAGAAGGTGCCTGACTCGATGAAATTCGGTGGTATTATGTAGGTATCTCGGTCGATTTTATGATTCATGATTAACCTCGTTTCCGAAGCCGGGCGGGCACATCAGCCGATAATCCAGAACGGACCGCCAGCTCCAGCGCGCCGGCTGGCCTCATTTAAGATAATGGACAGATCCCAGAGCTGTTCGCTCCGTGTGTAACTGGCAGGGTCAGCCACCATGATCTTGCCGTCTTTTACGCCACGCAGGACAATGAAGTGACCGGAAGAGGTAAAGTGGCCTTCAGACATGATTGCTACTACCAGTTTACCATTAGCCAGTGCGTCTGTGATGCGCTGTGGTTCCGCAGTGGTACAGCCGGAAACCGGAAGCCCCCATTCCCCAGCGGCGGCAGGTATCAGCGCATGGTAAGAACCACTGCTTTTACACCAGTAGCCGTTGTTGTAAGACCACTCGGCCATCTCCACAGGGTCAACCATATCGTCCGTCAGAGAGGACACCACGATTGCCATAGCGGTAGGGCCGCAGCCATAACCGCCAATATTGTCCGTACCATATGCTTTACCGGCATAGCGTTCATCCAGCTGATTGTAGTAAACAACAGGTGTGATCCCGTCGGTGAAAGTAACATCGCCCAGAGCGGTGATGCTGTTTCCGGTCCACGCTTCCAGATTTTGCAGCAGACCATCGCCCAAGAACAGGCTTAGGTTGGAAGCGTAATCAGATGCAAGCTCCTTTTGGTCATCGGTAAGCTGGAATACAACATCAGAAAAATAGGACTCACCGTTGTAACGGACAGTATAGACCATCCATGTTTCGGACACCGTTGTTTCTTCCCCAGTCTCCGGATCAGTCACGGTGCTCTCACGAATCTCTTGCTTGCTGGTGTAGGAATATAGATGCTGCTTGTTTTCCCGCAGGGTGGCGGCAAGGTCATTCAGAGAAATGCTTTCAAAATCCTTGTCTTTGGCCGCACAATACTGAGAGATAAACAGGTTGGCGTTATAAATAGGACCGCCGGAATAGGCATTTTTGACCTCCATATGGTCGGCTCCCGATGCCGCAAAGTCAGCTTCGATCCGGGCAAGTACATCATCCAGTGCCTCACCCAAGATGCCGTTGAGGGTAAAGGTGATCTCGTTGGCGTTCTCAATAATCGCTGTTTCGCTATTCAAAATCGGAATTTCGGAGTCAGATGGCGAAAAGGCATTGGTCAGTCCACCGAAAATAAGACCAGGGAGCATGAGAACAAATAATACCGGCAGCATAAGCAGGGCAATGACTGCCACAATGATTTTTCCGATATGCTTCCGACCTGCCCACACTGCGCCTGCAGCTGCACCGTAAGGACCGCCTGCGGCAGCGCCTTTGGCAGCGGAGGAAATAGCTTTTCCAGTTTTGATTGCGCCGCAGATGGTATGCGCTGCGGAGGTGCCGGTCTCCACAGCTTCGGAAAAACTGCTTTTTTGATCTTCTGGCATTTATATCTTGTCCTTTCTCCTCGGGGCTGGAGGCAGCTTTTTGACAATGGACTCGTTGAAGGCGATAGAACCGTCAGGAGCCATATAGGGCGATTTGTCAACAGCATCCACAGCGTACTGCTTATACCATGCTGTGCCATCCACGGCATGAACGGTGGTGTATTGGCCTTCCGGGGCAACATATTGGTCTGCGTGGTACATACCAAAGGAGATGCCTTCGGGATGCTCCGCAGTCACTTCTGTGCCGGTGATGTGGCCGCCGCCGATTTCGACATTTTGGAAGGTCGGAACATTTTCAGCTCCGGATTCCAGTGCCGCATATCCCATGTAAGAGTGCAGGGCTTCGGCGGCTTTTTCACCGGAAATGGAACCCATCTGGCTGATACTGCCCGTGGCTACGCTGCCGATTACATTGTTGGCAAAATTGCCGCCCTTACTGACGGAAGAAGCGTACATATGGCCGCCGATCCCTCCGGCTGCAGCATCGCCTAAAAGACTGCCAAGACCGGAAGGCTTGGAGCCGGGAGTTGTGGTGGCTGTTTTGATGGCGCTGTTTGTGACTTTTCGGCTCACCACTCCAGCAAGACCGCCGCTGGCAAACCCTGCTCCAAAGCCGCCGCTGCCTTTACCACCGTTTGCGTTGACATTGGTGGAACTGCTGTTTCTCCCGCCGCCAAAGTGGTGACTGGAAAAGTTCTTGATGCCGCCGATGCCTCTGGCAGCGATCATAGCCTCAGCCAGCATGCTGCCGCCGGTATGTCCTACATTGACACCAAGACTGGAGAGGAAGGAATCGATTTTCTGGCCGACTTTGAGAAAGCCGATAGCACAGAGAAACCAGATAAACACATTGCCGGAAACGGCTTCTTTTCCCACAGCGTCTACCTGAGCTTGCACATCGCTTTCGGAGATAGCGGCAAAAGCCGGCTGGCAGAGCAGGCAGGAGAGAATTGCGACTGTAAAGGCCGCAAACAAAAATTTTTTGAGTTTCTTCAAGGATAAGACCTCCTTACAACGAAAGCGGGTTCGCAAGGAAGGACCCCACCATGCTTGTGAACAGGCGCAGGCACCAGGCGTTCATGACCAATAGGAAAATTTGGCCGCCAAGCATCCGGCACCAGGATTTCCAGATGTTTGCTGTGGTCTGGCTGGCGCCCATAGAAAAAGCCACAGGAGCCGTGTAGACCAGTACACCGAGCAGCACATACCGTTCGGCTGCCTCGAATAGAAGTTTTAGGTAGTTCCAGGCCAGGATGAGAACCAAAATCAAGGTAATCAGCGCCACAGCCCCATTGGCACACACACCGATGATGACCAGCATCACGGAATTGAAGTCTGCAAAGCTTAATGCAGGAAGGTCGGACTCCATGATCCAGTGGTAGGGGGTGCCGCCGATGGTAAGAACAATATTGACGATCTCATCTGAAAAGAGCGTCAGCAGGATAAAAATAACGGAACGGATACTCAGCTTTACCGGGTCTTCTGCTTCCACACCTGCGCCAAGACCGAAGTTTTTGAATAACTGCCAGACCCAGTTGAGCAGGATGATCCCGATTGCCAGAGCCACGAAAACAGAGTACATAGTCTCTGCTGCGGGAAAATAACGCAGAAATACAGCCATATCACAGCCCAGCGCACCCAAAACCGATGTGGTCACCAGATCAAGACCGGCCATTACCTGTTCTGCGATCCATTCCACTATGCCGTCTAAAATGCCCATAAATGCAAGCCTCCTTTCCGGCGAGCAATCAGACGGTCAATCAGCCTGTCCATTGTCCGCCACTAAAGAGCGGCGTCACATACGCCATGATAAAGCCCAAGCCATTGAGGATAGCCCAGGTGATACAGATTCGTTTGAGCCAGGCGCGGCTTTCATCCACCGTCCGTCCGGAACGGGAGAAGTTCATGAGCAGCAAGGCTACCGAAGCAGTGACGATGGCGGCGATAGTGGAGATGGCAAGGATTTGGGTGTATACATCCTGCATGATCTCTTTGGCCTTGGTCCATACATCTGTTGCCGCATAAGCCGGCTGGCAGAACATCATGGACATCATCACACACAGGAAGGCGCTGTAAGCTACTTTGGGCAGCGAAAGCCTGCGCTTGGACTGGGTATCCGGCTCCTGAAGCTGCGGAGTTTGAGGGGTTTTCGTTTTCTTCAATTTGCGATCCTCCAATTCTGAATGATTTTTTGATGCTCAATAGGGAACAGAAAAACCCACACCTGTCAAAACAAATGTGGGCTTTCAAATGGCCGGGCGGCCATCTGGGCAGCAAAAAAGCACCCGGATGAAAGGTGCCGTTACTGTCCTGTTCGGTTTTGGGTGCAAGTTTGAGCATATTCAGTTTAACACATCGGTATTTACACTGAAAGAGCAGAACCATGCCAATTTTGTTCCCGAATTGTGCCAATTATTTGCCCGATTGTCCGGAAGGTGATTTTGTCTCTGGAAAGAACTGTTCCAGCATGTCTAAACTGTCCTTGGAGGTATAGCCCCAAAGGACGGAACTGAGGGCTTCAATAGCTTCCCGGCGTTTGCGGTAGTAGGTTCTGAAACTGATGTCACGAATGTGCGGTCGCAGGGTCTCGATGATTTCCTCAACATTTTTGAGCTGCTGGGGCGAGAGGAAGGAGTAGTACAGCAGCCAGTAATATGCCTCACCGTTTTTGTGCTTGGTACGCAGCAATTCGACTGCGGAATCCAGCAGCTTGAGCATTTTGTGGCTGCGTTCAATGCACTTGGCATGATGCTCAATGTCACTTCCGGCCAGATCGGCGCCGGCCAGATAGACTGAATCCAGAAAATCCTCGATGGAGGTGCCATACTCGATCTCAAACTTGGTGCGGACATGCTGGACAGAAAGCTCCAGACTCCACACAACATCCCGGTATTTTTTCAGCAGTTTCCAGGTATCATGGTACAGGGGATTATCAGCAACATCAGGTTCAACAAATTTTCTCATTTCAAGTTCCTCCTATTTTCGTGCTCCTCAAAGGGAGTGAGTGTAAGTTCAAAAGTGGCGATTGAAGTGTTTGTGCCGCAGAGGATGGTCAGACCAAAGTGGGCTGTGGATTTCCCTCGCGCACGCGGAATCAACTCTTCCCAGCAGTCGTCCGATAAGGGATATAACTTATAGCGGGAGAGTGGGCAAGAAAAGCAGGAAATCCCTTGCGTAGATAGGATGTCAGCCATCTTGCGGAGTATCGTTTCAATGTGCGATTTTGAAACGCTGGAAAGTGCATCCGAAACAATGATCTCATGCTCAGAGATGGAATGGCTCTCTTCGGTTTCAGCAGTTTCCGGAAGCTCCAGATGAATGTTTAAGGTCATGGCAACTTCCTCCTTGTCGATTAAAACATCGGAAATCTCAAACATGGTGGATAGGTAGTTCTGCAGGTAGATCACGCTTCCATGCCGGCCGGGAAACGACATGATAGAGATATACCCAAGACCGTCCAGCTTTTTCAGTATCCGGCATACGGTAGCGCGTGACAGCCCCCAGCGGCAGGAGAGTTCGGTATAACTGACCAACGGGTTTCCTGTACCATTGCGAAAGTAGGCTACCGGGCCGACCTCTGACCCCTGCACCTGCGTATCGTTGTAGACAGCGGATACCCACAGATCCAGAACGATGTCCATTTCAGAGCAGCGGGCAGAGCTGACCAGTTCCAGGGCAACAGAGACTGGCAGGAAGAAAAAACCGGTATCCTTTTGGCATGGGGCATTGTACTCCAGTGCGGAATTGTGGCGGGCCCAGTGGAGGATTTTATATTTTACTACATTGCCACGGCCCAGCAGTGTATAGGAAATCAAGTGCTGCTTCTGAAGGGTATCCAGCATGGACAGCGCCTGCCGATGAAAGCGGGTGCGGAACCAGCAAGACAGTTCCTTGACGGTGCACACCCATTCGCCGGGCGAGACTGTATAACTGATCCCGTCAATACGGCGATATGAGGTGCGGAAGTTTGCATAGCTGCAAAGTACAGTAAAATGAAAAAGGCCGGAGCCTCCGTTTATGCGGATGCTCCGGTCGTTGATCAGTTTGTGGATGAACTCACGATAAATCCGGCATCGTGGGTAATCTACCACTTGTTTAATTTGAAGTTGGTATTCTGGCATGACAGTCTCCTCTTTATTATGTATTATGTATTAAAGGTGGGGCAATAAAAGTAATAAAATGTTTCGATAAAATCGTTGACTTAGATGGAATTGAAGGTTATTATATAATAATGTATGCGTCTGCGGTTAAACAATCAAGCCGTTCTTTGTGTAGAGATCATGTTAGATATAGCATCCTGAGTAACGCAGCAAATTTTTGCCATTTCTATGCCAGCGATATGCCATAACAGGCGCACTACAACTTTCTACAACTTTTCTACAACTTTTGAAGCGAAAAGGACGGCACAAGAGGACACGAGACGAATGAAAAAAATTTCACGAATCGAGTATTGTGCGGGTTTTGAACCCTTACAGAGCGGCATGGAACAGGATGAAGGGAGCCGAATTTTGCTCCCGACAATGAAGCCGCTGGACTAAAAAGTCTAGATATACCGTCACTTTTGGGCATTGTGGGATTGGTTTGACACCAATTTGACACCACATATGAACAAAATGGCTTTACAGAAAGTAAGGAGTTATCCGTTTGGGATAGCTCCTTTTTTCGAATTCTTTTTATGAAGAAATTTCAAGCAAAACACTCCTTTCTCTCATAAAGAGATAATTGATGTATGTGCGTACTGATTAAATTTAACGGAGCAGTGTCTCCTCTTTACAATCAAAACATATATGTTGCGGCATACGTTCTGTACGAGGATGATTCTGGGCGGAATAGACTTGAAAACAGTCCAGATTATTATGGGGCACGCAAATGCCGAAACAACCATGCGCGTTTATGCAAACGTGACCAAAGCGCAAGCCCAGAATGAGATGATGCGAATGGAGGGAAAGATGAAGCTGAAGTAGAATTATGCAACTCAAATCCTGTTTGAGGACACTTGGTTTTTCTGCTACCAATGATATATTTGCGGAAAATGCGTGGTATTTCAGAAATGCACTTGTCCGTGCAAACTATACGAACCTGCAGGAAGGTATTCACGAAACAACGGAGTATCTGGAAGCGTTCCTAAGAAATCTGCTTTTGAACGAGAAGAACGAGCTTCATAATACATATAAGTGGACTTTTGAATGAAGAAAAAGTGGATATGGGAAATGCGAAAGTGGATATTGAAAGCGTGCTTTCCGAAAAAGGCAGTAATTTCTCAGTAAAAACGACGGTTCATATTCGTAGACTCTTTTGTGAATGCTATCCTAATAGTTGGCCACAGGAGATGCGGGAGGTTTGACGGTTACGTTATAATTTGAAAAATACGATTGACATACGAGATAAACAGGGCTATGCTTGTATTGCGAAAAAGCAAGCTCTTGACAGTGCATGAGGAGGAATTATCATGGCATCACTTTTTCCAAGAGAGGAACACGCCGAAGCACTGTTCCACAGAATTCTGAGCAATCCGGGTGCAGAGCAGCAGTTGTACGAAACCTTCTGCATGGAACAGGAGAATGCATCGTTTGAGGATGGCGGCGGTGCAGAGTGCAGCTTTGCGAAAGCGCTTTTGCAGGCTTACGAGAACCGCGATATTTCCGCGCTGACGATTGCGCTATGCAATAACACGATGTTCGATCTGCTGCGCACAGCCTATCTTATTCCGTATCGCTTTCATGGCAAAAACGGCGGGAATCCCAGACTGCTGACCGATGCGAACGGTGAGGTGCGCGAGGAATACCGCAATGCCGTCTCGGCACGAGAACTGCGCAAGTTCCACGATATTTACCGTCAGCACCTGTCTGTACCGCGTGCGGCGCTCTACCTGGCCGATGGCAGTCATCTGCGCCACAAGTACACCAAGGACATGCAGGTGCGGGAGATGTATTCGCCGTCCCGCCGCGGCGTGCTGACGCTGTACGCGCTGCCGGATACGGTCGAGCAGGGTCTGACCGAAGCACAGGCGTACAACATCGTCTGGGACGCATTCAATGAAATCCAGCAGAAGTGTCCGACCGCGATGGTATTCTACGGTCAGGACACCGGCTACAAGTTGCAGAAAAGCCACGATGAACTGGGCGTTCTGCTGCCGCTTAAGGAGTTTGAACATAACATCCTGCACCATCTCGAGCAGGTGGACGGCATTGTGCTGCGCTGTCGTGAGGAGATGATCCATCAGGCTGGCAAGGACTCGCTGCCGCTGTAAAAAGCATAACAAAACCGCTGCTATGAGGAAAACTCACAGCAGCGGTTTTGGCTTGTCTGCAGAAAATCAGGTGCAGTAACGGAACATCTTATCCGTCATAATGCGGGCGAAGATCAGTCCGAGCGGAAGCGCGAGAATGATCAATGTGGCAGACGCGAACCACGAAGCGGAAATGCTCAGGTTCATCATACCGAGATTGTAAATTGCGCGGTAGAGATACAGGCCGGGCACCATAATCACAATAGACGGCACTGTAATCGCGATGCGCGGAAAACCGGAGTGCTTTTTGTACGCAGAAGCCAGCAGTCCGGCGATCATGGCCGCGAAAAATGCGGCAGCCGCAGGCGGCAAAGATGCAAGGTCAACCAGCTCCAGACGCAGCGTGTTGGATATTGCGCCGATAATCGCGGCGGACATCGCCAGTGGTACCGGGCTGTTGAACATGATCGAAAAGCCGAACACACCGCAGAAGCTGGTGAGCAGGCGGAATACGATATACTGCAGCATGCTGAGGTTCAGCGGCAGAAAATCTACCGGTTTGAGGTGCAGCGCGAGCGCCATCAGCCATGCGGCCATCGTGGCAATCAATACGATCATTACCGCGTAGCTGAGCCGTTCGAGACCTGACCGCATATCCAGCTTGGCCATGTCGATGCCGCTGGTGATGAACGGAAATCCGGGAATGATGAACAGCATGGAGCAGATGTAGCCGGCTTCGTGCTGGACATTGATGCCGCAGGTCATCTCGGCAATCTTGAGACAGCCCGCGTACACCAGACAGGCTGCTGCGACCGAAACAGTCGTGCAGAGCACAAGCGTCAGATGGTGCTTGGACAGCTTGCAGCGCACGGCGTTGCCGATACCCGCGCCAAAGAATGCGAGTATCATCTCGACCCAGCCGCCGCCGAGCAGAAACGTAAATGCACCGCAGGCGAGGGCAGCCGCCAGACCGAGCATCAGTGGCGAATACAGTCCGTGCACCTGCTCGATTTCGTCAAGGTGGGTGTGCAGCTGCTCGCCGGTCATACGGGAGCAGATGTCGGCAAACTCAGCGACGAACTGCTCGAGTCGGTTGAGCTTTGAGGTGTTGACGCCTGTGCTGGTCAGCGTGAGCGTTTGCGAAAATGCCTGTTCACCGTCAAAGCAGGTGTATTCGATTGAGGTCAGGCCAATGTCGGCTGCACAGACCAACCCCAGCTCCTCCGCAAGCGTGTTCATCGAACTGCGGACACGCCATGCACCGGTGCCGCATGAGAGCAGCATCAAGCCGGTGCGGCCGATGACGGAGGCCTTCTCGCGCAAGGGCGCGGCAGAGATCGGTAGAGTAGCATCATGTGATGTGTAATCGTGCCACGCAATGTGCATGTGGTTGGGGCGAAAAGCAGTTTGTGGCATAGTAATACACTTCCTTATATGGCTGTATTGTAGTCGTTCTGTGCAGTAAAGTCAATAGATGAATGTAGAAAACGTCTGTTCAATTATTTGTAAAAGTAAATTCCTGTTGGGTGTGGAATTTAGCCTTACAAACTTATTCGCTGTTCACCTGTAGTGGTAAAAATCACATATTTTGCAGAGTCGCCGTATTCTGAGCACTTTGCCTGTGAAGCTTTCAGCAGTTTTGCTTTTTCAACTTCTTTATTAATCTCATATATCTGCTTCTTGGCCAGTTTGGGATTAAAAGTAACAATCCTTTTTTCTGTTATCTTGAACTTTTTAATTTTTCCTGTTTCGGAGTCCTTGAATTTATATTCAAACTCGTCTACACATTCTTTGATGCGGTATAAAAGTATTAAGCAGTTAAAAACAAAAATCCAAGAAGATATTTACTAATCTTATTGACATAGAAAAATAAATGAATATAATCATAGTTGAACAACTATTCAACTAAAATTATACGAGGTAAGTATATGCCTAAACCGTCTTATATTTGTAATTGCGATGTAATTCATGAGGATATTGTGAATGATGTGAAATCCAAGATGCAACCCAAAGATGATTATATCCAGTTAGCATCTTTATTTAAGCTATTTGGAGATGGTACCAGAGTACAAATCTTACACGCTCTGGAACAGAGTGAGATGTGTGTATGTGATCTTGCTGTGCTACTGGGGGTAACGAAATCCGCAATCTCACACCAGTTAAAGGCATTGCGTCTTGCGAATCTGGTAAAATTCCGTAAAGAAGCACAGATAGTTTACTACTCGCTGGCAGATGATCATGTGAAAGAGATTATTGACAAGGGATTTGAGCATCTTTGGCAGAAATAATATTTTTTAATATTATAGTTGAGTAATTGAACAATTAAACAAATTATAGAGTAGGGATGCGCTGATTGCTGCAGGTTATGATCCGTGTAAAAAATGCAATCCATAAAAATGTGTCAGATATTTAAAAAATATGGAAGAGGAAGGCTGTAGTTCTATATTGCAATACTTCTTCTTTGCGCATATTGGATATGTTGTTGAGGGCGACTGTTGCACGCAGAAGATAAGTTGCGCCGGTCTGCGATAATGTGCTGTTTGTATAAGGAAAAGGACAAGGAGTTATGATGAATTTTAGTGGTATATTGATTGGTGTGCTTACCTTTTTTCTGATTGGATTGTTCCATCCTATTGTTATATATGCGGAGTATTACTTTGGAAGCCGCTGTTGGCCGGTATTTTTGCTGGTGGGCATTTTGTGTATGATTCTATCCGTAAGAATGCAGGAAATACTTTGGTCGGTTTCCCTGGGTGTTTTGGGCGTCAGTTGCTTTTGGAGCATTAAGGAACTGAAAGAACAGGAAAAAAGAGTGGCAAAAGGATGGTTCCCGAAGCGGAAGGTGGATAAGCACTAAAGAAGAAAGCGGGGAGATGAGAAGATGGCGGTATGGAGATTACAGGTGAATACTGGAGGAGCGAACGTTGCGGATTATTGCTTGCAAAACCATGTTGCAGCACTTGGGGGCTGGCAAGGTACTTGCTATGGAACGTTTATCAAGGCAATCTTACACGTTTCTGACGAGCTGATTGAAAAAATCTATATCGACTTCTTCAACAGACTGCCAGAATTCATGCAGAACGCCCTAAGTGAAGACTTCCGGGTGGCGTAAGTGGTATTTTTAGGATCTGAAATATAGAGTTTTCAAGGTACAAATCCCACTATTTATGTGGGAAGTTTAAGTGAGTAATTAAACAATTAAACAAATTATAAGGAGATTATCATGAAACGCATATTTCTATTAAAAGGGTTGGACTGTCCAAATTGTTCTGCAAAAATTGAAAAAGAAGTCGGAGAATTGGATGGAGTACAATCCTCAGTTGTAAATTTGATGAAGCAGACGCTTACAATCAATGTTGCTCCAGTTGCCGCAAATACAATAGCCAGTCAGATTGAAACGATTGTCCACAGCCATGAGCCGGGTGTGGAGGTTCAGGAAGAAACAATTATCCCCGTTACAAAGAGTTATTTGTTAAAGGGCTTGGACTGTCCGAACTGCTCCGCAAAAATTGAAAAAGAAGTCGGAGAATTGGATGGAGTACAATCCTCAGTTGTAAATTTGATGAAGCAGACGCTTACAATCAATGTTGCTCAGACAG
Source organism: Butyricicoccus sp. AM27-36 (assembly GCF_003480945.1). Taxonomy (NCBI): domain Bacteria; kingdom Bacillati; phylum Bacillota; class Clostridia; order Eubacteriales; family Butyricicoccaceae; genus Butyricicoccus; species Butyricicoccus sp. AM27-36. The sequence continues at coordinate 203,941 of NZ_QUJR01000001.1, forward strand.
CCGCAGATACGATAGCCAGTCAGATTGAAACGATTGTCCACAGCCATGAGCCAGATGTAGAAGTTTCCGAAATTGCACAGGAATACTATATACCTGCAAAAAAGCAGGATACCAATACATCCTATAACAATGAGGATAAGAAGTTGACAGTTCGTTTAGCGACTGGTGCAGCAATCTATGCCATTGGTATGGCATTGACTGTTTTTGCGAAAGTGCCACTGCCTATCGAGTTAGCTTTTCTCATTGTTTCTTATGTTATTCTTGGTGGAGATGTTGTATGGCAAGCTGTGAGGAATATTTCAAAGGGACGTGTGTTTGATGAACATTTCCTGATGAGCGTTTCTACGATTGGTGCTTTTGTCATTGGTGAATATCCGGAAGCAGTTGCTGTTATGCTGTTCTATCAAGTCGGTGAATTTTTCCAGTCGTTGGCTGTTGAGCGTTCCAGAAAATCTATATCAGATTTAATGGATATACGTCCGGATTGTGCTACAGTCAGAAGGAACGGAGAATTGATTACCATATCTCCTGAAAGTGTTGCCATTGGTGAGATTATTATTGTAAAGCCTGGTGAAAAAATCCCATTAGACGGTGTGGTATTGGATGGAGATTCTATGCTGGATACGAGGGCTTTAACTGGAGAATCGGTTCCGAGAAGCGTTCATAAAGGAGACGAAGCACTTTCCGGTTGTATGAATCAGACGGGTGTTTTAACGATTAAGACAACGAAAGCATTTGGTGAATCTACTGCTTCAAAGATTATTGATCTTGTGGAGAATGCGTCCAGTAGAAAAGCACCAACAGAAAATTTCATTACTACATTTGCACGTTATTACACTCCTGTTGTTGTAATCTTAGCAGCTATTCTGGCAATTCTGCCACCGATCCTTCTTGGTGGAGGTTGGACAGAATGGATTCGCAGAGGATTTGTTTTCCTTGTGGTATCTTGCCCATGTGCATTGGTCATTTCAATCCCGCTGACTTTCTTTGGAGGCATTGGTGCGGCATCTAAACGAGGTGTTCTTGTAAAAGGAAGTAATTATTTAGAGGCGCTTAATAATATCAGCATTATTGTGTTCGATAAAACTGGAACACTTACAAAGGGTGTTTTCAATGTGACTGATATTCTGCCTGCAAATGGATTTTCAAAAGAACAGGTTCTGGAGTATGCGGCCCAGGCAGAGAGCTTTTCTAACCATCCTATTGCAAAATCCATTCTCTCTGCTTATGGAAAAGAAATTGACCAATCAGTTATCTCTGATTACAAGGAAATTTCCGGATATGGAATCAGTGCCATGGCAGGAAAGAAGAAAGTTTATGCTGGCAATACGAAACTTATGGATTCAGAGCATGTGGAGTACACAGCCTGTGAAAAAGTTGGTACAAAGGTTTATATAGCAGTAGATGGTCAATATGCCGGATGCATTTTGATAACAGATGAAGTAAAGCCGGACAGCAAAAAAGCAATTTCTGATTTGAAACATATCGGTGTGGGAAAAACAGTCATGCTTACTGGTGATGATGAAAAAATCGGAAAGGCTGTTGCGGAAGAATTGCGGTTGGATGAATATTATGCACAACTGTTTCCTGATCAAAAAGTGGAAAAGGTTGAGCTTTTAGACAGTAAAAAGAGACAGGGAAGCAAATTAGCTTTTGTTGGTGATGGTATCAATGACGCTCCTGTCCTTGCTCGTGCGGATGTTGGTATCGCAATGGGTGGGCTTGGTTCGGATGCGGCCATTGAAGCAGCAGATGTAGTTCTGATGACAGATGAACCGTCTAAGCTGGTGGACGCGATTGAAGTAGCAAAAGCGACAAAACAGATTGTCATGCAGAATATAGTGATTGCTCTTGGGATTAAGAGTGTGTTCCTGATTCTTGGCGCTCTTGGTATTGCGGGAATGTGGGAAGCTGTATTTGGTGATGTAGGCGTTACCATAATTGCCGTCTTGAACGCAATGAGGATTTTGAAAAAATAAGAAACGAGGTGGTAATGTGAAACGGAAACTGATTCTGTTAGCAGTTACAATTGTTTTTCTTGCAGGTTTCGGTGCACTTTTACACTCACCGCCCTCTATGATTGATGCAATCACAGGAGCAACACCGAAGTCAAAAAAGGCGGCTCAAGCCTCCGCACAGTTGGAAGGCTCTTATGTTCTCGGTATTAATATGATGTCAGATGGTCTCGACAACGAGAACACCCGGAATAAATTAAAAGAATTGGCACTGGACGATTCGGAAACAAATGAAACAGATCTCATGAAAACGGACATTAGTTTTCGGTTATATGTATCTGAGACGGATTATCCGCTTGTCAGTTATGCTAAGAAACTCTGCGACAGGTTGGAACAGGCCGGTTTTTCCGTGGATTTGACGGAGTACAGTAACAACATGCTGCTGTCCAGAGTGATAAGCGGAAAGTATGACGTGTTCTTGGCATCGGATAATTTCATGGATATTACGACGCTTGAGCAGATGGACTACATAATTATGGACAGCGAAGAAATGAGGTGAGTGGGTCTTATGAGAAAATGGAATACATTTTTGTCTGTTTTGATGCTTCTCATTTTTATGATTCATGGGATCATGGGCAGCTTTATGCTGGTTGGGGTAGGAAGTAGCGCCGGGAAAGTTCTTGCTTGGATTGGAGTCGCGATTCTTGTTGTCCATACCGCCATTGGCATTTTGTTGACGGTTCGGAGCCTGCGAACTGCTAAACAAGCAGGTCAAAAATATCTGAAGCAGAACAATATCTTTTGGGCGAGACGTGCCAGCGGGCTGGCGATACTAATTCTGCTGTTCTTCCACATCGGCTTGTTTGGAAAAGTGCAGAACGGAATATATATTCTGTTCCCTTTTACAACTGTAAAGATGGTAACTCAGCTTTTGTTCGTAGCGGCAATCTTTGTTCATATTTTTATCAATATCCGCCCATTGCTCGTATCACTGGGAATCATCAGTTATAAAGAACGCCGGAACGATATTTACCTGATCCTTTCGGTGCTCCTCCTATTTATTGCTGGAGCAGTCATTTTATACTATATTGGATGGCAATATCTATGAGTAAGACAATTATTATTATAGGTGCTGGACTGGCAGGACTTTCAGCGGCTTTGCAGGCAGCGGAAAATGGATGCAATGTAAAACTGGTTTCCTCCTTTCCATCAGAGCGGGCGCAGTCTGTTATGGCGGAGGGCGGTATCAACGCAGCTTTGAATACAAAAGATGAAAACGACAGTCCCGAAGAACATTTCACAGATACAATAAAGGTGGCTTGCGGTCTGGCAGACCCAAATGCAGTTTGGGGAATGACACAGGCAGCACCGGAGCTGGTGCACTGGCTGTTAAAACTTGGAGTTCAATTTAACATGAGCGGCTATGATGATGTGGATTTGCGGAATTTTGGCGGGCAGAAAAAGAAACGGACTGCCTTTGCACAGAGTGACACCGGGAAGCAGATTATGACCGCTATGATTGACGCTGTTCGTCGAAAAGAAGGGGCTGGTATGGTAGAACGGTTTAGCCACCATTCTTTCCTGACGCTTCGACTGTGCGGCAGTGTTTGCTGTGGTTGTGTAATTAGGGATGAATACAGTCAGGAAATTGTGGAATTACCGGGGAATGCGGTCATTGTTGCCTCCGGTGGTATGCACGGATTGTTTGGGAATACAACAGGTTCGCTGTCCAATACGGGAGAAGTAACCGCAGAATTGTTCCGGCTTGGTGTTCCTCTGGCAAATGGTGAAATGATCCAGTATCATCCGACTACTGTGGAATGCGGCGGGAAACGTATGCTTATCAGCGAGGCAGCCAGAGGGGAAGGCGGCAGGCTGTTTGCTCTCAGAAACAATCAGCCGTGGTATTTCATGGAGGAAAAATACCCGGAGCTTGGAAATCTGATGCCCCGTGATATTACCGCCAGAGAAATATGGAAGGTCAGCCATGAATCCGAGGTATTTCTTGATATGACGGAAATATCGAAGGAGGTCATTTCAAATAAGCTGTCTGGCTTAGCAGATGACTGCATGACATATCTGCATAAGGATATTCGGAAGGAACCTGTGCCTGTTTTGCCAGGAATCCACTACTTCATGGGTGGTATTCTTGTGGATGAGCAGCACAGAACGTCGATTCAGAATCTTTATGCTGCCGGGGAATGCTGTGCCCAATATCATGGTGCAAACCGTCTGGGTGGTAATTCCCTGTTGGGCGCATTGTACGGAGGACGTGTTGCGGCAAAGTCAGCCTGCGAACAAGCTGACGGCGTAGTTTTATCTTGTGCGGCGCAGATAGATATTCCACCAGTACAGGAAATTGTGGGAACAAAACAATTAAATCAGGCTATGCAGGATTCTCTTGGGGTTGTTAGAAATGGAAATTCCCTGTTAAAAGGGATTCGGAAAGTGCAGGAACTAAAAGGAACTCTGCCGTTGCTTGGTCTTGCAGTTCTCCAAAGCGCCTTTGCCCGAAAAGAAAGCCGGGGAGCGCACTGGCGGGAGGATTATCCTGAATGCAACAACAGGGATTTTCTCAAAACGACGGTGGCACGATTTGACGGAAAGCAGATACAAATTTCCTTTATGTCTGTTCCAGAGAGGCGGTGATTAACTTGGTATATAAAGTACGGATTCGGCGACAAGAGAATCAGAAATCAGACAGCTATTGGCAGGAATTTGAGTTTGGCGGAAGTGAAAATAGTTCTATTGCCGCTGTCTTAAACGAATTGAATAGTCGTAGCCCACTGACAGATGCATGTGGGAATACGGCTGCTCCTATTGGATGGGAATGCAGTTGTATGGTACGTAAATGCGGAGCGTGTGCCATGCTGATCAACGGACTTCCCCGGCTGGCCTGCTCTACATTTCTGAATATGCTAAAGAGCAGTACCGTTACGCTGGAACCACTCAGTAAGTTTCCTCTTGTCAGGGATCTGATTGTTGACCGGTCATTCCTGTTTGAGAACTTGAAGAAACTAAACCTTTGGTTGGAAAGCGAAGCCTATATGATTGAATTTACACACGAACCGAGGTATCAGTCGGCTCGCTGCCTGATGTGCGGGTGCTGCCTTGAGGTTTGTCCAAACTTTTCTTCAAAGGGTACTTTTGCTGGAGCGGTTGCAGCGGTCAACGCTTTTCGGATTCTGAATGAAGAACAGGAAATAAGCCATCGAAACGATGTTTCAACTCAATATAAGGAAAATTATTTTGAGGGATGCGGGAAATCATTAGCTTGCCATAACATTTGCCCGATTGGTCTACCTGTCGAAGAATTGATCGTGAGGTCAAATTCGGTAGCTATTTGGGGAAGACAGTGAGTATCAAAATGCTGATTAAAAAAACATGATTAACCTACATCTATGGTTTTACCAAAAATAGAGACATATCCTTTGTTTCGGTGTGTTAGCGGTTTTATTATGGACTGGATTCCGTATATGTATACTGTGGCAAAGATACCAAAAACAGGAGTAGTTCTTGTAATGAACCTGTTTGTTGCAGCCGCTTTTCTGGCTTTTGGGGAACTTGCAAATCTGCTGCTTGTCAGTTTGAGTGTTTGCTCTATTTTAGGGGGAATTGTTCGGAAATGGGTCGAATATAAGAATTATAAGTAATCAGCGATTTTGGGAAAAGCAGGCTGAGGCGTTCGGGAAGCGGTTTTTGAATTTTGAGCGAATGGGTACAGTTGAAATTTCAAGTAGCAGAGCGCCGAAAAAGTGGTATAATGAACGAGTAAAAGGAAGACAGATGCGAACAAAGCGTGAGTGCAGGCGGTACTTCGCTGTGTATGTCGCGTATGCCAAAGCGTGTGCCAGCAAGTGGATTGTAAACAACAAGGAATCGCAGACTTTTAATCGGGGTCGATTTAACCGCTGTTGAGCGACCGCAGAGGGTCAACAGGGGCTTGCAGACCTTTGTCCGTTCAGGTCATAATTTCCCGACGATGAAGCCGCTGGACTGATTGCGGGCGCACAAGGCAGAATAACCGTGTATACGCGAGATTCTGCAGATAGCTTACACCAAATTACCACAGGCTTGCAGCAAAGGAAGCCTTGGAAATGTACAGATTGAATTTGGGCAATCGACCCGTCGAGAAATCGGCGGGTCTTTTTTTTGCCCATCGGAGGCGCGGCGGTGTGTTCTTTTCGCAGCCTTGCAGCTGCACAGCGTTTCACGCCGGTATCCCATTTCAACTTGTTTTACAGGAATATTCGCCGCAAAAGCGCTCCGGATACGGCATATAGTCTGTGTTTTTGCCTGTTTTGGCAGAAAAAAGGTGAAATTCCTTGAAATACCGTCCGCGAAGTGCTATGCTATTCTTATATAATGCCGTTTTGCGGCGAGAAATGAGGAAAAAGAAGGGCAGTCTGTCGGGGAGAGGCGGCTGTCACGGGTAAGGAGAATTGGTTGATGAAAACAAAAAAGCGGAAGCGCGGACTGTCCTTCCTGCTCGCGGTACTGGTAACAGCGGCATGTCTGCTGACCGGCTGCGGCACACAAAAGAGCGAAGCGCAGGAGGACGCGGAAACCATTCAGGTCTATCTGTGGAACACCACGCTGTACGAAAAATATGCCCCCTATATCCAGTCGCAGCTGCCGGATGTGAATATTGAGTTCATTGTCGGCAATAACGATCTGGATTTTTACAAATTTCTGAACGAGAACGGCGGCCTGCCGGACATCATTACCTGCTGCCGCTTCTCGCTGCATGATGCTGCGCCGCTCAAGGACAGTCTGATGAACCTCGCCACGACCAACGAGGCGGGCGCGGTCTACAACACCTACCTCAACAGCTTCAAAAACGAGGACGGCAGCGTAAACTGGCTGCCGGTCTGCGCGGACGCGCACGGCTTTGTGGTCAACCGCAGTCTGTTCGAGAAATACGGCATTCCGCTGCCCACCGATTACGACAGCTTTGTTTCCGCCTGTCAAGCGTTTGAAAAGCGCGGCATCCGCGGCTTTGATGCGGACTATTTCTACGATTACACCTGCATGGAAACGCTTCAGGGACTTTCGGTTTCCGAGCTTTCCTCGGCGGAAGGCCGCAAATGGCGCACCGCCTACAGCGACCCGGCCAGCACCGAGAAAGTCGGTCTGGATGACACCGTTTGGCCGACCGCATTCAAGAACCTCGAGCAGTTCATCCACGATACCGGCCTGAACGCCGCTGACCTGACACTGATCTACGAGGACATCATGGACCGGATGCGCAGCGGCGAGCTTGCCATGTTCTTCGGCAGCTCTGCTAATGTTAAAATCCTGCAGGATGAGGGCATTGATACGACCTTCCTGCCGTTCTTCGGTCAGGACGGGCAGCAGTGGCTGATGACCACCCCGTATTTTCAGGTTGCGCTGAGCCGCAATCTCGAGCAGGACAGCAACCGCCGCGACAAGGCGATGCAGGTGCTCCGTGTCATGCTCTCCGAGGACGCACAGAACCGCATCGTCTATGACGGACAGGACATTCTGAGCTACAGCCAGAACGTCAGCCTTCGTCTGACCGATTATCTTGAGGACGTGCGCCCGGTGGTCGAGCAGAACCATATGTACATCCGCATCGCCTCCAACGATTTCTTCTCGGTCTCCAAGGATGTGGTCTCGCGCATGATCGCAGGAGAATATACGGCAGAGCAGGCGTATCAGGCGTTCAACGCGCAGCTGCTTGCGGATGAGCCTGCCGCGGATACGGCTGTGCTGACCTTGGACAAGGGCTATTCAAACGTTTTCCATGCGGACAGCGGCAATGCCTCCTTCTCCGTGATGGCGAACACGCTGCGCGGCGTGTATGACACCGATGTGCTCATTGCTGCGGCGAACAGCTTTACCGGCAGCGTGCTGGCGGCAGACTACACCGAGAATATGGCTGCCTCTATGATCATGCCGAACGATCTGCGCGCGTATCAGCGCACGATGAACGGTGCGGAGCTGACCGAGACCGTCCGCGCCTTTGTCGAGGGCTGCGAGGGCGGCTTTACGCCGTTTAACCGCGGCTCTCTGCCGGTGGTCAGCGGCATCGCCATCGAGGTCAAGGAGGAAAACGGCGGCTTTACGCTGACCGGGATCACGCGGGACGGCAAACCGCTCCGCGAGGACGAGACCGTAACCGTAACCTGTCTGGCGACGGTGGGCAGCATGGCGCCGCTGTTTGCGGACGAGAGCCGTGCCTTCGAGGGTGGCGACACGAGAGTTCGGGACACCTGGAGCGCGTATGTCTCCGAGGGGAATGCCGTACTGGCGGAGCCGGAAAACTATATTACATTGAGGTAAACGGAAATGGCAGATAAAACACGCGGAAGCAAAATAAAATACCGCTTCCTGAAAAAATGGCGCCGCCCTGCCGCCGCACTGTTGGCTCTGGCGGTGCTGCTCGGCGGCATCTGCTATCGGTATTTCTTGTTTATGTCGCAGACGGTCTATCGGGAGAGCACCTCGCATCTGTCGGAGATCCTGCGTAAATCCGACAATATGCTGAACCATCTGGTCAGCCGAAACCAGATGCTGCTGCATCTGTGGAACGATTTTCTGAAAAACGCCTCGAGCGAAGAACAGATCCGCTCTAGTCTGAACGAGATGCAGAAGGAGACCGGCTGCGCCGCCCTCTACTTCCTCGCCTCGGACGGCAGCTGCATGACGCAGGACGGCGAAAAGAGCAGCCTTGGCTCGCAGACCGATCTGGACACGCAGCTTTTCGCCGGAGAGGACGTCGTTGTGAATGCGGTGCTGCCCGGAAAGCCGCAGATGCTCGTGTTCGCCTGCCCGGAGATACAGGGAATCTACCGCGGCTTCGCCTATGATGCGATCGCCATCGCCTACTATAATGATACGGTGCTGAACGCGATCGACAACTCCGCCTTCGAGGGCACGAGCCACAACTATGTTGTCTACCCGGACGGGCGCGTTGTGCTCGACAGCGAGGCTGACGGTGAGAACGGCAGCGAGGAATCGGTCTATAATTTCCTCGCGGAGCTGCGCAGCAGCTCCAATCTGTCCGATAAAGCGTTCGACGCGCTGAGTGACGATTTCGCGCAGGGCAGGAACGGCAGTCTGATGCTGACGCTGCATGGAACCCGGTACTATCTGGTCTACGAGAACACAGGCATCCAGGACTGGATCATGCTCAGCCTTGTCCCGGTCAGCGTTGTTAACGCCAGCATGGATACGCTGTGGCACCGGACGGTCGAGATCGTGACCGCTATTGCGTGCCTGCTTATGGTGCTGCTCATCGCGCTCATCGTGCACAGAAGCCGCGATGCGCTGCGTCGGAGAGATACCGAGATCCTGTACAAGGATGAGCTGTTCACCCGGCTCTCACGCAACGTGGACGACGTTTTCTTCATGCTGGATGCCGAAACCTCCCGCACGGACTATGTCAGCCCGAACATCGAGCGGCTGCTGGGCGTGCCGCTCAAGCAGGTGCAGCAGGACATCCGTGCACTGCGGGCGCTGCACCCGAAGGACTCTCCCGACCACGATAAGAACTTCCTCGCGGGGATTCAGTGCGGCGAGCAGAGCGAATGGGATGCCGATTATGCCCATCAGCAGACTGGTGAGCGCCGCTGGTTCCACATCGTTGCCATGGGCAGCGAGGTCGCAGGCCGGACCAAGTACATCCTCGTGATGTCCGACCGCACGGCTGATCGGAAGATCAATCAGGCGCTTTCCGAGGCGGTTGCGGCCGCCGAAGCCGCCAGCCGCGCCAAGAGCACCTTCCTGTCCAATATGTCGCACGATATTCGCACACCGATGAATGCGATCATCGGATTTACCACCCTTGCGGTCAGCAATATCGATAATCAGGAACGGGTGAAGGACTATCTGACCAAAACCCTCTCCTCGAGCCGCCACCTGCTTGCGCTCATCAACGATATTCTGGACATGAGCCGCATCGAGAGCGGCAAGCTCCAGCTGGAGGAAACCGAGGTCAACCTGTCCGAGATGCTGCACGACATCAAGACCATCGTCGGCGGACAGGTGCACGCCAAGCAGCTCGAGCTTTATATGGATGCGCTTGACGTTACCGATGAGGACGTTTACTGCGACCGGACACGGATGGGGCAGATCCTGCTCAACCTGCTGTCCAACGCAATCAAGTTCACGCCGGCGGGCGGCACGGTTTCCGTGCGTGTCCGGCAGCTTGCCGGAACCGTGCGCGACTGTGCACAGTACGAGTTCCGTGTCCGCGACAACGGCATCGGCATGAGTCCGGAGTTCGCGCAGAAGATTTTTGAGCCGTTTGAACGCGAGCGTACCTCCACGGTCAGCCGGATACAGGGAACCGGCCTCGGCATGGCCATCACCCGGAATATCGTCGAGATGATGGGCGGCACGATCAAGGTGCAGACCGAGAAGAACCGAGGCACCGAGTTTATCATCTGCCTGCCGCTGCGCGTGCAGACCGGTAGCCGCCGCGAGGAAAAGATTGCGGAGCTTGCCGGCCTCAAGGCGCTGGTGGTGGACGACGATTTCAACACCTGCGACAGCGTGGCAAAGCTGCTGACCCGTGTGGGAATGCGTGCGGAGTGGACGCTCTCCGGCCGGGAGGCCGTGCTGCGTGCGCGGCAGTCCATCGAGTTGGACGACCCCTGCCGCGCCTATATCATCGACTGGCGGCTGCCGGACATGAACGGCATCGAGGTCACGCGCCAGATCCGCAGCCTGAACGATGACACCCCCATCATCATCCTGACCGCCTACGACTGGTCGGATATCGAAGCGGAGGCGAAGGCGGCAGGCGTGACGGCCTTCTGCTCCAAGCCGATGTTCCTGTCCGACCTGCGCGACACCCTGCTGACAGCCATCGGACACATGCAGACGGCAGATGAGCAGGACATCCTGCCCGGGAAAAACGCCGACTTCCGCGGACGGCATATCCTGCTGGTTGAGGATAACGAGCTGAACCGTGAGATTGCGATGACAATCCTGCACGAGTATGGTTTTCTGGTCGATACCGCCGAGAACGGCGCGGTCGCGGTGGAGAAGGTTCGCACCTCGGACCCGGGTCGCTATGATCTGGTGCTGATGGATGTGCAGATGCCGGTCATGGACGGCTACACCGCCACCCAGCGCATTCGTGCGCTGAAGGACCCGGCGCGCGCCGCAGTCCCGATCGTTGCCATGACGGCCAACGTGTTTGAGGAGGAGCGAAAGCAGGCGTTCGACTGCGGCATGAACGGCTTTTTGTCCAAGCCGATCGTGGTTGAGGAGCTGATCGACGCGCTGAAGGGCATTATGCACTGACCGCGCCATGCGGATACATCAAAACCCGGAGTACCGGCCGAAAACGGCTGACGGTACTTCGGGTTTTTCGGATATGCAGAGGAAAATAAATGCCGCTGCGCCGCAATCTTCGCTTTCTTTTTGGGTCGGGAAATAGTATAATTATGGCATGGAAAAAGGAATGAATAAATTTTACCGAAGGAGGGGCAGAACATGAAAAAGCGATCAAGAATTGCTCTGCTGACCGCACTTCTCGCCATAGTGTTCGCGGCAGGCATTAGCGTTTACAGCAACTACATCGGAATGCAGATCTATCAGGAAAGCTCGAATCATCTGCTCGAAAGCTATGCGCAAATCTCCAAGACCTTCACGCTGTTCGTGCAGAGAAACTGGGCCGTGCTGAGACAGTGGGACAGTCTGATGAAGAATGCGAAGGAGGATGCGGATGTTGACAGCATCTGGCCGGATGCGCAGAGCAACAAGCTGTCGTGGCATTACAGCGACGTCTATCTGTTCAACGAGAGCACGCAGTATCTAACAGCAGATGGGCGAAAGGGCAGCGCCGACAGCATCGACGGCGTTTTTCAGGAGATGTACAGCAAGGGCGAGCCAATCGTCTCCACCTATACGGCGACCTATGGCGTGCCCAAGATCGTGTTCGCGATGCCGATGAGCCGAAATCTGACGCTGGACGGCGTGACCTACACCGGTATCGCGGTCAGCTATGATACGGACGTGGTCGATGATCTGGTTGACGGCAGTATGTACGGCGGACAGAGCGACTGCTATGTGGTGCGCTCGAACGGCGACATCGTGCTGGAGTTTGAACCGCAGACCGAGCTGTGCGCGGGAATGACCAACCTGTATGACCTGTCCGACCACGCTGACTGGAAATATGGCAGCATGGACGATATTAAGGACTGCATTCAGCTTGGCAAGAGCGGAAGCGCGCAGTTCACCTGCGATGGGACGAGAAACTATCTGGTCGCGATGCCGACCGCGTTTCCGGACTGGTCACTCGTTGGCATCATCCAGGCGGATGAGGTGGACGGTGCACTGTATGACGTGCAGAATTCCTCGCTCATCCTGCTCGGCGCACTCTGTTTTTTCACCGTCATCATCGTGGTGCTGGCGCTGGGGATGGAGAGCCGGCTGCGCCTTAAGAACGAGGAAATGGAGCGGCTGAACCTCGAGCGCGAAAAGATGAAAAGCGACCGTTTCCTGCAAAGCATGAGCCGCATCGTCGATCGGTATTCCATCGTCAATCTGGATACCGGACGCTACCGCTATTATGAGCTGCGGTTCGATCAGCCGCTCTATCCGACCTCCGGACAGTATTCGGAAATGGTCGAAATCATCTCTAAACGCTATGTCGCGCTGATCGATACGGAAAACGCCAAGCTTTCGCGGCTGCTTACGCCGGACTATCTGCGCAGTGTGCTCCGCAAACCGGATGACAACATCAAAATCGAGTATTGCAGCCGGACGGAGAACGCCTATATGGTGATGACCGTCCTCCCGGTTGAGTGGCACGCGGACGGCACGGTCTCCGTGATCATGCAGGTTGTGCAGGATATCGGGCAGAAGGTCGAGCTGGAAAACATGGCAAACACGGACGGTCTGACCGGCCTGTTCAACGAGCGCTATTTCAGTCGGGTCCTGAACATCTGTGAGGCGAAAAAGCTGCCGTTTGTGCTGTATTACCTCGATCTCGACCGCTTTAAGCCGATAAACGACACCTACGGTCACGCCATGGGAGACCGGCTGCTCAAGGAGATCAGCGCGCGGCTGCTGCGCTGCATCCGCAGCCGGGACTACGCCTTCCGCATCGGCGGCAATGAGTTCGCGCTTATCGTCAGCGCCGATATGGACGAGGAGCAGCGCGGCCGCATGGCCGAGCGCATCCAGACTATGCTCTCTGCGCCCATCGTTATCGAAGGAAAACTGCTTTCTGTCGGCGTCAGCTGCGGCTGCGCCTGCTATCCGGAGGACGGTGACGCTTCGCAGGTGCGCATCACGGCGGACAGCCGCATGTACACGGAAAAGCAGCACCATCACGAAGACGACCGGACGGAGGAACAGTCATGAAACACAAAAGCCTGCGGTGCGCCGCAGAGACAGCCGCCCTGCTGCTGACCGTGGCAATGCTGACGTTCCTCATTGCCGGACTGCATCAGCACGAGCCGGACAGGGAGCTTTCCACACTCGATACCGGCTGGTATCAGCTGACGGACAGCGTGCGGCACGAGGTTGCGCTCCCGGTCACGCTTCCGGCCGCGCCGGAACAGACGCTTACCCTGTATAACGACACGCTGACCGACAGCGATGCCGGAAAGCTGCTGTCCGCGCGCGGTGTGGAATACGGCATCGAGATTCGTGCGGGCGAAACGCTGCTCTATCGCTACGAGGACAACGCCTTTCCCAAAAACACACAGATGAAGGGACGCCTGTGGGCGGATGCGGAACTTCCGGACAACATCGGCGGACAGACGCTCAGTCTGACCTTTACGCAGCTTTCCGACCGGACCGGCAGGTTTGACGCGCCTCTGCTCGGCTCGGTGCGGAGCATCACCGGCCACCATATCCAGACCTCACTGTTTTCTCTGGTCATGATGCTCGCCATGGTCATCCTTGCCGTGCTGGCGCTGCTGATCTTCTGCTACATGAGCAGCTGCGGCATCCGCGAGTGCCGCTTCCTCGATGTGGCGGTCTTTCTGCTGCTGTGCAGCCTGTGGTGCCTGACCGATTCCGCTCTGTATCAGATTTACGGACGGGATACTGCCGCCGGAAGCGTCGTTTCCTTTTACGCCTTTATGCTGATGTCTATCCCGATGGTGCATTTTGTCCGCAACACGGTAAGCGGCAGACAGCAGCTTGTTCCTGATATATGCATTGCACTGTTCTGCGCCAACGTGCTCGCACAGGGCGCGGCGTATCGGCTTTTCGGCATCCGGTTTATTGATATGCTGCCGCTGACGCACCTGATTCTGGCGGCAGGCGTCGCAGCGATGCTGATCGTGCTGCTCCGGTCGTACCGCGAGCAGCCCTCGCAGCAGCTTCGGCTGCATATTGCGGCGTTTGCCGCACTGGGTGTGTTCGGCGTGGCAGCGCTCGTCCTGTACGGCCTGCTGCACATCTACTGGTACGATGCGATATTCCAGTTTGGCGTGCTGCTGTTCATCATCCTGCTCTTCCGTGAGCTGATCGGACAGGCGACCGAGGATATGCGCTTTCACATGGAGCACCGTATCAGCCATCAGATGCAGCGTGAGGACCGTATGACCGGTCTGCCGAATCGCCGCGCATTCGAGGAATACATGGAGCGCATTCGCACCGGCGAGGTCGGATGCCGCGATGCGGTGCTGACCTATATCCGGCTGGAGGGTCTGAACGAGCGCAATGACTGCTTCGGCCTTCAGGCGGGAGATGAGGCGGTCATCGCCGCCGCGCGGTGCGTTGCAGACTTTTGCCGCGCGTGCGAGGACGGAGGCGAAAGCGTATCGTGCTTCCGCACCGGCGGAAACGAGTTCGCCCTTATCCGCCCCGAGCCAAGTGCAAATTCGGGACAGCTGCACCGGCAGTTCAGCGCGATCGTCGCGCGGTACAACCGCACCTGTGCGCCGCGCGCCCGCATCACGATGACCTACGGCTTCAGCCGCCTGTGCGATGAGGACGGAAAATCGCGCAGTATCAGCGCATGGAAGGCGGAGGCGGACGCCTATTTGAAGAGAAATGAAACCAGACTGGGAGGGGACACGGAATGACAACCAATCTACATTATCTGATCGCCGGGATGGCGGTGCTGCTGGTTGTTCTGTGGCAGTATTCTCATCAGCGGCAGATGGATGACCGGAACAGCCTCATGTTCCGCCGCCTGCTGACCGTCGTCAGTCTGGACGTTCTCGCTGAGCTGGTCAGTACATGCTTCATTCTGTACGTTCCGTACAGCTTTGGTGTCGGCCGCATGCTCTCGAACACCGTGTTCTATCTGTTTCAGGCGATCCTGCCGCTCATGCTGCTGTACTATGTCTGTACACTTTGCTCGAGCCGCGTGATCTCCACCGGAACCGTGCTGCGCATGGGCATTCCGACTATCGCTCTGGTCTTTATCATTCTGACCAACCCCTTCACCGAAAAGCTGTTCTATTTCGACAGCACCGGCTACTGCTACGGTCCGTGGTATCTGCTGCTGTATATCAGCGCCCTGCTGCACATCGCGGCGGCAGCGATTTTTGTCGCGGTGCACCGGGATGCGGTCAGCCGCCGCAATCTGACGGCGCTGCTTACGGTCTTTTTGCTCGCCGCCTTCGGCATCGCCGCGCAGGCCGTCAATCCCGCGGTGCTGACGACCGGCTTCGGCCTTTCGCTCAGCATCCTTGCAATGTATCTGACCATCAATAATCCCTGCGCGTGCATGGACAGCCTGACTGGACTGAATGACAAGCAGTATCTGCTGCGCCGCATGAACGAGCTGACCGACGCACACAAGGCCTTTCACATCATCACGGTCTACGCCTACCAGCTTGACCATATGAACAAAGTCTCGGGCGTGCAGAGCGGCGATGAATTTCTGCGCCGCGCGGCAGAGCACATGCAGGAGATCGCGGGCAGGAACGTGTTCCGCGTGACAGGCAAGCGGTTTTTGCTGCTGACGTTCTCGCTGCGCGAGTACGAAGTCTGTCTGACGAGTCTGCGGCAGGTGTTCCGCACGCAGCCGGATGACGCGCAGGCCGCTCCCTCGCCGGTCATCCTGTGCGGCGTGGTGGGTGCGGAAAAGCTGGGAACGGGCGGTCTTGTGCTGGATTATGCGGAATATCTCGAATCTCTCGCAGCACGCCGCGGCGGGACTGAGGTCATCCAGAACGACCGCAAGAACAGGGACAGTTTTTACTACAACAAGCAGGTCGAGCAGTTCCTGCACCGCGCGATCGACGAGGATCTGTTCGAGGTCTACTATCAGCCGGTCTATTCGCTGCATCAGCAGCGCTTTGTCACCCTTGAGGCGCTCAGCCGCCTGCGGCATCCCACACTCGGCTGGATTTCACCGGATATTTTTATCCGCCTTGCGGAGAAGAACCGCCTTATCAGTCAGATCACCGAGCTTCAGCTGCGGCGCGTCTGCCGTTTTCTGCGCGAAAACCTGGCGCTCCGCGCGAGCATTGCGAACGTCAAGATCAATCTTTCGCCGCTCGATCTTATTCACAGCGATGGCGGAAGCCACCTGATCCGCATTCTGGACGAATACGGTCTGCCGTATTCCTGCTTCCAGTTTGAGATCACCGAGACGGTTGCGACCGAGTATTCCGCGAGCCTGACCCGGGTAGCGGAGAGCTTTCAGGCGGTCGGCATCGGCCTGTGCCTGGACGATTTCGGCTCGGGTTACGCCAACCTGAACACGGTCATGCAGCTGCCGTTCTCGGTCATCAAGCTCGACCGTTCGCTGCTGTTCCACATCTGCACGGACAAAAACGCCGCGCTCTTCTACCAGAGCATCGTATCCGCCTTCTGCCGTCTCGGCTACCGCATCATTGCAGAGGGCGTAGAGACGCAGGAGGAGATGGAGCTGCTGCGGAGCTGGAACGTGGATATGATTCAGGGCTATTATTTCTCCCGTCCTCTGCCGCCGGGCGAGCTGCTGCGGCTGCTGACCGAGGAAGCCGTCGAACAGCTGTGACCGGATGCGGCGGACCGCCGAAAAATCCGTGAAAAAATTTTTCAGAAGCCGGAACCTTTTTAGACGTGCTTCGTCTAATAGAGAGAAAGAGAGCAGATACTGCTCTCTTAGAAAGAAGGCTTTTTACATGAAAAAAACACTGATGGTATTTGTCTGCACGGCTCTGCTGGCTGCATCGCTTTCGGCCTGCGGCAGCAAGCCCGCCGAAAATACGGATACCGGTACAGCATCGTCTGCGGCGGCCTCGTCCTCGAGCAGCGAACAGCAGCAGGAAAATACGCTCACCGGCTCGCTCGATGAGAAGAAGAACGGCATGTTCGTTGTAACGGATGCCGAGGGTGCCGCCTATGAATTTACCTACGATCCCTCCGATACGCCGAAGGGTCTGGACGATGCCGCAGAGGGCGATTCGGTCACTGTGACTTATACGGGCACGGTCTCCGAGGTCGATTCGTTTGACGGCACGATCATTTCGGTCGAGAAAGCGGAGGCAGCACAAAATTAAAGACGCGGCTCCTTGCGCAGACTCCGGTCGCGCTGCCGCGGCTCCTTGCGCAGACTCCGTCGCGCTGCCGCGGCTGCCGCTTGGAAAAAACGCAAAAAAATCCCCTGCCGGGGACAGATTTTCTGTCTCCCCGGCAGGGGATTTCGCTTTTCAGGACTTCTGCTCTGCCTTGTCCAGATACATCAGATAATCCGCCTTGCGGATAGCCTCTGTGATCGGATGCACACCGCAGATGCCGCCGATGCTGACCGAAAGCTGGATATCCGCGAATTCCGACATGCGGATGCCGTGCACGGCCTGCTGGATCTGCTTTTTCTTGTCGAGAAAAGCTTCCTCGGTCATGCGCGGAAACAGCAGCAGGAACTCGTCGCCGCCGTAGCGGATCAGAATATCGGTCTTGCGAATGCAGGAGCGCACCGCGTTTGCGATGTCGCGCAGCGCCGCATCGCCTGCGGCGTGGCCGCAGCGATCGTTGATGAGCTTGAAGTTGTTTACGTCGATCAGCGCCACGCCCTCCATGCCCTCAAGGTGGGTGCGGTAGGTTTCAAAATAGCGGCGCGAATAGACGTTGGTCAGCGGGTCGAGGAACAGCTGCATATCCTCGCCGCGCGTGCGGTCAAGCAGAAAACGCGAGCCGTTTGCGTCAATCCAGCGGCCCTCGTTGAGCCGCGAGACCAGCTCGAGCACGCAGGGCGTGCCGTTGATCGTAATATACTTGGCGATGACGAAATACATCTCATTTCGTGTAAATTCGAGCTTGTTGAGCGTAGTATGCTCAGCAAACGCCCGTGCGGAGATGCAGTTGGCGCAGCCCGCATCGTTATCCCAGAACGCGGCGCAGCGCTCGCCTGTGCGGTGCAGAATGCCGTCCGCATCGAGATCGAGCACGGCGTATTTCGTCGGGTCAACCAGACGGACGACATCAAAGACCGTGCTCAGACGTTGGATATCGTTGGTGATCGACGGCTCGTCCGTTACGCTTTTGCCTGTGCAGCGGAAGGGCGCATAGCCGCCCTGCACCTTCTGTGCATCAGTCAGACAGCCGATCACGCCGACATAGTGACCGGGGGAGAACGGCGACCAGAGCGTGTGCATCCGGATATTGTGCCAGTGCTGCTTGCGCCCGACCGGCAGAAGCAGGCTGAGCGAAAGCTCGTTGTTCTCGGGCGTTGTGGCCCTGAGAGCGGCTCTGAGCCGCGCAATATCGGCCGGCCGCAGCAGTCGGAGGCTGTCCGTTTCATGCACGTCCAGTATCGTGCACTGCTGCTGACGCGGACGGCTCCGGTCGGCTATTATGATGGTACCGGCAGGAACGTCATACTCAAACTGCACATCGCCGCAGCAGGAGACAAAGAAATCCAGCTTTTCCTTGACATAATTCAGCTCGCGCTGGGCGCGGTCGCTGTGCGGTACAGCACTCTTTTGCAGCAGCTCGGCAGACAGGCGCTTGGCGTCGCGGCGGAGCACCTGATCGGCGGCAAGCGTCGGCAGTGCGCTTCGGAGGCGCATGCTGATCTCCTGCAGGCAGTCGAGCAGCATCGGGTTGAACGCGCCGCACTCTCCGTTGAGGATCATGGTGATGGCGGTGTCGTGGGTGTATGCCTTTTTGTAGCAGCGGTCACTGGTCAGCGCGTCAAATACGTCCGCCAGTGCGACTACCTGCGCCGAGATCGGGATCTGTTCACCGAGCAGGCCGTCCGGATAGCCGCCGCCGTCCCAGCGCTCGTGGTGCCAGCGGCAGATCTCGATGGCGACCTTGACCAGCGGCTCGGCGCGGTACTGCGTCAGCCCCTCGAGCATGGATGCGCCGATGGCGGGATGGGTGCGGATGATGTTGAATTCCTCGGGCGTCAGTGCGCCCGCCTTGTTCAGAATGTTCTCGGGGATGCTGATCTTGCCGATGTCGTGCAGGGCGGACGCGGTGGTGATGAGGCGGATCTTGTCCTCGGTCAGACCGTATACATCGGTCTTTTCGGTCAGCTTGCGCAACAGCATTTCGGTCACGGTCTGCACCTGAAGCACATGCTGTGCGCTCTCGCTGTTGCGGAACTCGACGATATGACTGAGGATGCCGATCATGACATGGCTGTCCTTCTCGTTCTGATAGATCTGGTCGGAGACCATGCCCATCAGCCGCTTCTGGTTGGCGTAGAGCGTGAGCGTGTTTTTGACGCGGCGCTGCACAATGAAGGAGTCGAACGGACGGCGGATATAGTCGGTAATGCCAAGGCTGTAACAGCGTTCGATAACCGCGCGGTCCTCGGCGGCGGAGATCATGATGACTGGCAGCTCCTCGATCCAGCGGAACTGATTCATGCGCTCGAGCACGCCGAAGCCGTCGATTTTCGGCATATTGATATCCAGCAGCAGCAGGTCGATGTGCATATCCTGCTGGATCATGAGGAGGGCCTGCGCGCCGTCCTCTGCCTCTGCGTAGTCATATTCCTCACCGAGAATCGCCTTGAGCATTTCTCGGTTGAGCTCTGAGTCATCAACAATCAGAATTTTCTGTCGGTTCATAGTCGTTCGACCGCAGCCGGGTCGCTCTCCCTCCCTTTGTTTACCGGAATTTGACCGGTTGCACAATTATATTATACTACCAATGCGATGCAGAATAAAGGAAAACTTCCGTCAGCGCCAACGGCGGAAATTTCTGTTGTGCAGGAGCGCGGCAGCATGTTATAATAAAAGATAAATTATGCCGACCTGCGGCACAGACAACGAACAAGAGAGAGGACACCATCATCGGTATGAACAGACACAAACGGGTAAGATGCGCTCTGGCGCTTTTGACCATGCTGACGGCGGGTCTGCTGTCCGGCTGCGCCTCGGAGGCGGCATCCGACAGCGCACTTCCGACGATTACCGTCGGCAGCGACACCTATCCGCCTTATGTTTATATGGATAATAACGGCGACATTACCGGTCTGGACGTGGATATTGCGGAGGAGGCATTCCGCCGCATGGGATACCGCGCGGAATTCACCACGATCGACTGGGAACAAAAGACCGAGCTGGTCGATAACGGAGAAATTGACTGCATCTGGGGCTGCTTTTCCATGGACGGCCGCGAGAACGATTATCAGTGGGCGGGACCGTATCTGGTAAGCCGTCAGGTCATTGCCGTCGGCGCGCAGAGCGGCATCGAGCAAATGAGCGATCTTGCCGGAAAGACCATCGCGGTGCAGGCTACCGGCAAGCCGGAGGCGATCTTTCTGAGCGGAGGCGAAAACGTCCCGGCCTTCCGAAATATCATCAGCCTCGCTGACCGCGGTGTGCAGTATGCCATGCTGGACTGCGGCTATGTGGACGCAGTAGCAGGACACGAGGAGGCCATCCGGCAGTATATGAAGGACTACGGCGCGAACTTCCGCATTCTGGATGAACCGCTGCTGACGACCGGCATCGGCGTGGCGTTTTCCAGGCACGACACACGCGGTCTTGCGGCGCAGCTGACCGAGGTTGTCGCGCAGATGCGCGAGGACGGCAGTATGGAACAGCTGGTCGGAAAATATCTCGAGGTTCCCGCACACAGTCTGGAGGTGGAGCAGCTTGAACAATAATTCCCGACGCATTGTCTTACGAAGGACGTTCTGGTGCCTGTGCTTCGCAGCGGGGCTTTTGTTCCTCGGCGCGGTATTCCTGCTGTCCCGGCACGCGGATATGCGGGACTGCGAGCAGCGCATGACCGAACTGATCGACTTTGTAAAGGAGCAGTCCTCCTCCTATGTGCAGTATAACGAGACCGCCGTGGCCAAGGCGCTCGTGCGCGGAACGACCGCCGTTCAGGAACTGGAGGGCGTGACGCTTGACTGCGGCGAGGATGAGCTGCGGCAGTATGCGGAGCGGCTGGGGCTGACCGGCATTTCGGTGCTGGACACGAACGGCAGGCTGATCTGCGAGTACAGCACGGACGGCATCGGCTATACCCGCCTGCAAACCGATTTGGAAGCCGAGCGCGTGCTCGCTGTGATCGGTCATCCGCAGAGCACCTATGTTCGGCGCGTGCAGCTGACCGACGGCTCGTTTGCCGACGTTGCCGTGCGCAGCTGTTCGGACGACCGCGGCGCGGTGCTTGGCTGGCGGCACACCGGGGCGGCGTTCGCAAAGAAATCCGTACTCTCCGTGCAGAATCTGCTCGATGGCTACGACGCCGAGACCACGGGAACCGTGCTCCTGTCGGACGGCAACCGCGTAACCGCGTCGGACGATCTGTCCCTCATCGGTACGGATACCACGGAAAATGATCTGCTCCGCCGCATCCGCTCGAGCGGCCATGCCGACCGGCTGGTCTATGCCGGACGCAGGGGACTGACCCGATACTACGGCATGTACAGCCACGGGCGCAACTTCTACTACTATATATATGTCCCGGGCAGACTGCTCTACACGAACACGCCGGTCAATTTGGCTGTGTCGTTCCTCGCCTGTGCGATCGTTCTGACGCTGCTTCTGTTTGTGCGCCGAGGCACGGAAAAGAGCTTCCTCCAGCAGCAGAAAACGCTCGAAAAGGAATATCAAACCTCGCTTGAGCAGAAAAACGCCGAGCTTGAACGCGCCATCCGTCAGGAAACGGCGGCAAACCGCGCCAAGCGCGAATTTCTGTTCAATATGTCGCACGACATCCGCACGCCGATGAACGCGATCATCGGCTTCACCTCGCTTGCGGCCACCCATATCGACAACCGCGAGCAGGTGCTCGACTACCTGAAAAAGACCGCAACGGCGAGCCAGCATCTGCTCTCGCTCATTAACGATGTGCTCGATATGAGCCGCATCGAGAGCGGCAAGGTTTCTCTCGAGCTGCGTCCGGTACAGTTGCCCGAGCTTGTGCACGACCTGCGCGATATCATCCAGCCGAGCATCACAGCCAAGCGCATCTCGCTTTTCATCGACATGGTCGATGTGGAGGACGAGAATGTGGTTGCCGACCCCATGCGCCTCAACCAGATCATGCTCAACATCCTGTCCAATGCCATCAAGTTCACCCCGGTAGGCGGCATGATCACCCTGCGCATCGTTCAGAAGCAGACCGCGCCGCATGGCAGTGCGGACTATGAATTCCATATCCGTGACACCGGCATCCGCATGAGCTCGACGTTTCAGGAGCATATCTTCGAGCAGTTTGCGCGCGAGGAGACCTCAACCGTGAGCAAAATTCAGGGAACCGGCCTCGGTATGGCGATCACGAAAAATCTGGTCGATATGATGGGCGGCAATATTTCGGTCGAGAGCGAGCCGGGGAAGGGCTCGGAATTTACAGTTTCCCTGCGCTTTCCTATCAGCGGAGAGCAGACCGTGCCGCAGCGTATCCCCCAGCTTGAGGGTCTGCGCGCGCTTGTGGCAGATGATGACACCGACACCTGTCTGAATGTCAGCAAAATGCTGCGAATGATCGGCATGCGGTCGGACTGGACGACCTCGGGACATGAGGCTGTCGTCCGTACGCAGGACGCGATCGAGCAGGGCGACGGCTTCTATGTCTTCATCATCGACTGGATGATACCCGATCTGAACGGCCTTGAGGTCGTGCGCCGCATCCGCAAGCTGATCGGCAGCAACACCCCAATCATCATCCTGACCGCCTACGACTGGACGGATATCGAGGTTGAGGCAAAGGCCGCAGGCGTGACCGCGTTCTGCGCCAAGCCGCTGTTCATGTCCGAGCTGCGCCGCGTACTGGCTGAGCCGTTTCTTTCGGCAGAGCCTGCGGAGCAGACGGAGAAAAAGGCGGATTTCGCCGGAAAACGGCTGCTGGTCGTCGAGGATAACGCCCTCAACCGCGAAATCGCGGTGACGATGCTCGAGGAAGGCGGGTTCGAGGTGGACACGGCGGAAAACGGAAAGGTCGCGGTAGACAAGGTGCGCGAGAGCGCGCCCGGGTACTATGATCTGGTGCTGATGGATATTCAGATGCCGGTCATGGACGGTTATGCGGCCGCGCGTGCCATCCGCGCTCTGCCGGATGCCGAAAAGGCGGGTCTGCCCATTGTCGCCATGACGGCGAACGCCTTTGATGAGGACAAGCAGAACGCAGAGAAGGCAGGCATGAACGGCCATCTTTCCAAGCCGTTCGATATGCAGCAGCTGCTCACGATGCTCCGGGAGAAGCTGTCGCCGTAACGCTTTCATTTTCATTGCGTTATTCGACAAGGAAGCCGCTGGATCAGACTGAATAGGAAACGCAGGAAGCGTCCGTTAGGGATGCCTTCCTGCGTTTTTCTTTGCACATCGCCGGTACGGCGGATTTTTTTACATTTTTTGTCCATAAAAGGTTTACATTGCTTATCAATTGGCTTATGATAAAATCTGACAAAGGAGGTGGGCCTGTGCACGGAGTACGTCAATGGTGGGTGCGTCTGTCTATTGTGAACAAGGCGATCGTGCTGAGCTGCGCATTCGTCATTCCCATTCTGCTGGTGGTGGGACTGTTAATGAACGATTTTTACGATTACCGCGAGAAAAGCAATGATATCCTGTCCGAATATGCACGCTGCACGGACTACATGAACGCCATGGAGCAGGAAAATGCGCTTCTGAGCGAACTGACGCTTGCGGCGCCCGGGTCCGATACGATCGACAAATATGCGGACGCCGTGCAGGACACCGCCTGTGCGTGGGAGCGGTTGCGCAGCGCAGAGACTGACGGCAGCATGCAGAGCGAGGTGCTCAAGCAGGTCATCGACCGCACGATGAAAAGCTATCGAGTCCGTCAGGAGACGTTCATCGCGCAGTTGCATGGCGGCACATTTGACGCGGTGAACTACGAAGCTCTGCGTACACAGGGCAGCTATCTGACGCAATACACCGACCAGCTGACGGCGGCCTTTCTGATGGAGGGACGCGAGGGTTATCTGGTCCTCGGTCAGCGAGGTACCTCGCAGAACATGGTATTTACCATCGTAGCCGCGATCGGCAGTGTGCTGTTTGCAGGCGCGATGCTGTACTACGCACGCAGCCTGCTGCTGCCGGTGCAGCAGATGAGCCGCGGTGCGCGCCGCGTCGCGGATGGCGAATATGACATTGAGGACTTCAACTTTGCACGCTCGGACGAGATCAGTATGCTCGCTGACTCGTTTAACCACCTCAAGCACCAGATCGCGCGGACGATCCACGCACTGGAAAGCGAAGCACAGCTGGAAAAATCCCTGCGTCAGCAGGAGAGCGAGGCAGCACGCCTGCGGCAGCTGATCGAGCAGAGCCGCTTTGCACAGCTGCAGAGCCAGATCAACCCGCATTTTCTGTTCAACACGCTGCAGAGCGTGGCCAACATGGCCGGAATCGAGCAGGCGACCGTCACCGGCGACATGGTGGTGCGGCTGGCGAACTTCTTCCGCTACACGCTCGACCATGACGACAGCGTGGTAACACTCGACCGTGAGCTTGCGTTGCTGCGCGACTACATTTCCCTGCAGGAGCTGCGGTTCGGTGAACGCATTTCGTTCGAGATGGACTGCGACAGCCGCTGTGCGGCCTGTGAACTGCCGAAATTCACACTGCAGCCGATTGTGGAAAACTCCATTGTACATGGTATGCGCAGCCGCAGTGCGGGCGGCCGCATCCGCATTGTGACGCAGCTTGCACCGGAAGGCTGCCGCATCCAGATTACGGACAACGGCGGCGGCTTCTCGCGCAGCAAAATGAAACAGAACACCGCCGAGGGACACAGGTCCATCGGCCTGCAGAATATCGCGGGACGCATTGCGCTGTCCGGCGGCAGCTTCCGCATTGCAAGCTGTCCCGGATTGGGCACGACCGCCCGCATCATACTGCGCATGAAAGGGGAAGAGCATATATGTTGAAGGTACTGATTGCGGAGGACGAACCGCTGAGCCTGCAGAATCTGAGCGGACAGATGCGCGATTTGCTTGGCGCAGATGCACTCATCGAGGGAGTTGCGAACGGACGGGAGGCGGTTGAACGCGCCCGGCAAATTCAGCCGCAGCTGGTGCTGATGGACATTGAAATGCCGGTGATGAACGGCCTTGATGCGGCAGCCATCATCCACAAAGCCATGCCGGAAACACACATTGTATTCCTGACTGCCTTCGACCGCTTCGACTACGCCGTAGGCGCCATGCGGGCCGGCGGAACGGATTATCTGGTCAAGCCGTTCGACAGTGCCCAGATTACCGCCTGCCTGCGCAAGCTGAATCTGCTGCCGGAAAGCCGTCCGGCGGTACGCGGGGACAAGCCGGGAAATGCGTTCTGCACCCAGTTTTCCGTGTGGCTGGAGCATCATTACATGCAGGATGTGTCGCTCGATCAGGCGGCAGAGGCGATGGGCATGAGTGCGTTCTACTTCTCACGCTTTTTTCGCACCTCATACAACCAGACCTTCCTGGAATACCTGACCGCTTACCGTATCGACCGTGCGGTTGAGCTGCTGCAGCAGACAGACATTCCGGTACGGGAAATTGCCGTCCGGGTCGGCTACACGGATGCAAACTACTTCACGAAGGTGTTCAAGCGGCATTTGGGCGTAACGCCTACCGAGTACCGCAATCATAACGCAAACTGAACGAGCTGCGCAGCAGGATTTACGGAATCCATACGAAAATTTATTATTCCTGCCAAAGTGTTTATGCAAATGTCACAAAAAAGAATGTGAAGATTTTCAGTGCGCTGTGATTTTACCTGTTTACCGCAAGTATTTACGATGTTGCCGGAACTTGTCACCCTATATAATAGGAGATGGAAAGATGAATAAACGCTTTCGGTGTGTGATCGCCGGATGGCTGCTGCTCATGCTCTGTGCATGTACCGGCGGCACGGACGAGCCGCATATCCGCTATTACCGCCTTGCCAGCGGACAGAGCGAAAACTACCTCGCCAATCAGGCGTGTCAGCGCTTCTGTGATCAGGTGCGCAGGGAAACGGACGGCGCGATACAAATTCTGCCGAGCTTTGATAACGAGCTTGGCACCGATGCATCCGCACTTGAGCAGTGCGTGTACGGTGGAATTGATTTTGTACGCACGCCAATCTCGTCTGCCGCAGCGTATGCACCGCAGCTTGCGGCGCTGCAGCTGCCGTACGAGTACACCTCGGACAAGCACCTGTTCCGGGTGCTGGACGGCGCAGTCGGTCAGCAGGTGATGGCCTCGCTCGAGGACAAGGGCCTTACCGGTTTAAGCTATTTTTATGCCGGTTACCGGTGCTTTTTCACGACAGGAAAGGCGATCACCTCACTCGATGACATGAAGGATCTGCGGCTCGGCACCGAGGATTCCTCGCAGATGAAGCAGGTCATTCCGATGTGGGGCGCCGAGGCGGTGACGCTGCCGCCGGATGAGATCGCGCTCGCGCTCCGCACTGACCGGATTGACGGCGCCGAGAGCACGCTGCCTACCTATGTGGACAGCGGCTACTATCAGCTTGCACCGTACTGGACGTACGACCGACATTCCTACAACGCGGATGTGCTGGTCGCGTCCTCGGAAACGTGGGAAACGTTCTCACAGGAGGAGCAGACCATCATTGAGCGGTGCGCCGCCGAGGCGGCTTCGTGGCAGCGCGACCACTGGCAGAGTGCCGAGGTTCGAGCAATGCTGCATGCATCCCGCAGCGGCTGCTACATGGCGCTGCTCGATGAGGAGCAGGCCGATAAGTTCCGTGCAGCGGTGCAGCCGATTTACGAACACCTTTCCGATGCGCAGAAGGAGGTCGTGCAGGCCGTACAGGCACTGGCCGACAGCGACTAGCGAGAATCCCCTCCTTGTGCACGAGCAGTTAGTTCGCAAACGTCCGCAAAACGGCGTTTTCGATAGAGGAAAAAGAACAAGGAGGCTAAAAAGATGAAAATCAAAAGATTGATGGCAGGTCTGCTTTGCGGTGCAGTCGGTGCGGCAACGCCGCGGACAGCGGCATGATGGATGCGGCAAACGCCAATGCAGTTGCAGGCGGCAGCAGTGATCTGCCGGTCATCACCTGGAAGATGGGTTCCACCTGGGGTGACGGCAACATTCACTTCACCTGTGACGAGCGCTTCTCCGAGCTGGTCAGCCAGCTGACCGACGGACGCTTCACCATCACCAACTATCCGGAAGGCTCGCTGTGTGCGGCAAATCAGCTGTTTGATTATGTCCAGAACGGCACCATTCAGTGCGGCGGTGACTGGGGCGGCTACTGGAGCGGCAAGGATACCGCTTTTGAGCTGCTCTCTACCACGATGGATAACTTCACCGGCATGGACTACTACATCTGGATCACCCAGGGCGGCGGTCTGCAGTGCTATCAGGATATGTACGGCAAGTACAACATGACGTATTTCCCGATCATGATCAATCACGCAGAGTCCGGTATCCGTTCGACCAAGCCGATCACTTCTATCAAGGACATGCAGAGCATGAAGATCCGCCTCGGCGGCGTTATGGCAGGCCGTGCAGCGGAAAAGCTGGGCATCAACATCACCACCGTTGCAGCAAGCGAGTTGTATGAGTCGCTGCAGCGCGGCGTTATCGACGGCGGCGAGTTCTCCACGCCGTGCTCGGATGATTCGCTGAAATTACAGGAGGTTGCCAAGTACTGGTGCTCGCCTGCATGGTATCAGTCCGGCGGTGTCAACGGCGTTATGATCAACAAGGACGCGTGGAACGAGCTTCCTGAGGAGTACCAGAACGCCATCCAGATGGCGGCTGAGATCTGCACCTCCGAGCAGCTGTCCCGCTACCTGTGGATGGATTTCGATTCCACCAAGAAGATGCTCGAGGAGGACGGCTGCATCGTCACCAAGATGAACCAGGACGACTGGAACACCATCCGTGAGACCTGCCGTCAGGTTTACGAGGAAGAAGCTGCGAAGAATGAAAACTTCAACATGGTATACAGCTCTATGCAGGATTACCGTGAACATGCCGATACCTACCGCGCAATGCTCGGTGACTACGGCTGGGGCTTCAACTACGATGAATCCGAAAAGTGACCGACAGAGTGTTCCGTGCTCTCTTTTGAGAGTACGGAGCCTCAGAAGATGAGGTGTAATATATGAAAGTGATCAAACGCATCTGCGATGTGATCGACCTCGTCAATGACTGGATTGGCAGGATTGCTTCCTTCGCCGTTCTTGGCATTCTCGCGGTCATTGTTACCGAAGTCGTGCTGCGCCGTTTGTTCCACAGTCCGCAGATCTGGACGATGGACGTCATCTGCATGACCTTCGGCTGCTACATTATCATGGTCTGCGCCTACGGCTTCCAGAAGAAGGCCTTTGTTGCGGTTGATGTGCTGTATGCACGGCTTAAACCGCTTGCGCAGAACATTCTGCACCTGATTACCTATCTGGTGTTCTTTGTTCCGTTCGTATTCGTGCTCGTGCCCGAGAGCTTCGGATTTTTCCTTCGCTCGTATACCACGGGTGAGCGCGGCTACTCGGTATGGGCGCCGCCGGCATGGCCGGTCAAGCTGGCGCTGTTCGTCGGCATGACGCTGCTCGCACTGCAGGGCATTTCCGAGATGCTCAAGTGCGTGCGCGGCATCGGTGAAGCCGTTTCCGGCACGGATGATACGAAGGGAGGCGACGCTGCATGATGGAAATGCTGACCAATCTTGTCACGCAGTCCGGCGTTGGCGCAACACAGCTCAGCGCGATCCTGCTTGGCGTACTGTTCCTTATCATGATCATCGGTCTTGCGGCCGGTCAGGAGCTTGCGTTCGTCCTCGGCGGCGCCGGTGTTGTTATCGGTTATCTCGCCTGGGGCGGCCCGGGCATCACCATCGCCATGACCAAGGTGTACGACCAGATGCAAAGCTATTCCATGGTCGCCATCCCGATGTTCGTGCTGATGGCAAACTTTTTGACACATTCCAAGGTTGCGGATGGGTTGTTCCTCTCTATCCGCTACCTGCTTGGTCCTCTGAAGGGCGGTCTCGGTCTGGCAGTGATCGTGGTTTCCACCGTGTTTGCTGCCACGACCGGTATCGTCGGCGCATCCGTTGTTACCATGGGCATGCTGTCCGTACCGGTGCTGCTGAAGTGCGGCTATAAGCCGTCTCTCGCGTGCGGCATGGTGTGTGCGGGCGGTTCGCTCGGCATCCTGATCCCGCCGTCCATCATGCTGGTTTCGATGGGCTCCTATGCGAATGTATCGGTCGGCAAGATCTTCTTCGCCGCCATCGTTCCGGGTCTTGTCCTGTCGCTGTTCTACATGATCTATGTGTTCGTCATCTGCCATATCCACCCGGATTACGGTCCGGCGATGACTACCGAAGAGCTGGCTGCCATGCCGCTGCGTGAGCGCATCACCGGTTCGCTCATCAACCTGATCCCGCCGGTCATCCTGATCGTCGGCGTGCTTGGTTCCATCTTCACCGGCTGGGCAACTCCGACCGAGGCGGCAGGCGTTGGCGCACTGTTCTCGCTTATTCTCGCAATTTTCTACAAGCAGTTCAGCTTCAAAATGCTGTACGATTCGCTGATCGACACCGCAAAGACTTCTGCGATGGTATTCATCATCCTGTTCGGCGCGTCTGCCTTCACCGGCATCTTCATGTCGCTCGATGGCGACCAGCTGATCGCAACCTGGATTTCGAGCGTTGGCATCGGCAAATGGGGCGCGTTCGCAATCATGATGACGATCGTATTCGTTATGGGCATGTTCCTCGACTGGCTGGGTATCGTTATGATCGTGTTCCCGATCTTCCTGCCGATTATGGATATGTTCGGCTTTGACCGCCTGTGGATCGTCGCAGTTACAGCTGTTATGCTGCAGACCTGCTTCATGACGCCGCCGTTCGGCTTCGCACTGTTCTACATCAAGGGCATTGTGCCGCCGTCGGTCAAAATACAGGAAATCTACCGCGGCGTTATCCCGTTCATCCTGATTATCATCGCAGTGGTAATTCTGGTAACGGTATTTCCGCAGATTGTATATTTCCTCCCGAATCTGGTAGCATCTTAATCTTTCTCCTGAGCCTTCCGGCAGCCACCTGTGCCGGAAGGCTCATCTGCGTTAAGGAATAGCAGGCTTTGGGCAAAAAATAACTATTGACTGTGCAGGATATGGTGTTATACTGGATGGGTACGCAAAAAAACGTACTATTTGTTGCCTGTGTTATTTTACAGTTCAATGCGGTTCCCTCTCACCGTGAAAAGGGACATGTGTAGATGCGTTTGAACTGTGGAATAAATCTCTGTCTGCCGGATTGTTGGAGTATTTGCCGGCGGCAGCCCCCTCCGGGCTCTCTGATCTGTTGGAAATCAGAGAGCACTTGCTTATTCTTGCGTGGAAAAATTCCGTAAATCGCTTGACTTATCGAAAAATTTCGGGTATAAGATTATATTGAACAGTCAAAAATTCGATGTTATACTATTATATAATGTATGCCTGTTTGAAGCCTGAACGGTATGGTCAGGCTCGGTTTGTCGAAAAGGTCAATATTCATGCAGCTTCAGCCAATTCGCGCAGCAGCGCGTGTAAAATAGCATTTGCTTTGCAAATGCAAAAAAGTCGGGGCGTGTACCTGACTTTTTTGACTTCTGGAGGGAGAAAGTTTCTGTATTGGAACTTTCGGACGACTTTGGAACGGCTCACGGTCCGTTCCTGCTTGTCAGCGAAATTGTAGTTTCGCCGACAGCCTAAGCCTGAACGGTGCGTTCAGGCTTTCGGTATATCATACTGCAGCATCGTTAAAGGAGGGGATTTATCGTGCAGACGCAGATTTTTATGGTGCATAAGCGGCATCTGGGACTGCGGGCGCCGACGGTGCTTGCCGTCGGCTTTGCGCTGACGATTCTGGTGGGTGCGCTGGTGCTGATGCTGCCGGTGTCGGCGGCAGACGGACAGATAACGCCGTTTCTCGACGCGCTGTTTACAGCAGCCTCGGCGAGCTGTGTTACCGGACTCGTCACGGTCAGCACGGCGGTGCACTGGTCGGTATTCGGCAAGTGCGTCATCCTGCTGCTGATTCAGATCGGCGGACTCGGCTTTATGTCCGTCGCGGCTATTGCGTCGTTTGTCCTGCGGCGAACGATCACGCTGCACGAGCGCATGGTGATGAGCGCGGGACTTAATCTGCCGGACGGCGGCGGCATTGTCCGTCTGACACGGCGCGTGCTGTTCGGCACGTTTATCATCGAAGGAGCGGGAGCAATTCTGCTGTCCTGCCGGTTCGTGCCGCATTACGGTTTCCCGAAGGGAATCGTAATGGGCGTGTTCCACGCGGTTTCGGCGTTCTGCAACGCAGGCTTTGACCTGATGGGCACACCGGACGATCCGTTTCAGTCGCTCATCGGCTGGGCGGAGGATCCGCTCGTGAACATTACGGTGATGGCGCTCATCGTGCTCGGCGGCCTCGGCTTTTTCGTGTGGAGCGACGTGTGGGACAAGCACAGTTTCCGCCGCCTGCGCCTGCACACGAAAATCGTGCTGACGGCTACGGCAGGACTGCTGCTGTTCGGCTTCGGCTGGACGCTGCTGTTCGAGTGGAGCAATCCGGCAACGCTCGGTGCGTTAGATACCCCGCACAAGCTGCTTGCGGCGGCGTTTGAGTCCGTGACCCTGCGCACGGCAGGCTTCAACACCATCGACCTCGGCGCGCTTACCGGCCCGAGTCAGGCGGTGTCGTGCCTGCTCATGTTCATCGGCGGCTCACCCGGCTCGACAGCAGGCGGCATCAAGACCGTGACGGCGGCCGTGCTCGTGCTCACGGCCATCAGCGCCTTCTGCGGACGCACAACGGTTTCGGCGTTCGGCCGGACGATTGTGCCGCGCAGCATCATGAACGCTGTATCCCTGCTCATGGCAGGCGGCGTGTTCTGTCTGGCGGGCGCCTGTGCGATCGCCGGAATTGAGGACGCACCGTTTCACCAGTGCCTGTTTGAAGCGGTCTCCGCGTTCGGCACGGTCGGTGTGTCCATGGGCCTGACACCGACATTGTCGTCGGCTTCGCGCGTCATTCTGATCGCGATGATGTATATGGGCCGTGTCGGTGTGCTGACGCTCGGCGTTGCCGTTTTCATGCGCCGCAGAGAGCCGCCAAGGCTCAAATACCCGGACGCAGATGTGTTTATTGGTTAAGGCAACATCGCACGATTAAAGCAGCGGCGCTTTACGTGATGATGCCTTTATAGTGAAGTAGATTAAGCAGTTATCCAAAGGAGAGACAGATATGAAATCCTTTCTGGTAATCGGCATGGGCCGATTCGGTACCGCTGTTGCGCAGGAGCTGACCGAGCTCGGTCAGGAGGTTTTTGCCATCGACGAGAACGCCGAGAGCGTGCAGCGCATCGCGGAGGATGTGACGCAGGTCATGCAGGGCGACGCGCAGGACGAAGCCGTGCTGGGGGCCATCGGCGTGCGCAACTTCGACTGCTGTATTGTTGCGGTAGGTACGGATATGGAGGCGAGCATCCTCATCACAGTCATGCTCAAGGATCTGGGCGCGCAATACATCATTGCCAAAGCAAGAAGCAATGTGCATGCCAAGGTGCTCGAGCGCGTCGGTGCGGACCGTGTTGTCCTGCCGGAGAGCGAAATGGGCTGCAAGCTGGCACAGCGCCTGGCACATACCAACGTGGTGGATTTTATCGGCGTGTCGGACGAATACAGCATTCTGGAGATACACGCGCCGAAAAGCTGGGTCGGCAAATCGCTGGTGCAGCTTGACGTGCGGCAGAAGCATAAAGTGAATGTGCTCGCCGTCCGTCATGGTGAACAGGGTGCACTGGATGCAAGTCCTAAGCCGGATAGGGCCATCGAGCCGGATGATCTTCTGTTTATCATGGGCGAAAATAAATTTGTGAGCAGGGTGGTGGAACTGGGTTGATTGAGATACAGAGCCGTCAGAATGCCGCGCTCAAGCACCTTGCGCGGCTGGGACGGGAACGAAAATACCGCCGGAGCACGGGGGAAATGCTGTGCGAGGGCGAAAAAATGCTGGGAGAAGCACTGCGTTCGGGCGCGAAGCTGAAAACCGTGCTTGTGAGAGACGGCTGGGACAGTCCGCTCGTCAAAGAGGCGGAAGAGCAGGGAGCATCGCTCTATTCTGCACCGGATGCGCTGTTCAAACTCGCAAGCGAGGTGGAAACGCCGCAGAACGTCATCTTCTCCTGCTCACAGCCGCAGTGGACGGCGGACGCGCTGGACGGAGCCGGGCAGGTGCTCCTGCTGGACGGCTTACAGGACCCGGGCAACCTTGGCACGATCTTACGCACCGCCGAAGCGTTCGCGCTCGGCGCCGTTGTGTTGTGCGAGGGCTGCGCCGATCCGTTTTCACCCAAGGTCGTGCGCTCGACGATGGGCGCGGTGTTCCGTCTGCCGTGCGTGACGCTCCCGCTTGCAGAGGCCGCCGAACGGCTGCACCGGAACGGTCTGCCGCTGTATGCCACCGCGCTGCACGAGGACAGCGTGCCGCTTTCCTCGGTGTCGCTTTCCAAAGCCGCCGTTATCATCGGCAGTGAGGGAAAGGGCGTGACCGAGCAGGCGCTCCGTCTGTCCGATAAGCGCGTGATCATTCCCATGAAGGGCCGTGCCGAATCGCTCAATGCAGGTGTTGCCGCGGCCATCGTGATCTACGAAATGACAAAATGAGGAGGCGGGCACTATGCCGTCAAGACTCAGCTATGTTTGGCTTTCGCTCAAGCGCGGACTCGGCTCGCGCACAGCCGCCGAGGTACTCGATGCCTTCGGCTCTCCGGAGGCGGTGTTCGCCGCCGACCGGCAGGCACTGACAGCTGCGCCGTGTGAGCTGCGCAAGACCCATGTCGATCTGCTGTGCGACAAGGATACGTCCGAAGCAGAGCAGGTCATCCGGTCCTGCACGGAAAAGAATATCCAGATCATTACCATCGGTGACAGCGCTTACCCGGACCGCCTGCGGGCGATCCCGGATCCGCCGACCGTGCTGTATGTGCGCGGACGCTGGCCGGATTTCGACAGCGTTCCCGCTGTAGCCGTCGTCGGCACGCGCAAGGCGACGCCGTATGGCCTGAAAGTCGCCGATCAGATCGGCACAACGCTTGCCCGAGCGGGCATGATAACCGTCAGCGGCATGGCGCTCGGCAATGACGGCGCGGCACACCGCGGTGCGCTGAAGGCAGGCGGCTTGACGGTCGCCGTGCTGGCGGGCGGACCCGATGTGTGTTATCCGCCGCAGCACCGCAGCCTGATGGGCGATATCCTGCTCATGGGTGCCATCATCAGCGAATATCCGCCCGGCACCGAGCCGCACGGACGCAATTATCACCAGCGCAACCGCATTATCAGCGGCCTGTCGGTCGCGTCCGTCATCGTGGAGGCGAGCGACTGGCGTTCGGGTGCGCTCATTACTGCGCGTCACGCGCTCGATCAGGGACGCGATGTGTACGCTGTGCCCGGCCCGATCGACGCGCCGCAGTCGCAGTCATGCAATGAGCTGATCGAAAAAGGCGAAGCCGCGCTGCTCAGCAGCCCGGTGACGCTCGTGCGCGCCTACGGCGGCATGATGCCCGAACAGGCGGTACAGCAGGCGTTCCGGCGCCAGACCGGCGAGTATCCGGAACCGGCGGCACGGAGCGCGTGGGAGGACATTCGCAGGCGCGAGCAGCAGGCCGAACAGCGCCGCGCTGCTGCGGCAGAAAAGGCGAAAGTCGAACACAGACAGCCGTCCGCGGCCGCAAAACCGCTGCCGGACGGCTTAAATGAGGATGAAAAAACCATCGTCACGCTTGTGCGGGACGGTGTGAGCACGCCCGAGGAGCTGATCGACCGCTGCGGTCTGGCAGCACCGCGGGTGATGAGCCTTGTCACTATGCTGGAAATGGATGGGATACTGCGCCGTGAAAAGGGCAGACTCATTCTCGGTACTTGGTGATAAGCAGGAGAGAGAAGAAAAGAAATACACGCATTCCGCACCGTAGGGTGCGCATTCAATAGAATTTCCGCAGGAAATTCATAAAAAGGGGGAGCATGTATCACCCTTTTTATACAAGTGCCGAGAAAAGATTCGACGAAGGAGGAACTTTTCTCCGCATGGGATGTATCCGAACCCGCGGTTCGGTACATCCTCTCGTACGCAAGCGTGGTTGCGTACGAAGCCATTTCTGGAGGTTTTTATGTCTAAGTTAGTCATCGTGGAGTCCCCGGCCAAGGCAAAGACGATCGGAAAATATCTCGGTTCGGACTATGTCGTCAAGGCTTCGATGGGACATCTGCGCGATCTGCCGAAAAAGAAAATGAGCATCGATATCGAGCACGATTTCCATCCGGAATATGTGCCGATCGAGGGTAAAGATAAAATCATCAAGGAAATCCGCAGCGAAATCCGCAAGAGCGATTTCGTCTATCTCGCAACTGACCCTGACCGCGAGGGAGAAGCGATTTCGTGGCATATCAAGGAGCTGTTCAAGCTCAAGGACAAAAATTCCCGCCGCGTGACCTTTAACGAGATCACCAAGCAGGCGGTCCGCTCGGGCATCGAGAACCCGCGCGATATTGATATCGATCTGGTAAATGCACAGCAGGCACGCCGCATTCTCGACCGAATCGTTGGCTATCAGCTGTCGCCGTTCCTGTGGCGCAAGGTCAAGCGCGGTCTGTCCGCAGGCCGTGTGCAGAGCGTTGCAACCCGTCTGGTCGTGGACCGTGAGAACGAAATCCGCGCATTCGTGCCGGAGGAATACTGGTCGATCGAGGCCCTGCTGCAGACCGCGGACGGCGGCAAGTTTTCAGCGCGCTACTACGGCGATGCGAACGGCAAGGCCGAGCTGAAAAACGAAGAGCAGGCGATGCATGTTGTCAACGCTGTTACCGGCAAGCCGTTCACCGTCGGCAATATCAAGCGCGGCAAGAAAAAGCGCACCGCCGCACCTCCGTTCATCACCTCGACGCTGCAGCAGGAAGCCAGTCGCAAGCTGAATATGACGCCGCGCCGCACGATGAGCATCGCGCAGGAGCTGTACGAAGGTATTGAACTCGGTGAATACGGTCTGACCGGCCTTATCACCTATATGCGTACCGACTCGCTCCGCCTGGCGGACGAGGCCACCGCTGCCGCTGCCGGATTCATTCGCGGCCGCTACGGCGAGGAATATTATCCGGGCAAGCCGCGTGTGTTCAAGACCAAGGGCAACGCGCAGGACGCGCACGAAGCCATTCGTCCGTCCAACGTGCAGCTGCTGCCCGAGGAGATCCGCAAGTACCTGACGCCCGATCAGTTCAAGCTGTACCGCCTGATCTGGTCGCGTTTTGTGGCCTGCCAGATGGCAGACGCCATTCTCGATACGGTTTCCGCCGATATCGTCTGCGAGGGTCAGGTGTTCCGCGCATCCGGTCATACGGTCGCGTTCCCGGGCTTTACTGCGGTTTACGAGGAGGGCACGGACGACGAGAAAAAGCAGGATTCCGCAGGAAAGCCGCTGCCGCGCTTCGATCAGGGCGACAAGCTGACCGCCGAGAAGATCGAGCCGTCCCAGCACTTTACGCAGCCGCCGGCTCGCTACACCGAGGCATCGCTCATCCGCGCGATGGAGGAACGCGGCATCGGCCGTCCGTCCACCTATGCACCGACGATTTCCACCATTATTGACCGCGATTACGTCACCAAGGAGAACAAGGCGCTCCGTCCGACACCGCTCGGCGAGGGCGTTACCGGCCTGCTGGTAGACGAGTTTAAGTCGGTTGCCGATTACGAGTTCACCGCCAACATGGAGCACGAGCTGGACGAGGTCGAAGCGGGCAAGCTGAACTATATCCAGCTGCTGCACAACTTCTATGACGGCTTTGAAGCTGCGCTCAAGCAGGCAGAGATCGACCTCGAGGGCAAGCGCATCAAGATTCAGGACGAAGTGACCGACGTTATCTGCGAGAAATGCGGACGCAACATGGTCATCAAGTCCGGCCGGTTCGGCAAGTTCCTTGCGTGCCCCGGTTTCCCGGAGTGCACCAACACCAAGCCCATCACCGAGGACACCGGCGCTGCGTGCCCGGTCTGCGGTGCAAAGGTCGTGAAGAAAAAGTCCGCACGCGGCTATGTGTACTACTCGTGCGACACCTATCCGACCTGCCAGTTTATGACGTGGGACAAGCCGCTCAAGACCAAGTGCCCGAACTGCGATTCCTCGCTGTTCCGCCACACCGACCGCGATTCCAAGGAGGTCACGGACGTTTGTCTGCGTGAGGGCTGCGGCTACAAGGAGCTGGTCAAGGAGGGTCTGTCGCCTGAGGAAACCGAAAAGCGCCGCAAGATGCGCGAAGCGCGTGCCGCCAAGGCTGCGGAACGTGCTGCCGCAAAGGAAGCCGCCGAGAAGAACGGCGAGACCGAGGAAAAGGTCAAGAAGGTAACGAAAAAGGCGGCTGTCAAGAAATCCACCGCGAAGAAAACCCTGCCGTGGATGACCAAGACCACCAATAAATTCAAAAAGCTGAAGGACGAGGCTGTACAGGAGCTGACTGCCAAGCAGCAGGAGCAGTATGCCAAGGCTCTGGCAAAGTATGAAGCAGAAAAGGCGGCAGAAAAGGCAAAAAAAGCCGCTGAGAAGAAAGCAGCAGCGAAAAAGCCTGCCGCAAAGAAAAAGACCACGGCAAAGGAGAGCGCCGAATGAGTGAAATGGTAACAGTAGTCGGCGCAGGACTGGCCGGCTGTGAGGCTGCATGGCAGTTGGCACAGCGCGGTATCTCCGTGCGCCTGTGTGAGATGAAGCCGGTGCAGCACACGCCTGCGCACCACTCGGACGATTTCGCTGAGCTGGTGTGCTCCAACTCGCTGCGCTCGGATGAGCTGGCGAACGCCGCCGGTCTGCTCAAGGAGGAGCTGCGCCGTCTGGACAGCCTTATCCTTTCCTGTGCGGATGCACATCGCGTTGAGGCAGGCGGCGCACTGGCGGTTGACCGCGAAGCCTTCGCGGCAGCCGTCACCGAGAAGATCAAGAACCACCCGAATATCGAGGTGGTCTACGGTGAAGTGACCGAGATTCCGGAGGGCAGAGTGGTTATCGCTTCCGGCCCGCTGACCTCGGATGCGCTGTTCGAGGCCATCCACGCCAAGGTGGGCGGCGATTTCCTGCACTTTTACGATGCCGCCGCGCCGATTGTCACGGCTGAGAGCATCGATATGGATTCCGCCTACGAGGCGTCCCGCTACGGCAAGGGCACCGCAGATTACATCAACTGCCCGTTCTCCCGCGAGGAGTACGAGGCGTTCTGGAACGCGCTGACCACCGCTGAGGAAGCACCGGTACACGGCTTTGAGGATTCCAAGGTATTCGAGGGCTGTATGCCCATCGAGGTCAACGCGCGTCGCGGCTTTGACACGCTGCGCTTCGGCATTTTGAAGCCCATCGGCCTGCCGGACCCGAAAACCGGCAAGGACCCGTATGCAGTCCTGCAGCTGCGCCGCGACAACGCAAACGGCACGCTGTACAATCTGGTCGGCTGCCAGACTCACCTCAAGTTCGGTGAGCAGAAGCGCGTGTTCTCCATGATTCCGGCGCTGAAAAACGCTGAGTTCGTGCGCTACGGTGTCATGCACCGCAACACATTCCTGGATTCTCCGCGCCTGCTGAACGCGACTTACGCGCTCAAATCCGACCCGCGCATCCGCTTTGCGGGCCAGATGACCGGCGTAGAAGGCTATGTGGAGTCCACCGCCTCCGGCTGGGTGGCAGGCGTGGCAACGGCCATGGACGTGCTCGGCAAACCGATGCCGACACTCGACCGCCTGACCGCCACCGGCGCACTGGCGACCTATATTTCCGACCATACGGTCGCGAAATTCCAGCCGATGAACGTAAACTTCGGCATTATCGAGCCGCTCGGCTATAAAATCAAGGGCAAGCGGGAGAAGAACACCAAAATCTCCGAGCGGGCGCTCGAGCAGATCGAAAAACTGAAGGGAGAGCTGTAATATGAGGATCATCGTTGATGCGATGGGCGGCGATAACGCGCCCGAATCCGCTGTATGGGGCGGTGCGCTGGCTGCGAAGGAATACGGCGAGGAAGTGCTGCTGGTCGGCAAGCCGGAGGTCGTAGCGAACGTCCTGAAAGAAAAGGGCCTCTCCGATGTCAAGGGCATCACCATCATGCCTGCGAACGACTTAGTCGATATGCATGACGATCCCGCAACGGTACTTCGCCGCAAGCCGGATTCGTCCATGGCGGTAGCGTTCAAGCTGCTCAAGGCCGGCGAGGGCGATGCGCTTGTTTCCGCGGGCAACACCGGCGCACTGCTCACCGGCGCGACGCTGTACGGCGGCCGCATCAAGGGTATCCGACGCGGTGCGCTGGCACCGGTTATGCCGTGCGCGAACGGTCAGGTCATGCTGTGCGATGCAGGCGCGAACACCGAATGCACCGCCGAAATGCTGCTGCAGTTCGCGTTCCTCGCTTCGCTGTATGCGGAGAAGATAAACGGTGTCATCAAGCCGCGTGTCGGTCTTGTCAACAACGGCACGGAGGATACCAAGGGTGATCCGCTCCGCAAGGAGGCTTACGCGCTGCTGAAAAAGGCGGGCGACGAAGGCCGTCTGAATTTTGTCGGCAACGTAGAGGGCAGCATGGTGCCGCTCGGTGCGTGTGATGTTGCTGTCTGCGACGGCTTTACCGGCAATGTGCAGCTCAAGACCATCGAGGGCGTGGCGAAGTTCATGTCGAAGGAGATCAAGGGCGTGTTTATGGCGTCTGTCGGCACCAAGCTCGGCTACCTGCTGTGCAAGAAAGGCATGGACGACTTCCGCGAGGTGTTCAATCAGGACAAGATCGGCGGCGCGCCGTTCCTCGGCATCGCAAAGCCGGTCATCAAGGCGCACGGCTCGTCCAACGAGATCGCGGTGATGAACGCGGTCCGTCAGGCGATTGCGTACACCAAATCCGGCATGATCGATGCAGTTAAGGAAAACATTCAGTACATGACGGTTTCCGAGTGATCCACAGGAAGAAGGAACAAAAATGCTGAAAATTGACTATAAATTCAAGGACGAGAGCCTTCTCCGGCTGGCGATGACCCATTCGTCCTATGCGAATGAGCACCACGGCACGCATTTGCAGTGCAACGAGCGCCTGGAGTTTCTGGGCGATTCCGTGCTGGGCTTTGTCACGGCGGGTTACCTGTTCACGCACTATCCCGACCTGCCCGAGGGCGACCTGACCAAGCTGCGCGCGGCAGTTGTCTGCGAGGGCGCACTGGACGAGATCGCGCACGAGATCGGTATCCCGGAAGCCATCCGTCTGGGGCACGGTGAGGAGATGGGCGGCGGACGCAAGCGTGCGTCCATTCTCGCTGACGCAACAGAGGCTTTGCTCGGCGCCATCTTTATGGACGGCGGCATCGAGCCTGCCCGCGCGTTCGTGCTGCGGTTTATCCCGCACAAGGTCGAGGTTGCGCTGGCAGGCGGCGCGTTCAAGGACTACAAGACCATGCTGCAGGAGATCGTGCAGAAGAACAAGCAGGAAACGCTGGAATACCGTCTGGCAGGCCAGTCCGGCCCGGACCACGACAAGCGGTTCACCATGGAGCTGCTGCTCAACTCCAATGTGTTCGCGCAGGGCATCGGCAAGAGCAAAAAGGAAGCCGAGCAGATGGCTGCGAAGAAGGCCTTGGAAAATATGGGATGCTGACGCTTATCGTCAAACCGCAATAGAGATAAACGGCAAAGAGGTCGAGAAATCGACCTCTTTTTTCTGCGTGACGCAGTTAGTCGTTGAAAAGATACTGCCGCAGTGGTAAAATAAAACTATCTATAATAAAGAGGTGGCATATGGTTCTCAAAAGCCTGATTTTACAGGGCTTCAAGTCGTTCCCGGATCGCACCGAGATCAAATTTCTCGGCGGCATTACGGCGATCGTCGGTCCGAACGGCTCGGGAAAATCGAATATTTCGGATGCCATCCGGTGGGTTCTGGGGGAGCAGTCCTCGCGGTCTCTGCGCGGCGCGAAGATGGAGGACGTGATCTTCGGCGGCACAGCCAAGCGCGGTCCGGTCGGCTTTGCCGAGGTTTCGCTCATTCTGGACAATTCGGCGCATGTGTTCCGCTCGGAATTTACCGAAATTATGGTCACGCGCCGGTACTACCGCTCGGGCGAGAGTGAGTATTTCCTCAACAAAAAGCACTGCCGCCTCAAGGACGTGCACGAGCTGTTTATGGATACCGGTCTGGGACGCGACGGCTATTCCAGCATCGGACAGGGCCGCATTGATGAGATTCTGTCCTTCAAGAGCGAGGACCGGCGCGAAATCTTCGAGGAAGCCGCAGGCATCACCAAGTTCCGCTACCGTAAGGAGGAAGCCGAGCGCAGACTGTCAGCCACCGAGGAAAATCTGGTGCGTATCCGCGACCTGTACGGCGAACTGGAAAACCGGCTCGAGCCGCTCGAGCAGCAGGCTGGCAAGGCGAAAAGGTTTCTGCATCTGCGGGATGAGCTGCGCGTGCTTGAGGTCTCGCTGTGGCTGCTGTCGCTCGAGCAGCTCAAGAATGACACTGCCAAGCTGAATAAAGACCGGACAACCTGCGAAAAGCAGCTTGCGGATGCAAAACAGCAGCAGGGAACGCTGTATGCGCAGTCCGAGCAGCTGGCTGAGTCACTGCGTGAGATTGACAGGGAAACCGAACGTCTGCGAAACGAGCTGCGCGAAGCCGAGCAGTTTGCCGCCGAGCAGATCAGCCGTGAGGCGGTTATTCAGGCGAACATCCGCAACTGCGAGGAGAATATCGAGCGCACACGGCAGGAGAGCGCACACCGCGCCGAGCAGGTGCAGAGCATGGATGCGCAGCTCGCCGAACGGCGCGAGCGTATTTCTGCATGGAATGAGCAGGAGAAGGTACAGTCGGCTGAACTGGATGCACTCCGAAAACAGTCTGCTGAGCAGGAGCAGCAGCGCACACAGGCCGAGCAGGCACTTGGGCAGGCTGAGCAGGCGCAGCGCAGGCAGGAGCGCACGCTGCACGTGCTCGAACTCGACCGAACAGCCGCCGAGAGCGGTCTGGCGGGCATGAACGACCGCAAAATGACGCTGGATTCCGAAATCGCAGCAGCGGCACAGCAGCTGGATACCGAAAAGCAGGTACAGGACAATCTCGAGCGGGAACTGACCGCGTGCGAGCAAACGCTTACCGAAACGGCAAAGCAGGCGCAGACGGCAGCCGCTCAGGCGGAGACCTGCCGCCGAAAGGCCGAGCAGGCGAAGAACGACCTGCGAGCAGCGCAGTCCTCGCTGAGCGAAATGCAGAGCCGTGTAAAAATGCTGACTGACATGCAGCACGAGTACGAGGGCTTCTCTCGGTCGGTGAAAGCCGTCATGCGGCAGGCTGAAAAGGGTGCGATGAACGGCGTGCACGGTCCGGTTTCCGCGCTCATCACGACCGAAAAGCGGTTCGTGACGGCAATCGACACTGCACTCGGTGCGTCGGCGTCCTCCATCGTGGTGGACAGCACGAGCGTGGGCAAGCAGTGCATTTCGTACCTCAAGCGCACGGACGGCGGCCGCGCGACCTTCCTGCCGTTGGATACCATTCGGGCAAACAGCCTGCGGGAGACCGGCCTGGAACGGCAGAACGGCTGCTTCGGCACCGCAGATGCTCTCGTCAGATTTAATGAAAAATATAAGAATATTGTGTGCAATCTGCTGGCGCGCACGGTCATTTCGGAGAATATGGACACTGCGCTGGCACTGGCCAAGGCGTACGGACACCGGTTTCGCATTGTCACCTTAGACGGACAAATCCTGCAGGCAGGCGGCGCCATGACAGGTGGCTCGGTCTCCCACGGCACCGGCGCACTGGCGCGTGCGGAACGCCTGCACGCTGCCGAGGAGCGCGTGCGCGCACTCGAGCAGGAGCGAAAAATGCTGGCACAGACCGAGCAGGCTGCAGGACAGGAACTGGAATCGCTTGCCGGGCAGGCGCAGACCATCGAAACCGACCGCCGGCACGCGGAGCAGGAGAGAGCCGGACTTGCTGCTTCGGTAAAACAGCATAAATTCCTGTTGGAAAGCCTGCAGAAACGGTATGACAGCCTGATTTCTGAACAGACTAACTTCACAGCGACACAGCAGAAGTATGAACAGACACTTGCCGCCTGCACGGAGCGCCGGTCTGCCGCAGAGCAGGCGCTTGCAGCTGCCGAGCAGGTCTGCACCGAGCACCGTACGGCAGTGAACGCCGCCGCGGAACAGCTGGCGCAGACGGCTTCGCGCATCACAGCCGCGCAGACCGCGCTCGCGGAGACGCGCACGGCGCAGGACAGCGAAGCACGCGCACTCGCGGAACTTGAGCGGCTCAAGGCCGACCTCGACGCGGGCGTGTCCGGTGCGGAGCAGACGATTGCAGGCTTTGCGGCGGAAATCGCACGCCTGACCGATGAACTCACCCAAGTCCGCGCAGCCAAGCACGGACGCGACACGACCGCCCGGCTGCTCAGCGAACAGCTTGCG
The DNA here is from genome assembly GCF_003480945.1 of Butyricicoccus sp. AM27-36. Taxonomy (NCBI): domain Bacteria; kingdom Bacillati; phylum Bacillota; class Clostridia; order Eubacteriales; family Butyricicoccaceae; genus Butyricicoccus; species Butyricicoccus sp. AM27-36. Next base: position 247,671 of record NZ_QUJR01000001.1, read on the forward strand.
CGGCAGACCGGCAGGCGCGAACAGACCGAGGGCGAACGGGTCCGTCTGGAAAAGGCGGCACAGAGCCGCAACGAGGAAATCCTTGAACTCGAACGCGAGACCGCCCGACTGGAAAACCGCGCCGGACAGCTGAAAACCGAGGAAACACAGATTCTGGATAAAATGTGGGAAAGCTACGAGCTGACACCCACACCGGCGGCAGAGATTGCCAAACCGATTGAAAACCTCGGTGAAACGCGCGGCCGTGTGCAGGAACTGCGCCTGAAAATGCGGGCGCTCGGCAACGTCAATCTGGATGCGGTGGACGAATTTCAGCGCGTGCAGGAGCGGTACAGCTTTCTGCGGGAGCAGAAGGACGACCTCGAGACCGCGCAGACCGATCTGCGCAAGGTCATCGACCAGCTGACCGTCAGCATGAAGGAGATTTTCGCGTCCGAGTTCGCCAAGCTGAATGTGTACTTCCGCGATACCTTCCGCGAGATTTTCGGCGGCGGACACGCCGAACTGCAGCTTGCCGATACCTCGGATATTCTGAACTGCGGTATCGACATCCGCGTGTCTCCACCGGGCAAGGCGGTTAAAACGATTACGCTGCTTTCGGGCGGTGAAAAGGCGTTTGTCGCTATTGCGCTGTACTTTGCGATTCTCAAGCTGCGGCCTACGCCGTTCTGCGTGCTCGATGAGATCGAAGCCGCGCTCGATGATGTAAACGTGCAGCGGTTTGCAAAATACATTCGCCGCCTGACAGATTCGACACAATTTATTGTAATTACCCACAGACGTGGTACAATGGAAGAAGCAGATATGCTCTACGGCGTGACCATGCAGGAGCAGGGCGTTTCCAAAATGCTGATGCTCAATCTGGCTGAGGCAGAAAAACGGCTCAAAAATACCATTAAGTAATGGAAAATGGAGAATTGCGGCAATGGATATGCGAAGCGCAAAATATCCGTATCGGCTGGATGTGGAAAGGCGATTGCCGGACGGCTCTCTTACGACAGACGGCTATGCGGCGCGGCATCCGGTTGAGTTTCGGCACTGGGGACACGCCCGCGGCTATGTTCTCTGGGGTGAGCGGATTGACCGCACGGACTGGGAAAACTGGCGTATCAACTACTATGGGAAATAATAACTAAATACGGATTCCTGATTTGCAAGATAAAAACATAAGGAGATAAGCATGGGATTTTTTGATAAAATTAAGCAGGGCTTCAAGAAAACCTCGGATGCGGTGAGCCATTCGCTGGACAGCGTGTTTGCGGCATTTGTCAAGATCGACGATGATTTGCTCGAGGAGCTGGAAGAAGCACTCATCCTGTCGGACGTCGGTGCATCCACGGCGGCGAAGATCGTCGCTGAGGTGGAAAAGCGCGCCAAGCTGCGCAAGACCACCACGGCAGACGAGCTGCGCGATTTACTCCGCGAGGTGCTGACCGACAACATGCTCGATAACCAGCCGCTGAATACGGACGGCAAGCCGGCGGTCATTCTGGTAATCGGCGTCAACGGTGTCGGCAAGACGACCTCGATCGGCAAGCTGGCGGCCCGCTATGTCAATGAGGGTAAAAAGGTTATGCTGTCGGCGGCGGATACCTTCCGCGCAGCGGCAGCGGACCAGCTCGAAATCTGGGCTAAACGTGCCGGTGCGGACATCGTTCGCCACGGCGAGGGCGCAGACCCGGCAGCTGTTGTGTTTGACTCCATCTCGGCGGCCAAGGCACGCGGCAGCGATATTATCATCGTGGATACGGCAGGCCGTCTGCACAACAAGGCCAACCTGATGAACGAGCTGGCGAAGATCGACCGCGTTATCTCCCGCGAGCTGCCGGATGCGTCGCGCGAAACGCTGCTCGTGCTGGACGCGACCACCGGTCAGAATGCGGTTCATCAGGCTGAGGAGTTCAACAAGGCTGCCGAGCTGACCGGCATTATTCTCACCAAGCTGGACGGCACCGCAAAGGGCGGCATCGTAATCGCCATTTCGGCAGGACTGGGTGTTCCGGTCAAGCTGGTCGGCGTTGGCGAGGGCATTGACGATCTGATCGACTTTGATCGTGCGGCATTCCTGGAGGCCATCCTGCCGCCGGTTCACGAAAACACAGAAAACGACGAGGAACAGACCGAGGAGGACGAAAATGCAGAGACCTGACGGAAGAACCAAGGGCGCAATGCGTCCGGTGAAGATTACCACTGATTATACGATGTACGCGGAAGGCTCGGTGCTGGTCGAGATGGGCAACACCAAGGTCATCTGCACCGCGTCGGTCGAGGAAAAGGTACCGCCGTTCCTCGAGGGCAAGGGCCTCGGCTGGGTAACCGCCGAGTACGCGATGCTCCCGCGTGCGACCAACACCCGCAAAAAACGCGATATCAAGTCGCTCAAGCTGGACGGTCGCTCGAGCGAGATCCAGCGTCTGATCGGCCGTGCGCTGCGTGCGGTCGTTGACCGCGAAGCACTCGGTGAGCGCCAGATCACGATTGACTGCGATGTTATTCAGGCGGACGGCGGCACGCGCTGCGCGTCCATCACCGGCGGATTTGTTGCACTCTGGCTTGCATGCAAAAAGCTGCTGGCCGACGGCGTGATCGAGAAAATGCCGCTCACCGCACAGGTTGCAGCCGTTTCGGTCGGCATTTTTGAGGATGAAGCCGTGCTCGACCTCAACTACGCCGAGGACAGCCACGCCATCGTGGACTGCAACGTGGTTATGACGAGCAAGGGTGAGTTCATCGAGGTGCAGGGCACCGGCGAGGGCCGTCCGTTCACGGATACCGAGCTGCGCAAGCTGCTCGGACTCGGCAAGCGCGGCTGCCTGACGCTGTGCCGCAAGCAGGCCAAGGTGATGGGGGAAAGTCTGTAATGCAGTTTGTACTTGCTTCCCATAACAAGAAAAAGCTGGCAGAGCTGTCCGCTATCGTGAGCAGCCTCGGCATTGAAATCATCCCGCTGCCGGAGGGTGCCCCCGAACCCGAGGAAAACGGCAAAACCTTCGAGGAAAACGCCATGATCAAGGCAAAATCCGCCGCAGAATTCACCGGTCTGCCCGCTCTCGCGGACGACAGCGGCCTGTGCGTGGATGCGCTGGACGGCGCTCCCGGTATCTACTCCGCGCGCTACTGCGAGGGTACGGACGAGGACCGCAATGCCTTCCTGCTGAAAAATATGCAGGATAAGGAAAACCGCGCCTGCCGTTTCGTGTGCGCGATCGCGTGTGTGCTTGCGGACGGCGAAACGCTCACCGTGCGCGGTGAATGTGAAGGAGAACTGCTCCGCGAGAACCACGGTGCAGGCGGCTTCGGCTATGACCCGCTGTTCTATGTAGAGAAATACGGCTGTACCTTCGGCGAACTGCCCGCAGAGGTCAAGAATACAATCTCTCATCGGGCAAATGCTTTGAATAAGCTGAAAGAAGCCTTAAAGGATAAAATATAAGCGAATCCGTAGGGCAGCCCGCCCTACGAAAAAATATAACGAAATTACAGGAGTTTACATTTATGCTTAACACAAAACAACGCGCACAGCTTCGTGCAATGGCAAACCCGCTGGCGGTCACGCTGATCATCGGCAAGGAAGGCGTAACCGACGCGGTAGAACGCGAACTGGACGCGCTGCTCGAATCCCATGAACTGGTCAAGGGCAAGGTGCTCGAGAGTGCGATGCTGACGCCGCGCACGGTATCCGAGGCGCTCTGCGAGGCCACCGGCGCGGACGCTGTACAGTGCATCGGCTCCAAGTTTGTGCTGTACCGCCAGTCCAGCGATGAGGACAAGCGCAAGATCGTTCTGGTAAAATGAGGACAGGGATTCTCGGCGGCACGTTCAATCCGCCGCATCTGGGACATCTGCACGCGGCGGAACTCACGCACCGTGCGCTGAACTTAGATCGGGTGCTGTTCATTCCGACTAACATTCCGCCGCACAAGGCTCTGCCGGAGAACACCGCGTCCGCAGAGGACCGGTGCGAAATGGTGCGCCGCCTGACGGCAGATATGCCGTGGGCACAGCTCGACACCATCGAGATCGACCGCGGTGGCGCAAGCTACACGGTGGACACGCTCCGCGCGCTTCATGCACGCGGTGAGACCGACCTGCACCTGATCGTCGGCACGGATATGCTGCTCTCGTTCGATAAAATCTGGCGTGCGCCGGACGAGATCGCGCGGCTGGCTTCGCTTGCTGTCTGCGCCCGCGAAAACGAGGACTGGGACGCGTTGCGTGAAAAGGCGGCGGCGCTCAAGGACTCACTCGGTGCAACCGTAGAGCTGGTGCAGGGTGACAGCCTGACCATTTCCTCGACCGAGCTGCGGCAGGGCGGTGCACTGCGATGCTATACACCGGAATCGGTCGCGGATTACATCGAAGAAAAGCATTTGTACGGCTATTAAGCCTGTAAAATACAGGTTTGACAGATAAATACAGCAGCTTGTTCAAAATCAGTAGTTTAGGAACAGCCTGCGGCTCGTTCCTCCTTGTCGGCAAAGCTGTAGTTTTGCGGCAAGAAATACAGAGAAAGGCGGGAAAAGTTATGTTATGTAATGAAGAAATGCGTAAAAGTATCCTTTCCAGACTGCAGGGCTACCGCTATGAGCACTCGCTCGGCGTGGAGCGTGCGGCGATCATGCTGGCAGAAAAGTACGGCGAGGACCCGGAAAAAGCGGGTACCGCAGGCATTCTGCATGACATAACAAAATATCTTTCTCCGCAAGAACAGTTGAATTTATGCGAGAAATACGGTATAATACCCTGTACCGTCGAAAAAAGCGAGCCGAAAATGCTGCACGGAAAGACGGCGGCAGCCATCGCGCGGGCCGAATACCACATGCCCAAGGATATCTGCGATGCCATCGCCTGCCACACCACCGGCAAGAACCATATGACGCTGCTTGACAAGATCTTGTATCTGGCGGATTACATCGAAGAAACTCGTGATTTTCCCGGCGTGGATAAGGCGCGTGAGCTGGCGCAGATCGACATCGACAGCGCCCTGCTCTACTGCTATGACCAGACGCTGACCGAGCTGGTCGCACGCGGAAAACTCATCCACAGCGATACCATTGCCGCTTATAATGATATGATCCGGCAGGGTGTCAGCTGGCGGGACAAGTAAAATGGAGGCAGGAATCGTTTGAAACTATTCGGAGGAAGCGGCGGCAGGAAAAACCGCAACGGAGACAGCACTCCGGCACAGGCTCCCGCACAGCAGGCAGCGCCCAAGCCGGAAGGGAACCACCAGCCGATCTCGGCGCCCAAGCCGGGCGGCAAAAAGGGAAAGGCTCCGAAGGAGAAAAAAAAGCTGACACCCAGACAGAAGGGCAAGCGCATTGCCATCATTATGGCGGTTGTGCTGGTGCTGTTCGCGTGCGCAGCAGCTGCGGCTGTGTGGTTCGTCCGTTCGCCGCAGGCGACGATCAAGGACAAGGAAAACGGCGATAAGGTCGATGTGAGCAGCCTGCTCAACTCGGGCACCCGCATTGACGATGTGTTTACGTTCGTGGTCGGCGCAGTTGATGAGGACGAAACACGAACAGACGCTTTGATAGTCGCAACCATGGATACCAAGGATAAGACTATCAACGTCATGAACATCCCGCGCGACACCATGTGCAACAACACGGCAACCGGCGCGAGCAAGAAGATCAACGCGGCCTACGGCATGGATACCGGCGGCAAGGGCGGCAACATCGAGCAGATGGGCAAGGAAATCGAGCGTCTGATGGGATTCCGGCCGGATAAATACGTTATCGTCAACTTTGACGGCATTGCAGCCATCGTGGATGCGATCGGCGGCGTGGATTATGACGTGCCGTTCGATATGAAGTACGATGATCCGTCGCAGAATCTGCATATCGACCTGAAAAAAGGCCAGCAGCATCTGGACGGCAAGCAGACCGTCGGCTTCCTGCGCTGGAGACACAACAACGATTACACCGTACAGTACACCAACGGCGATGAAGGCCGTGTAGAGAATCAGCAGAAGTTCCTCAAGTCGCTGGCAGGTCAGGTACTGCAGATCAAGAATGTGACCAAGATCCGCTCGATCGCAGAGGCCGTGTTCAAGAACGTCAAGACCGACTTCAGTGCCGGCGAGCTGCTGTGGATGGGCATGCAGGCTATGCAGATCGACAACAGCAGCATTCAGTTCTTTACACTGCCCGGCTACGGCAAGATGAGCACGGCGGGCACCTCAGTGCAGTATTCGTTCTTCTTCCCGTATTACGACCAGACGCTGGAGCTGGTAAACAAGTATTTCAACCCCTACGAGGAGCCGATCTCCAAGCTGGACATTGTCGGCGGACCGGATACCACTACTTACTCGGGCGGCTATGTAAGCTCGGGCGAGGAAGATAATGTATGGGGTGACACCTCCGGCTCGTACGATTACAGCGAAGATTATTACGAAGAACCGGATTACAGCTACGATGAGCCATCCTACGACAACAGCGGCTCGGGCGGTGATTATTCGGATAACAATGACTACTCGGGCGGCGACAGCGGCGGAGACTATTCCGGCGGCGACTCCGGTGAGGAAAGCGGCGGCGACTCCTCCGGCGGCGATTACACCGGCGGCGGAGAGGACAGCGGTGCTTCCTCCGGCGGGGACGACGGCGGAACGTACGATCCCGAGGCATAATAAAGGCAATATACCATAATCGGCAGAAAGGCAAACCCTTTTCTGCCGCACAAAAGGAGTTTATACTTTGACTGCAAAAGAAACTGTAAAGGCGATCTGCGAAGCGCTGATCGAGAAAAAGGCTCAGGGCATTGAGGTGCTGCATGTTGAGCGCTTGACCGAGCTGACCGAGTATTTCGTCATCTGCTCTGCGTCCTCCACTACGCAGGTTAAGGCACTGGCGGACAATGTAGAGTGGCACCTGAAGTACGATCACGACGAGATGCCGCACCACACCGAGGGCTATGAATCCGCACAGTGGATGCTGCTGGACTACGGCTGCGCTGTACTGCATGTATTCATGCCGGAGGCACGCAAGTTCTACAATCTGGAGAACCTGTGGAAGGACGGCACGCCGGTAACGCTTGAAGAGCTGGGTATCGAGGACAAGTAAAATATCGACATGCGGCGGCCCCGGAAACGTGTCCGCCGCGTTGTCGCGCTCAAAATCAAAAACTCACTTTAGGGGGAGAATCCGTTGAAGTACGATCATAAACAAGTAGAAAAGAAATGGCAGGACATCTGGGACGAGAAGCAGTGCTTCTGCGCCGAGAATGACTCGGACAAGGAGAAGTTCTATGCACTCGTTGAGTTCCCGTACCCGTCCGGTCAGGGTCTGCATGTAGGCCATCCGCGCTCCTACACCGCGCTGGATATCGTTGCGCGCAAAAAGCGCATGCAGGGCTACAACGTGCTGTATCCGATGGGCTGGGACGCATTCGGTCTGCCGACCGAGAACTTTGCCATCAAGAATCACGTTCATCCGGCAGAGGTCACCAAGAAGAACATCGCACGCTTCAAGAGCCAGCTCAAGAGCCTCGGTCTGTCGTTCGACTGGTCGCGTGAGATCAACACCACCGACCCGAGCTACTACAAGTGGACCCAGTGGATTTTCCTGCAGCTGTTCAAGAAGGGCCTGGCCTACAAGAAGGAAATGAGCGTAAACTGGTGTACCTCCTGCAAGTGCGTTCTGGCGAACGAGGAGGTTGTCAACGGCGTTTGTGAGCGCTGCGGCAGCGAGGTCGTTCACAAGACCAAGAGCCAGTGGATGCTCGCCATCACCAAGTACGCACAGCGTCTGATCGACGATCTGGATGATGTGGATTATATTGAACGCGTTAAGATTCAGCAGCGCAACTGGATCGGCCGTTCCACCGGTGCCGAGGTGGATTTCAAGACCACCGAGGGCGACACGCTGACCGTTTACACCACCCGTCCGGACACCCTGTTCGGCGCGACCTACATGGTAATCTCTCCGGAGCACCCGATGATCGAGAAGTGGGCGGACAAGCTGAACAACATCGAGGACGTTCGCGCATACCGTGAGGAGGCTGCCCGCAAGTCCGACTTCGAGCGTACCGAGCTGAATAAGGACAAGACCGGCGTTAAGCTGGACGGCGTTGCCGCAATTAACCCGGTAAACGGCAAGCAGATCCCGATCTTCGTTTCCGACTATGTTCTGATGGGCTACGGCACCGGTGCAATCATGGCTGTCCCGGCGCACGATGACCGCGACTGGGAGTTTGCTAAGAAGTTCGGCTGTGAGATCATCGAGGTTGTTTCCGGCGGCGAGGATGTCCAGAAGGCTGCGTTCACCGCAAAGGACGAAACCGGCATTCTGGTAAATTCCGATTTCCTGAACGGCAAGACCGTTAAGGACGCTATCCCGGCTATGATCGAGTGGCTGGGCGAGAAGGGCATCGGCCATGCCAAGGTGCAGTACAAGCTGCGTGACTGGGTATTCTCCCGTCAGCGTTACTGGGGCGAGCCGATTCCGATCGTCAAGTGCGACAAGTGCGGCTATGTGGCTCTGCCGGAGGATCAGCTGCCGCTTGAGCTGCCGAACGTAACCAGCTACGAGCCGACCGACAACGGCGAGTCTCCGCTGGCGCACATGACCGACTGGGTAAACACCACCTGTCCGTGCTGCGGCGGTCCGGCAAAGCGCGAGACCGATACCATGCCGCAGTGGGCCGGTTCCTCCTGGTATTTCCTGCGCTATATGGACCCGCACAACGACAAGGCGCTTGCTTCGCCGGAAGCACTGAAATACTGGTCTCCGGTTGACTGGTACAACGGCGGCATGGAGCACACCACGCTGCATCTGCTGTACAGCCGTTTCTGGCATAAGTTCCTGTATGACATCGGCGTAGTGCCGACCAAGGAGCCGTATGCAAAGCGCACCAGCCACGGCATGATCCTCGGCGAGAACGGCGAGAAGATGTCCAAGAGCCGCGGCAACGTCGTCAACCCGGACGAGATCGTTGACACCTACGGCGCAGATACCATGCGTCTGTACGAGATGTTCATCGGTGACTTTGAGAAGGCTGCTCCGTGGAGCCCGAAGTCCATCAAGGGCTGCCGCCGCTTCCTCGAGCGCGTATGGGCGCTGGCTGACAAGGTGCAGGACGGCGATACCTACTCCGAGCAGCACGAGGTGCTCATGAACCGTACCATCAAGAAGGTCGGCGAGGACGCAGACAACCTCAAGGCCAACACCGCTATCGCAGCGCTGATGACCATGCTCAACGAGTTCTACGACAAGGGCGTGAACAAGGCTGAGTACAAGACTTTCCTGGCGCTGCTCAATCCGTTTGCACCGCATATCACCGAGGAGCTGTGGCAGCAGCTCGGCGAGACCGGTCTGCTCTCCGTAGCACCGTGGCCGACCTACGACGAGGCCAAGACCGTCGAGAGCACGGTAGAGCTGGCGGTACAGGTAAACGGCAAGCTGAAGTGCACCATTAAGCTGGCAGTCGACGCCGACAAGCAGACTGCGATCGATACTGCAATGGCAGAGGAAAAGGTACAGCACGCCATCGAGGGCAAGCAGATCGTAAAGCAGATCGTTGTTCCGGGCAAGATCGTAAACCTTGTCGTAAAGTAAGAAGGAATGCCGGATTTCCGCGTCAAAAAGAAAAAATCGAAAACTACGGGAAAAAGTAGTTGACATTGACGCGAAAATTCGATATAATATCCTTACGGTTTTGTGTACGAATGTATACAAACTGTGCTAAGCGATCCCCATGAGGGGAACGTGCGGAGGGAGGGAAAACTGTGTCGGAGATCCGCATCAAGGAAAATGAGTCTATTGACAGCGCACTGCGTCGCTTCAAGCGTTCGTGTGCCAAGGCGGGTACGCTTTCCGAGCTCCGCAAGCGTGAGCATTATGAAAGCCCGAGCGTAAAGCGCCGCAAGAAGTCTGAGGCTGCACGCGCAAAGAAGAAGAAGTTCCGCTAAAATAGAATTTCCAGAGAGCAGATGTGTAAACGTCTGCTCTTTTCTTTTTTCTGCACCGCCCCAGCAGGGCGCACGAACCCACTTACGCAGTTTGCGTACCCCGATTAGCTGGTGCAAATTAGCAAATCAGAATTTCCGGCATTACCGCCGATAACCCTGCATACACCTGTATAATGGAGGACAAAATTATGAACATAACCGTATATCTGGGTGCGAACGAGGGCCGCGAGCCTGCCCTTAAAACCGCCGTGCGCGAGCTTGGCGCATGGATTGGCGAGCACGGCCATACACTGGTCTACGGCGGCTCACGGGTCGGTCTGATGGGCGCGGTCGCGGAGAGCGCACTGTCCGCAGGCGGCAAGGTAATCGGCGTAGAGCCGCGCTTTTTTATCGAGCAGGAGCTGCAGCTGGACGGTCTGACCGAGTTGATCGTCACCGAGGATATGACCGATCGCAAAACCAAAATGATCGAGCTTGGAGACGCGTTCATCGCCTTTCCGGGCGGTACGGGCACGCTCGAGGAGATTGCCGAGGTGATGAGCAAGCTGGCACTGAACCAGCTGGATGCACCGTGTATTTTCTATAATCTCAACGGCTATTACGACCATATGAAGGCACTGCTCGACCACATGATCGAGATGGAGCTGTCCACCAAAGAACGGCAGAAGAAAATCTATTTTGCGGATACCTTGGAAGAGGTTACAGCACTTTTGAATTGAGAATGAACGTATCGGGTTTGCGGTCGCGTCATTTTCAATTTAGAAACGGTATGTTTACGATTTCTTCAAACTTTCTACATACTTTAGACATGGGATTCCTGTATCCTGTAATCACAGCAAGGGAACAGCAAGCTGAGTGATAAAAACCACTTGCCATCCCTTTAAAAATAGATACTTCATAGGGAATTTTTTCTCCGACTGTGTGAGCAGTCAATCCCTCAAAAATCTGTCTGGCCCTGTGGGACGGAATACCGCGCAGGCTCCCGGACAGTCCAAAAACAAGAGGTGCAAGACACCCATTAGGCAATACCACACAATTTCCGCAAAGCACCGCGGCAGCGCGACCGAAGCCTGCGCAAGAAGCCGCTGCTTTAATTGCGCGGTGTTGCCCCATACAACGCGCTTTCAGCAGGAGCTGAGAGCGCGCATTTTTGCGTTCGGACAAAATGGGGGGCAAGGCAGTGATTTGTCTGGTTTTAGCATTTCGATGGATTGTGAGAACGGAACAATTGTTCTGCTTTTCGTTGACATGAACAATGATATGGTGTAAAATTGCTATAAATGACTATTTCACATCTGAACAGATATAATAGAGTAAGTAAAACTTCGGAAATTGGGTGTTAAAGTATATATGAGCAAAGCAAAGCCGTCATACGGCAACGAAAGCATCTCCTCGCTGAAGGGTGCGGACCGTGTGCGCAAGCGCCCGGGCGTTATCTTCGGCTCGGACGGACTGGAGGGCTGCGAGCACGCGGTCTTTGAGATTCTGTCCAACTCGATCGACGAGGCACGAGAGGGACACGGCACCGAGATCATCACCACACGCTATGCGGACGGCTCGATCGAAGTCGCTGACCATGGCCGCGGTATCCCGATCGAATGGAACGAAAACGAGCAGCGCTACAACTGGGAACTGGTCTTCTGCGAGCTGTACGCAGGCGGCAAGTACAAGAACGACACCGGCGAAAACTATGAGTTTTCACTTGGTCTCAACGGTCTCGGTACCTGCGCGACGCAGTATTCCTCGGAGTACATGGACGTCACCGTTATCCGTGACGGCTTCGAGTACGGCCTGCACTTTGAAAAGGGCGAAAACAAGACCGGCACCAAGGAAGGCTACACCAAGAAGGCGACGAACGCGCGCAAAACCGGCACGACCATCCGCTGGAAGCCCGATCTTGAGGTCTTCACGGATATCAACATCCCTGTGGATTATTATCTGGATACGCTCAAGCGGCAGGCGGTCGTCAACAGCCACATCAAGTTTGTGCTGAAAAATCAGGTGGGCAGCAGGTACGAGACCACCGAATTTCTTTATCAGAACGGCATTGTGGACTATGTGACCGAGCTGGCAGGCGAGAATCCGCTGACCTCGGTGCAGTTCCTCGAGGGCGAACGACGCGGACGTGACCGCGCCGACAAGGCCGAGTACAAGGTGAAGCTGTCGTGCGCGTTCTGCTTCTCCTCGGCGGTGTCGCAGATCGAGTATTACCACAACTCCTCGTGGCTGGAGCACGGCGGTGCACCGGACAAGGCCGTTCGCTCGGCGTTCGTGTCTGCCATTGATGCGTATCTCAAGCAGAACAACAAGTACAACAAGAGCGAGAGCAAGGTCACTTATCAGGATATTTTCGACAGCCTCGTGCTTGTCACCAACTGCTTCTCCACCCAGACCTCCTACGAGAACCAGACCAAGAAGGCCATCACCAACAAGTTTATCCAGGAGGCCATGACCGAGTTCCTCAAGGAAGGACTCGAGATCTACTTTATCGAGAACAAGGCCGAGGCAGACAAGATCGCCGAGCAGATCCTGATCAACAAGCGCAGCCGCGAACAGGCGGAAAAGGCGCGTCTGAATATCAAAAAGAAGCTGTCCGGCAATATTGACCTCGCTAACCGTGTGCAGAAGTTTGTGGACTGCCGCACCAAGGATGCGTCCCGCCGTGAGCTGTATATCGTCGAGGGTGATTCCGCGCTCGGTTCGGTAAAGCAGGGCCGCGACAGTGAATTTCAGGCCATCATGCCGGTGCGCGGCAAGATCCTCAACTGCCTCAAGGCGGATTACGATAAAATCTTTAAGAATGACATCATCACCGACCTTCTCAAAGTCCTCGGCTGCGGTGTCGAGGTGCGCGGCAAGGCGGCAAAGGATTTGTCTGCGTTCGATCTCGAAAGCCTGCGCTGGCACCGTATCATCATCTGCACCGATGCCGATGTGGACGGCTTCCAGATCCGCACGCTCATTCTGACCATGCTGTACCGTCTGGTGCCGACGCTCATCGAACAGGGCTACGTTTATATTGCGGAGTCGCCGCTGTATGAGATCACCTACCGAGACAAAAGCTATTTTGCGTTCGATGAGAGCGAAAAAGCGGCTATCCTCAAAAAGCTGGAGGGCAAAAAGATTCTTATCCAGCGCTCCAAGGGTCTCGGCGAGAACCAGCCCGAAATGATGTGGGAGACCACCATGAACCCCGAAAACCGCCGCCTGATCCGCATTACGCCGGATGAAGCGGCTGCCACGAGCGAAATGTTCGACCTGCTGCTCGGCGACAACCTCGCCGGACGCAAGGAGTATATTGCCGAGAACGGCGCGGATTATCTCGAGCTGGCGGATATTTCGTAAGGGCAAAAATGGGGGATAGCAACATGCGGATTCGGCAAATGGACGGCCTGCGGGCAGTTGCGGCGCTGGCCGTGGTGATGATACACGTTTCGGCAGGCCGCATGAACCCGGTCGGTGTATCCTGCAATCAGATAGCGCGGTTTGCCGTGCCGCTGTTTATCATGCTGTCCGGCTACGGACACATGTACTCGTGGCTGCAGCATAGCGGTCAGTCTGCGGTGCAGACAGCAAAGCGGCGGCTGAAACGCGTGCTGCCGGCATATCTGATCTGGTCGGTCCTTTACCTTGCGATGGACGCCGTGTTTGGCAAACCGCATGCACATCCGATCAAAAACATTCTGACAGGCGGCAGTTACGTCCACCTGTATTACATATTCATACTGGTGCAGCTGATCCTGCTCAGCGAGCTGCTCTGCCGTGCGGTAGAGCGGCATCCGGCGGTGACGCTGCTTCTGTCCGCAGGCCTGACCTTCGGTATGGAGATGGTCATTTACCTGCTGACCGTCGGTCAGCTGCAGTGGCAGTTTCCGGTGGCGCCGATCAGTCTGTTCGTGTGCTGGCCGCTGTTCTACACCGTTGGTGCATGGCTGGCGAAATCCGGCCTGAGCAACCGACTGCGTCTGCGCGTCTGTCTGCCGCTGTGGGTGCTTTCGGCGATGCTGGTGCTGCTGACGGAAGAGCATTCTGCGGCAGCCTATAAAATGGGTCTACGGCCGGACGCAACGGTTTACACGCTGCTGACATGGGCCGTGCTGTGGTCGCTGTTCAGCAGGCTGCCGGAGATTCCGAAGCCGCTGCAGTTTGTCGCGCGGCATTCCTTCGGACTGTATCTGGCACATCCGCTGGTGCTGCGTCTGTGGAACGAATGGACGACACGGCAGCCGCAGGTTACTTATCTGCGGCTGTGGCAGATGTTTGCGCTTGCGCTTGCGGGCGGATTGGCGATTGCGGTCATACTGTCTTATCTGCCGTTCGGCGAGTATCTGGGCGGCGCAAAACGTACAAAGAAAATCCTGCAAAGGAGAGCATAATGGCAAAAAAGAAAACCGACGAACCAAAAGTATATAAAGAACACCCTTCGGTCGATCAGCGCATCACGGACACGCTGCGCGAGAACTACATGCCGTACGCGATGAGCGTTATCGTGTCCCGCGCGATCCCGGAGATTGACGGCTTCAAGCCGTCCCACCGCAAGCTGCTGTACACCATGTACAAGATGGGCCTGCTGAACGGCAACCGCACCAAATCCGCCAACATCGTGGGTCAGACCATGAAGCTGAACCCGCACGGTGACGCAGCGATTTACGAGACCATGGTGCGCCTGACACGCGGCAACGAGGCGCTTCTCATGCCGTTTGTGGACAGCAAGGGCAACTTCGGCAAGGTGTACTCGCGTGATATGGCATACGCCGCGCCGCGTTATACCGAGGCCAAGCTGGATGCGTTCTGTGCCGAGCTGTTCCGCGATATCGACACCGACGCAGTGGATTTTGTGGATAACTATGACGGCGAGATGAAGGAGCCGACGCTGCTGCCGACGACCTACCCGAACATTCTCGTGTCCGCGAATACCGGCATTGCGGTCGGCATGGCATCCAATTTCTGCGGCTTTAATCTCGCGGAAGTCTGCCGCACGACCATCGAGCTTATCAAAAATCCCGAGCACGACATCCTTTCCACGCTGCCCGCGCCGGATTTTACCACCGGCGGCGACCTCATCTACGATGAGGCGGAAATGCGTGCCATCTACCGCACCGGACGCGGCTCGTTCAAGGTACGCGCAAAATGGGCGTACAACAAGAAGGACAACCTGATCGAGATCACGGAGATTCCGTACACGACCACCATTGAGGCTATCATCGACAAGATCGCCGAGCTGGTCAAGAACGGCAAGGTGCGCGAGATTGCCGATGTGCGCGACGAGACCGACCTTTCCGGTCTGAAGATCGCCATCGATCTCAAGCGCGGCACCGACCCGGAAAAGCTGATGGCCAAGCTGATGAAGATGACTACTCTGCAGGACAGCTTCTCCTGCAATTTCAACGTGCTGATTGCAGGCATGCCGCGCGTGCTCGGCGTAGCCGAGCTGCTCGATGAGTGGACGGCGTGGCGCACCGAATGCGTTCGCCGCCGCGTGTTCTTCGACCTCAACAAGAAGAAGGACAAGCTGCATCTGCTGCTCGGTCTGCGAAAAATCCTGCTCGATATCGACAAGGCGATTAAAATCATCCGCGAGACCGAAGAGGACGCAAATGTTATCCCGAACCTGATGGAAGGCTTCGGCATCGACAAAATCCAGGCCGAATTTATTGCGGATATCCGTCTGCGCAACATCAACAAGGAGTATATCCTGAAGCGCACGCAGGAGACCGAAGCACTCGAAAACGAGATTAAAAAGCTGGAGGAAATCGTTAAATCCAAGGCGAAGATCCGCAATATCATCATCAAAGAGCTGGAGCAGATCATCAAGAAGTACCCCTCCGAGCGCTGCACGCGCATCATCACCGCGGACAACGTGCAGCAGTTCGACGAGGAGGATCACATCGAGGATTATCCGGTGCTGCTGTTCCTCACCCGCGAGGGCTACTTCAAGAAGATTACGCCGCAGTCGTGGCGCATGTCGCAGGACCATAAGCTTAAAGAGGGCGATGAGGTGTTCTGGACGGCTGAGGCGACCAACAAGAACGAAATTATCTTTTTCACCAATATGCAGCAGGCGTACAAGGCGCACCTGTACGATTTTGAGGACAGCAAGGCGTCTGTGCTCGGTGATTACCTTGCGTCTAAGCTCGAGATGGACGAGGGCGAAATGCCGGTTTACGCGGTTCTGCCGGGAGATTACAAGGGCAGTATGGTCGTTGTGTTCAAAAACGGCAAGGCAGCCCGGTTTTCTATGGAATCCTTCGAGACCAAGACCAACCGACGCCGCCTGACCGGCGCGTACTCGGATAAGGCGCCGGCTGTGGCGTTCTTCCACCCAATCGAGGAGGAGAGCGAGGTCACCATGTTCTCGACTGCCAACCGTGCGCTCACGTTCCGCGCGAGCATGCTCGATGTCAAAACAACCCGTTCCACGCAGGGCGTGCAGACCATGGTGCTGCGCGGCAAGCATACCATTACGCGGGCGTGCCGCACCGAGGACGCCGCGCTCAGCGATAACGCGCGTTACCGCTGCCGCAGTATTCCGTCCATCGGCGCATTGCTTACCGATGAGGATCTGCCGGATAAGCAGCTCAAATTGCTTTAATGCGAAACGCAGAGGGTTTCCTCTGCGTTTTTTCCTTGCACCGATTCTGCGGGGGACACGAACCGCGCAAGCGTGTTCGTCCTGACGGGGCGGCTCTTTTTCTGCACCGGCTGAGCGGGGTGCGCGAACTGCGTAAGCGTGTTCGTCCTTTCCGGGCGGGGAGTTTTTCGCTGAGATTCAGCGGGGAGTTGCGCTCTGCGGAGCGCGGGGATTCGCCGCGCCCCGCGGCGGGGCAAGAGGGTAGACACCAAGGTTTCTACCCTCTTAACTCCCACTTCCTTTGGGGAGAGTCTGGCGCAGATTGCCGATATGTGACCGCTTCGAAATAGGGGACGGCAGAGGATTTTTTCTACCGTATGGGAGCACAGTGTGCTCCCATGACGAAACCTATACGCAGTGCCGGATACCGTTCTGCTACACATGTGGTTTCATCTAAGCAGGCGCGGCATGACAGTGCCGCGCAACCCTTTGGCACGTTATACCGGAAGGCACCTGCGAATTTAGGTGTTTGGCACAATTTATCCTCGTAGGTGCTGTCTATCATAACGCGCTAACGAATTGCGCGGCACTGTTATGCCGCGCCTGCTTAGATGAAATCACATGTGTAGCAGTAATGTATCTGACCCTGCGAACAGGTTGCGAAAGATACGGAAGAAAAAATCCTCTGCCGTACCCCCTTTTCGCAGCGGTCGCATATAGGAAATCTGCGCCAGATTAGGAAGCAAGGGAAAGGCAGGAGTTCAAAGAGGAAGGAAAACCGCAGGTTGTCCTTCCTTTTTGCCCCTGCCGCGGGGCGCGGCACGTTCCCGCCGTCCGCAGACGGCGAATCCCCACGCTGAGGTTCAGCGGAAAACTCCCCGCCCGTTAGGGGCGAACTCGCTAACGCAGTTCGTGTGCCCCGGTCAGCCGGTGCTGAAAAAACTGCCGCCCGGACAGGGTGAATCGCCTGCGCGGTTCAGGTGCCCCAATCGCCCGGTGCAGCGAAAAAAGAGTGCCGCACACGGACACCTGTCCACCTGTGAAAACCAAATATTTTTACGCTTTACACTATAAAAGCGATGTGCTATAATACAGGGTATAAGAGCGAAAAAACGAATGTAGGGAGGGATAGATCATGAATCGAAAGTTGAAGGACGAGGATATGGACATTCTGTTCCGCGGTATTCTCAAGCTGCAGACGGTCGAGGATTGCTACGACTTTTTTGAAGATCTGTGCACGATCGCCGAACTGCGTGCCATGGTGCAGCGCTTTCAGGTGGCGCGCATGCTGGACGAGGGACGCATTTACAGCGATATCGTGCAGGAGACCGGCGCGTCCACCGCGACGATCAGCCGCGTGAACAAGTGCCTTGTGTATGGCTCGGACGGCTACCGCAAGATGCTCGACCGGCTCAAGGAGGACGAAACAGCAGAGGAGAGCCATGAATAGTTACGAGACTCTGTCGGAATACTATGACCGCTTCACGGATGACGTGGGCTACGAGGAATGGGCTGACTTTTTCGAGCGCCTGTTTGAGCGGGAAGGCGTAAAGCCGTCGCTGGTGCTCGATCTGGCGTGCGGAACCGGCAGTCTGACGCGCATTCTGGCGCAGCGCGGCTATGATATGATCGGCGCGGACGCATCGCCGGAAATGCTCATGCAGGCGCTGCAGAACACGCTGGACTGTGAGCCGCGTCCGCTGCTGCTCAATCAGCGCATGGAAGAACTGGACCTGTACGGCGCGGTAGACGCGTGCCTGTGCTGTCTGGACAGCGTAAACTACGTCACTGAGCCGGAAGCACTGCAGACCGCCTTCGAGCGCGTACACACGTTCCTCAATCCGGACGGCCTGTTCGTATTCGACATCAACACACCGGAAAAATTCGCCCGCATTGATGGCGAAAGCTATGTCCGCGAGGACGACGGCGTATTCTGCGTATGGCAGGCGGCGGTCGAGGACGGCCTGTGCGCCTACCAGTTCGATATTTTCGAGCAGGAGGACGATGTGTGGCACCGTGCGCAGGAAACGCACGAGGAGCGCATCTACGAGCCTGCACAGCTGACCGCCATGCTGGAGCAGGCCGGTTTTACCGAGATCAAAACCTATGGCGATCAGTCCTTTGCGCCCGTACAGGGCGGCGAGGACCGCATTTACTTTACAGCACGAAAGAGAGATTAACTTATGAGCGATACGTTACTTCGCGCGATCGCCCGTGACGCGGGCATCCAGATTTGTGCAGCCAGCACGACCGAGCTGGTCGAGCGCGCACACGAAATCCACAGCACCACGCCGCTGGCTACCGCAGCCCTCGGACGGACGCTGACCGCGACTGCCATCATGGGCAGCCAGCTCAAGGTAGAGGACGGCTCCGTGACCGTGCAGATCAAGGGCAACGGCCCGCTCGGCGCGATCGTCTGCGTCGGTGATTCGGACGGCTATGTGCGCGGCTATCTGCAGGACCCGGCTGTCGATCTGCCGCTGCGTGCGGACGGCAAGCTGAATGTAGGCGGCGGTGTCGGCCGCGGCTATCTGATGGTGATTAAGGACATTGGCATGAAGGACCCGATCACGGGCACGGTTGCGCTCGTCAACGGCGAGATTGCCGAGGATCTGACCCGCTATTTCGCGGAGAGCGAGCAGATCCCGTCTGCGTGCGCGCTCGGCGTGCTCGTGGATACCGACTGCTCGGTCAAATGTGCCGGCGGCTGGCTCGTGCAGCTTATGCCGGGCGTGAAGGATTCCGACATTGACAAGCTGGAGGCCAATCTGGCGAAGCTGGAGAGCATGACTGCTATGCTCGATAAGGGCATGAGCCTCGAGGACATCATCCGCGCGGTGCTCGATGGCTTTGAGGTAGATTTTCTGCAGACCAGTGAAATCGGCTACCGCTGTGCGTGCAGCCGTGAAAAAGTAGAGCGCGCGCTCATCAGCATGGGAAAAACCGAACTTTGCAAGATGGCGGAAGAACAGGAAAGTAGTGAGGTAACCTGCCAGTTTTGTGATAAAATCTATCGTTTCAGCCGCGCAGAGTTGCAGGAACTTTTAACACACGCAACGAAATAAAAAGAAAATAAAAAAACTTTGAAAAAAGTGTTGACATTTGGGCACAGGTTCTGTATAATAAACATCGTCGCTGAGAGATACGAACGAAAACGAAACAGCGACGACGGCCTGGCCCGGTAGCTCAGTTGGTTAGAGCGCTAGCCTGTCACGCTAGAGGCCGTGGGTTCAAGTCCCATCCGGGTCGCCATTCTTCAATCGGAAACGATTGAAGAAATATGCCTCTGTAGCTCAGTCGGTAGAGCAGGGGACTGAAAATCCCCGTGTCGGTGGTTCGATTCCGCCCGGAGGCACCATTTTTTCAATGAGTGCCGTAGCACTCATTGAAAAAATAATACCTCCAAGCCAAGGAATCGAAAGCTGGCTCTTGGAAATATGCCGGTGGCATATTTCAACCAGCGTGGCTTTTGCCGCAGCAAAAGCGATTCCGCCCGTGAGCGTTAAACCCGAAGCGTCCGGTAACTAATCGGCACTGACAAAAATCGCGTTAGCGCGAAAAACTAAATATGCGGCTGTAGCTCATCTGGTAGAGCGCCACCTTGCCAAGGTGGAGGTAGCGAGTTCGAGCCTCGTCAGCCGCTCCACATGGTACCATAGCCAAGCGGTAAGGCGTGGGACTGCAACTCCCTGATCCCCAGTTCGATTCTGGGTGGTACCTCCAAAAGACTGATGTGAAAACATCAGTCTTTTTGTTTTGCACAAAATCACACGAATTTGCACAAATTCAGGTAAAGGTTGACAAATACTGTAGACTGTGTTATATTTCACCTATGGATGCACTACGGCGTCCATGCAATAAAAGGAGGAATTTAATATGACACTCAGAAAGCGACTGATCGCGCTGAGCATGGCGGCAGCCTGCGCAGCAACAGCCTTTGCCGGTGCAGCGTTCACCGACCAGAGCAGCATTAAGGTGGACAGCAAGGTGCTGGACACCCTGACCGAGAAGAACGTCATCAAGGGCTACGAGGACGGTTCGTTCAAGCCGGATAAGACGGTTTCCCGCGCGGAAATGGCAAAGATGATGTTTGTACTGCGTACCGGCTCGGATGATGCATCTTACTACGCAAAGGATATGACCGACACGTTTGCGGATACGGCTGGTACCTGGTCGAACGGCTACGTTAAGTATTGTCAGGCTTATGGTATCGTTTCCGGCAAGTCGAGTACGGTTTTTGCGCCGAATGCGTCTGTAACAACTGCTGAAGCCGCGAAAATGCTGCTGGTATACAGCGGTCACGATGTACAGAAGGATGGTCTGACCGGTGCACAGTGGAAGGAAAATGCCTTGAAGCTGGCAGATAAAGACGGTCTTCTGGTCTCTGTAAATACAAAGCCGGATGATGCACTCCCGCGTCAGTATGCCGCGCAGATGATTTACAACGCAATCAGCAAATAAACACGCGGCAAAGAAAAGTCCCTCACCCGAGGGACTTTTTTTCATCTTCATAAAATCTAAAGAAATTCCCTGCGGAAAACAACAGAAACCTGTGGTAAGATAGAAGTAACGAAAGGGGGAAGGGAAAATGGAAAAGCTGACTGTTCTGGTGGTGGACGACGACCGCGAGATCGTGGAAAGCATTGCGATATTCCTGCAGGCGGACGGCTATCTGGTGCGCAAGGCGTACAACGGTCTGGAGGCGCTCGACATCGTAATGACCGAGAACGTACACCTTATCATCCTTGACATTATGATGCCCGAGCTGGACGGAATCAAAACCTTATTAAAGGTAAGGGAAAGCAAAAATCTGCCGATCATTCTGCTGTCGGCCAAGAGCGAGGACGCGGATAAAATCCTCGGACTGACCGCGGGTGCGGATGATTACATTACAAAGCCGTTTAACCCGTCCGAGCTGGTTGCGCGCGTGAAAAGCCAGCTGCGCCGCTATACCCAGCTGGGCGCGATGCAGATAAAGGAAACGCAGATCGCCATCCGCGGACTGGTGCTCGACACCGAGAGCAAAAGCGTGACGGTAGACGGCGAAGCCGTTCGTCTCACACCGCTCGAATACAAAATACTTGAGCTGCTGTGCCGTCACCCGGGAAGGGTGTTCTCCACGGAGGAGATTTACCGGCAGGTGTGGAATGACGATATCGTCAGCGACAACGCCATCGCCGTCCATGTGCGGCACATCCGCGAAAAGATAGAGATCAACCCGAAGGAGCCGCGCTACCTCAAGGTGGTATGGGGTGTCGGCTACAAAATCGAAAGGAGCGAGTGAGTATGAATATCAAGGGGATCTTACGCAGTACGGTAGTAAAGCTTATCGCGTTTGCAGGCATTGTGGGGTGCTTTGCAGGTGCACTGTTTCTCGTTGAGAACACGATAACAGATTTTGCCGCGAACGGCCTTGACCAAATGGTCTATCGCTTTGAGGGCGATTTTGCCGACTCGTCCTATATGCATCAGCAGCTCGGCATAATGTGTGCTGAAATGGCGAATGCGTTTGAGGATGGCATGGACGCAGCGGAATTCAGCAGGCAGCATACGGATTTTGCGGGAAACTATTTCGGCAGAATGGGCGATAAAACGGTCGGCGATGACACGCTGACCGAAGCCGCGGCAAAAAAATCTGCGTTTTACATGATCACACGGCCGGGTGGCAATGTGCAGTCCAATGTGGGAATTTACTACGGCTATCCGCTTGCGGTTTACGATGAGGAGACGGGAAGTTACGGCTACTACACCGAGGAGGATGCGGCAGAGGAAGGCTGGAAGTTCAATAAGTTCAATCCGTACCCGTCTAACACCTTGCTGCTGGTGCGCTTCACGGACGCACAGGCTGCACCCATCAAGGCTGAGTGGGAAACGCAGAAAACGCAGATTACCGGCGTGCTCCAGCAGGCGATTGTGCTGACGGTGATTGCACTGGTGCTGTTCGTGTATCTGCTGTTCGTCACCGGCCGCAAGCCGGAGGATGAGGGCGTGCACCTTGTCACCATCGACCGTCTGCCGGTGGAAGTGAACGTGCTGTGCTTCTGGGCGGTGCTCGGTACGGCAGGCGGACTGAATCTGGCACTGATGGGTGAATTGCTGAACGGCACAAACGACATGTCGATATTGCTCGTACCGTCCATCCTGTTTTTTGTCGCGGCGTTTGCGTTCGCACTTGAACTTACGCTGTCGCTCGTGCGCGTGATCAAGAACCGCAGCTTCGTCAAGCAGTGCTGGTCGATTCGATTCATCCTCTGGTGCTGGCGAACCTTTATTAAGGTATGCAAGTGCATCCGGCAAAGCTTCGGAAAACTGCGCCGCATGCTGTTCCGCGACTACAAAACGCGCAACGTTGTGCTGCTCTTTACGGCGTATTCGGTTGTTCTCGCGTTCCTTGCGGCGGTGTTCGGCGGAGTGGGCGGCTCGTTTTTTGTCTTCGTGTTCGGCACGGTCTGGTTTCTCGCGGCAGGTTACTTTCTCATCAAACGCATCACCGGCTTTGAGCGTATCGTGGACGCACTGCGCCGGCTGCGTGCGGGCGACCTCGGCTTCAAGCTGACCGATATGCCGGGGGGCGTGTTCGCGGAGATGGCCGAGGACATTAACTCGCTTGGTGACGGCATGCAGGCGGCGCTGCAGAACGAAGTCCGCGCGGAACGCATGAAAAGCGAACTGATCACCAACGTCAGCCACGATTTGAAAACGCCGCTGACCAGCATCCTTAACTATTCCGATCTGCTCGGCAAAATGGATTTAACGCCGGAGGAGGCGAACGACTACGCCCGCATTATCCATCAAAAGGGTCTGCGGCTCAAAAACCTGACGAGCGACCTGTTCGATATCTCCAAGGTGCAGTCCGGCGCAGAGCAGATCATCAGCGAACGGCTGGATGCGTGCACGCTCGCCCGGCAGGCGCTCGCGGAGCAGGACAAGGCCGTGCAGGAGAGCGGCTTGACCGTCAAAGCCGCCATTCCCGAGCGGGAGCTGCCCATCTGGGCGGACGGACGCAAGCTGTCCCGCGTGCTGGAGAATCTCATCGGCAACTGCGTGAAATATGCGCTCAAGGGCACGCGCGTGTTCCTCTCTGTTGCAGAGGAGAATGGTCAGGCCATTATTGAACTCAAAAACACCGCCAACTACGAGATGGACTTTGCTGCCGACGAAATTACCGAACGGTTTGTCCGCGGTGATGCGGCGCGCTCGACCGAGGGCAGCGGTCTGGGTCTCGCCATCGCAAAAAGCTATACCGAAGCCTGCGGCGGCACGTTTGAGGTCTCGGTGGACGGCGATCAGTTTAAGGTGCGTATCGGCTTTCCGGTGTATGGCATTACTGCAAAGTAAATTCTTCGCGGAAATGGAAATCTTATCTTGTAATTTGGATTACAACCGCTATAATAGGAATTGACAAGAAACTGCGTGAGCGGTAAGGGCAACACCGCAGCTTCAATCATGCGGTATTGCCCGGGACAAGAAAGGCGGAAAGAATTATGATTACGACTGCAAGCGAACATCAGGTAGATAAGGTAGAGCAGATGGCTGGCGGCAAGGGCCACGTTATCATCGAGCGCCTGCTCGGTGAGAAGGAGCTGGACGGCAAGTGCGGCCTGTATGCAAAGGTAACCATCGAGCCGAACTGCACGCTCGGCTTCCACGAGCACCACGGCGAGACCGAGACGTACTACATCCTGAGCGGCGAAGGCTCGTATAACGATGGTGAGAAGTCCTATCCGGTCAAGGCGGGCGATGTGACCTTCTGTCCGGATGGCACCGGTCATGCGCTGGATAATACCGGCGATACCGACCTCGTGTTCATGGCACTGATCATTATGAAGTAAGCGCGGAGACGCAAAGAACTCGAAACCTTGGTTTAACAGTGAT
The DNA here is from genome assembly GCF_003480945.1 of Butyricicoccus sp. AM27-36. Taxonomy (NCBI): domain Bacteria; kingdom Bacillati; phylum Bacillota; class Clostridia; order Eubacteriales; family Butyricicoccaceae; genus Butyricicoccus; species Butyricicoccus sp. AM27-36. The sequence goes on from NZ_QUJR01000001.1 coordinate 272,027, forward strand.
AAGGAAGTAATTTAAACATGACTGTTAGCTGACGGATTCGGGTGCTAAAAAGGACATCTATTCTTTTGAGTAGATGTCCTTTTTTGTTGTGCCGGGAGGCTGTTTTGAATTGGGTCAGATGACCCAGCGCTGGCTTTCGGTCTGCAGATCCACCATGTGGGTGTACTGGCCGTTCCGGGCATAAAGTGCATCGGGTGCGCCCTGTTCGGCCACCACGCCGTCGGACAGCACCACGATTTTGTCCGCCCCAGCTACGGTGCGCATCCGATGGGCGATGATAAGGACAGTTTTGTGTTTTATGAGCCGGGAAAGTGCCTCCTGAATGGCAGTTTCGTTCTCCACGTCCAGACTGGCGGTGGCTTCGTCCAGCAGAATGATGGGCGCATCCTTCAGGAAGGCGCGGGCAATGGAAATGCGCTGACGCTCGCCGCCGGAAAGGGCGCAGCCATTCTCGCCGATGTTCGTGTTCCACTTGTCCGGCAGCTTTTCGGCAAATTCCTCGCAGTTTGCCAGCTTTGCCGCCGCAAGGACCTCCTCGTCGGTGGCACCTTTGCGCCCCAGACGGATATTTTCCAGTATCGTATTGTCAAACAGAGTCACATCCTGAAACACGATGGAATACAGGCTCATGAGCTTTTCCGGGTCGATTCGGGAAACCTCCATGCCGCCCACGGTGATGCCGCCCTTCTGGTAGTCCCAGAACCGTGCCGCCAGCCGGGAAACGGTAGTCTTGCCGCCGCCGGAGGGACCCACCAGTGCCGTGACCTCGCCCTGCTTTGCGGTAAAGGAGACATCCCGCAGCACCGTTTCGCCGGAGTTGTAGGCAAAGCCCACATGGTCGAACACGATATCGCAGCCCTGATTGGTCAGCTGCTCGCTGCCGGTCTGCAGGGGAGCGTCCAGAATCTCGTTCATCCGCCCCACATTGGTGCGCATGGCAATGACCGCCGCCAGATTCTGCAACGCGCCCTGCATAGGGTCATACATCCGGGAAGCCGCCATCAGGAACAGAAACAGGGTCAGCACATCGATACTGCCCTGCACCAGCAGCACCGAGCCGGTGAGTGCCACCGATGCAATGCCCAGCTTGAGCACCATGCTCGCAGAGGACACAAACAGCGCTGTTTCCAGTTCTGCTGCGATGGACTGCTTTTCCACAGCCCGAATTTTGTCGGAAAGACCGGACAGATAACGCTGCTCCGCATTGCTGGCTTTCAGGTCACGGAGGGTTTCGATGTACTCCTGAATGCCGTCCGCACAGGCCATTTTCGCCGCCATGGTCTTGGCCTGCACCTTGTCCTGCACCCGGTAGCTGCCCACCACGATGGCGGCGGATACCGGGATGACCCACAGGGCTGCCAGCGCCATCCGCCAGTCAAAAGTGAACAGGCTCAGGGCAATGAGCACCGTAGAGATGAGGGAGCCGAATAGACCGGGGATGAAGTGGGAACAGTCCTTTTCCAACACCTCGCAGTCTGCCATGATGGTGCTGGTCAGGTCGGCAAGATCCCGCTTGCCGAAAAAGGACAGGGGCAGCTTGCGCAGCCGTTCCGCAAGGGTCAGGCGGCGGATGCCGCTCTCTTTATAAGTAGTAAAATAGGTGCCGTTATACTGGAACCATGTGGTCAGCAAGATCAGCGCAAAGCAGGCCGCACACCCCAGCAGATAAAAGGCGGTTCTCCCGCTCGTTGAGCCTGCCAGCAGATCTTTTACCAGGAGATACAGCAGCCCGGTGGGCAGCATAAATGATATATTCTGGAACGCACACGCCAAAACGCCCTTTACAAGCCCCCTTGCGCCCTCCGGGGAACTGGCCGTGGCGTGTTGAATTTTTTCGATCATCTTTACCCCTCCTTTGCGACCTTCCACTGCACCGATGCCTGATATTCCTGCCACATCCGGGCAAACAGGCCGTTCTGTGCGCACAGTTCGTCCTTTGTGCCAGTCTCAGTAATACGTCCATCCTGTACCACATAGATGCAGTCGGCATTGGCTACGGTGGACAGGCGGTGTGCGATCATCAGCACGGTTTTGCCCTTGGCAAGCCGGGCAAAGGCTGCCTGCACCTTAGCTTCATTGTCCGGGTCGGCAAAAGCGGTAGCCTCGTCCAGAATCAGGATGGGCGCATTTTTCAGCATGGCGCGTGCAATGGCAATGCGCTGCTGCTCGCCGCCGGACAGATACACGCCCTTGGTGCCGATAACAGTATGGATGCCCGCCGGGAACTTTTCTATAATATCCATGCACTGCGCCGCTTTCAACGCTGCCAGCACCTCGGCTTCGGTGGCCTGCGGTCTGCCCAGACGGACATTATCCAGAATGCTGCCCTTGAGCAGGCGGCTGTTCTGGAACACAAAGGAGATGGTATCCATCAGCTCTTCCTTGGGGATTGCCCGCACATCCGCTCCGCCCACCCGGACGCTGCCGCTCTGCACATCAAAGAACCGGCAGACAAGGTTTGCCAGCGTAGATTTTCCGCCGCCGGAGGGACCTACAAAAGCCACAGTCCGTCCCGGCTGAATCTCCAGCGAAACGCCCTTAATAACCTCGTTTTTTCCGTCGTAGCTGAAATGCACGTTCTGCAGCGCGACAGAAGCATCCTGCGGGTGCTGCGGAACAGCCTGAACCTGCATGGGTGCTGCCTCCAGCACCGAGTCGATGCGTGCCAGTGCATCCGCTACCACCATCTTGTTCTCGCTCATGTACATTATGCGGGTCAAAGTCAGGGAGATCACCGGAGTGATGATGATATAGAACAGCAGGTTCAGCAGAAATTCCGGCGTGACACCGTGAGCCGTGAACAGCAGCCCGCCTGCAATCAGAAAGGCGAACACGCCGTTGACGGCGGCGGTGTAGAACATCATGGGCAGGCGCAGGTCTTTGGTGTAGGAGATGACCCACTTTTCGTACTCATCAATGGTGGTCTTGAATTTTTTGAAGGAAAACACACTCTGCCCGAAGGTCTTGACCACCGGAATGCCCCGGACGTATTCCACTGCCTCGTTGGACATGGCCTCCAAGGCGTTGCCGTACTGCCGCATTTTTTCAACCATCCGCTTGCCAGTCATGGTCGCCATAATGAGGAATGCCAGCACCACCGGCGCAAGGCTCAGCAGCCCCAACCGCCAGTCGAACGCCAACAGCAGCACCAGCAGCCCCACCGGGGTGGCGATGGCATTGTACTGGTCGGGCAGCTGGTGGGCAAGATAGGTCTCGGCGGCTCCGGTGCTCTCGTGGATGATCTTGCGCAGTTTACCGCTGCCGAAGGTCTCAGCAAAGCCCAGCGGCAGCACTGCCAGATGCTCCGACACTGCCAGCCGCAGATTTGTCGCCACCCGGAACGCCGACAGATGGGAGCACATCAGTGCCGCAATGTAAATAAGGTAAGACAGCACTGCAAATAACACTGCCATCCAGCCGTAATGAGGAATGTTCACCGCCTGCGCATAGTTTGGCGCCGCGTTCAGCACATCCCGCAGAATCTTCCAGATGTATACAAAAGGCACCAGCGCCACCAGCGCACTGGCCGCAGACAGCATCCACGAAGCGTAGGTGAAATATCGGTGGTTCCCGGCGTAACCCATCAGCCGGGAAAGATCGGATTGTTTTTTCAATTAAATCACGTCCTTTCTTCCGCATGGCGAAGTTCCAGATGATAAGCAAGGCACAAAAGCGGCAAATTTCTTTTTCATACGGTACCTCCTGAAGTTCTTTGGTTAGTGTTCTCTAACTGCCGGATATTCTAACATGATTTGTGCTTTCAAACTATTCCGTTTTGTTTCCTATATTGTTTGTTCAAATCCAATCTTCACGATCTGCATATTCATCACTCCGTCACCGACCCTTGCAAGAAAGCGGAAAAATCCGCTGACGGACGGGTCTTTCAGGTCGTGGTAGCCCAGCATATAGCCCCGGCTGGCGATATGCAGGCGACTGTCCCATGCACCGATCTCGCGCTTGGCGTCCGAAACGGCGAAGTACGCGCCGACATCCTTGATTTCCGCATCCTTCAGCCATGTTTTCAGCATCAGCTTTACTGCCTTCTCATTGGCGGCATCGAACGCCAGTACAGCGCCCGGAAAAGCGTCTGCCATAGCACGTACCAGTGTTTTTACCTGCTCCTTTAGGAAATAGTAGAACACTCCCGCAGCAAAGAAGACCGCACCGCCGGAGACGTCGATTCTCTCAAACCACGATGTATCGTTGAGGTCGCAGGGGATGTTTTCCTCCCGATCCCTGGCTGGGAGCAGCTCGTTGCGCACAGCGATGACGTCAGGAAAGTCCAGATTGTAGAGCTTGCACTTACCGTTATCGCAAGCCCGACCTGTGCTGTCCAACCCGCAGCCGAGATTCACCACCGCCGCATTGGGATGACTTTTCAGATACTCCCGCACCTCGAAGGCAAGGTCGTTCTGCCGCATGGCAACCTCTAAAAAGCCAAACCGCTGCATGAGTCTGTGGGATTTCTTCTGAAGCGCCGAAAAATTATAGTCCACCGCATTCACCAGCCGCAGTGCCGTTTCGTCCCGATAGAGGCTTGGATATACCTCTGCGCACATTTTCCGTGCATAGAGTGGGATGATCAGCGTTTCCTGTACAGTGTTTTTCTCGATTTTATAGTTCATGGTTTTCCCCCTCCCTGCAAGTAATTCCCACACTCTGCCTCTAGCGCCTGCCATAGGTCTTTGCCATTTCCTCCGCCACCGGCAGTGCGCCGCGATAGCATACGCCGCCGTGGGGCATCACCATCAGTTCCGGGTACTCTTGTCCGAACTCAAAATATTTCAATACTCCGCCACCTCACACTCGTTTCTTTTGATATCCGCAGTCGCAGTAAGGGTCGCCGGAGGCCAGCGTGTACTGCCGCACAAAATTCGTCACGCCGCCCGCCTCGCTCATGGCGTAGTCCAAATGACACATGGCGGGTGTCAGGTCATAAAGCCCCAGCTCCTGCATCAGCGTGCAGATGCCGCATTTCGTGAAGCGCCCCTCATAACCGCTGCCGTCGGGATACTCGTAAAAGTCCATATTCCACGAGTAGGGGTTGCGGTCAGCCGCCTTCCGGGCGGCGGTGGCTTTCATGGCGGCAATATCCTTGGGCGTGAACTTCGACTTGCCGCTTTGGCGGCAGAACCATTTCATCAGCGGCGTCATCTGCGCTTTCTCATAGTAGTCGGTAAGGCTTTCCACATCGGGACGGCGCGGCATGGAGAGGACAAACGCCCCCAGCATGGCGCAGCCAATGATGTTCATGCTGAACCGATCACCTTTTTCAAATTCGGGCAGCTTTGCGATGATCTCACGGTACTTCGGCTTGGCCTTTTCCGTGATTTTACGTGCGGTGTCCGGGTCATAGCCCAGTACCGCCGTCAGCTGCGCTTGAAAGGACTTCGCAAACACTGCCCATATGGCTATGGGCATTCCCATCCAACGCATCTCACTTCGCTCCTTTCCATTCCGCAAGAGTCCGGCACATCCGTTTCTCGATGTCTTTCCGGGTCTGGCGGCATTCCTTGGGATATTTCTTTGCCGCCTGAAACGCCAACTTTACAAACAGACCGGAGCCAACCGGCAGCATGATTTTCAGCATCCCCTCCGGAAAGACAAAGTGGGTGCCGTGAGCATAAACCATTGTTTCAATCTCGCATTCATGCGGCTTTTCCGCAAGGCGCTTTTCCATACGGCGGATATACTTTGCGGTATCCCACAGCGCATCGTCCTCCGCGCCGATCAGCAGCAGCTTTCCCCGGATGTTTTCAACAGGAATATATTCCTCCGGCTCGATCGGATGAGCCTTCTCGGAGTCGTCAAACAGCTTGCGGGAGTTAACCATATCGCCAGCGCGCTTGCTCTCTGCGGCGACGCAGTGCCAATAGTCGGGATGCTGATAGCAAAACGGCATATAGGGCAGCGGCTTGCCCCGGTAGGAGAACAGCGACTCGCCCTCGACCGGCCATTCCTTGCAGCCGTCCCTTTTGCCCTGCATGAAACCCTGCCACACAAAATCGCTGGGCGTCATGGCAATGGTCAGGGTAACATCCGGGAACATGGCAGCCGCTGTCAGCGCGAGCGTTCCCGTAGTTGATGCACCGGCAATGCCAATTTTATGGTTGCCGTTGGCTTTCAGCCACGAAATAGCCGTCTCCACGCGCTCCAGCGGATAATTATGATGGCCGTAATCCTTTTTCGCAGGCGACATGGTGAGCACATTTACGCCCCGCCCGCAGAGCCATTTCACGGCTGAACGCGCAAGCCGATCCTCCGGATCGTCACCAATCATCGCAATGACCGCGCAGTCCGATCCGCCGGCACACGCCCAGTACGCGCCGTAAAAGCCGGCGGTCTCCACATCAAAGTGCTGATGCTTCATCGCTTTCCCTCCATGATATCCTTCACCAACTGCACCCAGCGCTCCGGATAACAGGCCAGCAGCTCCTCGTGCTGCAAGTCCTGCTCGTGAATGGCTGGGTTTGCAAAGTGCCGTTCATAGCGCTCGCGGTATTTCTCACCCATTTTGAGCGCATAGAAAATATGAATCTCTGTTCCCGGAACGTTGATCTTGTCCGGCAGCGGGGTGACAAGGTCGGAATAGAACTGATTCTTGCAGCTCTGCACGGTCACATAAGGTCGTGCGCCGCCGAGCATCTCCATGAACACTTGCACATAGCCGCCCATTTCCGACTTTCGCTGCGTGAGGCGTTTTTGCAGCAATCGACTCTTGAACCGTCCGTCTCGAATAAACGGATAAATCAGCGGCAGGAGCAGATTTGTTTGCAGCTTTGCCGCAATGGGAGATGCTTGGTCAAGATCAGAGCTGCCGAGAATTCCGTAATCCATATGAATATTCTGCCGCGCCGCCAGCAGCCCCACAAAAGAGCCGCCCAGCGAGCAGCCATAGCTCGCCCGGATATGTCCGCCGCAATGTTTCTGAATGTAAGATTCTATTTTCTCTGTTTCCTCCAGCATAGTGGGAAACTCGGTATGTTCCGTTTCATCGAAGCCATCGTAGCTGACGCAGAGAACGCGATACCTGTCCGACAGCAGCGGAATGACCCGTCCAAAATTGCCCTTCCAGTGGCAGCAGGTGCCGGGAAGCAGTAGGATGACCAGGGCATTTTCTGCGCCGAAGGAATAAACCTTCATCTCCCCACCCCCTCCAGGAACCCACTCTTTGCCATTTTTTCCGTGTCGTCCGATTCATCATAAGCGTCGTAAGGCGCGGTGGGGTCGGGAACCCGCTTTTGGAACGGTGAGCAAAGCTTGTCCTTATGGGCAAAGGCGAACTCGAAGTTGTCCGTCCAGCCGGTGTGACCGGTGAGAAACAGCGGATGCAGGTCACGGCTTTGCAGCTTCTGCTCCAGCGCCGCCAGCGACTTTACCGCCAGTTTGTTGCTTTCTGCCAGAGAGGAAATGAAGCTGTAGCCGCCGTCCGCGCCGAACCAGAGAGTGTCGCCGGTGAAGAGATATTTGTCGTCAATGAGATAGACCATATGACCCCATGTGTGACCGGGAACAAGGAAGCACTCAATTTTGATACCGTCAATCTCGAAAGTCTCGCCGTCATGCAGCAGCACCTTTTCGTTGTTAATTGTGACCTGCGGTAATTTATAGAGATGGTATATGACTTTTCGCCGCACCTCGCCGGTGAGATACCGGTTTTCAATCTCACCGATATAGAGCTTTGCGCTCCGGAACAAACCGGGGCTGTCTGCCTCCACCGCGCCCACGTGGTCGGTGTCCTGATGAGTGATGAGGATGTGCCGGATGGACTGCGGGTCGATGCCCAGCCAGTCCATTTTTTCTGCCAGCCGGTCGTAGTTATACCCGGCATCGATCATGATGGTGGTGCCGCCCTTGCGGTAGAAGAAAATGTTCGCCACCCACTCCCGCACGCAGGCTACGCGCTCATCCACCCAGCCAGTGTTCAGCGGCTTGAATATTTCCTTGCCGCGGTACATCTTGCTCATTTCTCTTTTCTGAAATTCGGTCGCTTTCTTTGACATCGGTATTTCCTCCTTACAGCAGCAGCCCGAGTCCCGCAAGGAGCAGGGAAATCACGGCCATTCCCAGTGTTCCGAACAGCCATTTCTTCTGCTTGTCTGATTTCGAGATGTACGGCATCAGATCCTCTGTCCCCGGTATCACCCACGCCTTGGTGTGTCCGACCCAATAGCCGTCGATGCCAAGCCGGTCGATGAGATTCATCACAGACAGGATTACAAAGCACTGCCAGAAACCGCCCCAAAATGTCTGCGCACCATTGATGGCATACACGAAAATGAGCACATAAGCAAGATATCCCGGAACGCAGATCAGCTTGAAGCGCAGCGAGTTTTGCTTGATCTTTTCCTTTGTGGTCAGACCCAGCGCAACGCACCGTTCCTGTACCTTCGAGTCATACAGATGCACCATGCCGACAGCGCCCTTGTGGATGCCGATGGCGCACACCAAGACCAGTAGCGCCCCCAGTCCCAGTCCTTCCAGAATCGTTTGCAGCAGCATTCCTTATTCCTCTCGCTTCTGTCCTGTCACGCAGAGCCAGCCAATTTTGTTTTTATGGATTTGAACATTGCAGAATTCAGCGTTTTCCAGAAATGTTTTCAGCTCATCGCCGCTGTATATGGTCATACCGCCGATAATCTCCGTCCACTTCTCATCCTTGTCCGTGTCGCCACTGCTCTCGTTGCAGATGAGAAAGGTTCCGCCGGGCTTCAGCACCCGATAAATCACCCGAAAACATTGCGGCAGATTCGGCCAGAAGTAGACTGTCTCAAAAGCGGTGATCGCATCGAACCAGTCATCTGCGAAGATTATATCCGCCACACTGCCTTGTAGGACGGCACAGCGCCCCTCCGCAATGGCGGTCTTGTTGACCTTTTTCGTCTTCTCCACGCTGACGGGAGAATAGTCGATACCCTTCACGATACCCTGCGGGCATTTTTTCAGCAGCCTTTTCATGTTCGCACCGCCGCCGCAGCCGCAGTCCAGCACCTTGGCATCCGGCGCAGCATTCAGAAATTGAAGCCCCCAGCGCGCCACAGGGCTGTGACCCAAATTCATCATGGCGACCATGAGCTTCCCGCCGAGGCCCACAGGTTTGCGGGTGTTTTCAAAGAATGACATCTTCTACAACTCCTTTTCCACCACAATGATCTTATTGGAAATATTCCGCACGGCGGGCAGCTTTTCCAGCAGTTTATAGATCGGTGCGAATGCCGCCATGCCCTCCGTCAGACTGTGTTCCTCCATGAATCGAAAACCCGGCAGCAGTTCGGCAAGTGCTTTCCCATTCTCGATTCCCCAGTTGAATTTGGCATTGCTTGCGTCAATGGATTTCTCCTTGAAGTGCCGCGCCATCGCAGGATTCATGGTTTCCACAAAGACTGTGGCTTTCTCAAATCGGCGGGAAATCACCGTGAAAATGCGCTGCATATCCGCTTCTGACAGGTACATAGTCAGCCCCTCGATGACGATCAGCACCGGCACATTCTGCTCGCTGATTTTGCTGCCCCAATCGTCCATGGCAGACATGGCAATCTGCGAAATCGTGCCGCTTTCCGGCAGCAGCTTCTCACGCACGGCCATGGCCTCCGGAAGGTCCAGGTTATACCAATGCGCATAACCTGCCATCCGATAGCACCGGGTATCCAGCCCGCAGGCGATGTTGACCACCACCGCGCCGGGGTGCGACGCAAGCCATTCCTTCGTCATCCGGTCGAGCGCGATGGTGCGGGCGATAACGCCGCTGCGCATGGCTGTATCCTTGTCCGCAAGGGAAAAATCGTAATCCAACTTCCCGATGATTTCTTCCGCCTTTGTATCATGGATAGCGCCTCTGCCGCTGCTCTCTTTCGCCCTTGCATAAACGGTTTGCAGCATAGTCTCCGGCACGCCGGAGAGTTTGATCTTTTCTCTCATGTCATATTTCCTCCGCTTGTATAGTCAGAAATTTTTCCGCATACCGGCAGAACTTTTCCGGGTGCACCATCACCAGCTCCGCGTGGGCCATCTTGGGGATGCCATGGATGCGCGCCTTAGGAAAATAGCGCTTGATGAACCGGATATCCCGCCTGCGATCCTTCTTTTCATCGTCGCCGTACCAGTAGGTGATTTTCGCACCGATTTTAGCGGAGCGCTTCGGAAGCGCATAGTTGTTGGCAGACCAGAATACATTGCGGATCGTCCGAACGGAAAAAGTTTTGAGATAGGCTTCCATGGCGTCGTACTCCTTTTTGGGGTCGTGCCCTGCGGTGGTAAACCGTTCCGGCGGAAAGGCCGCTTCCAGAATTTTTCGGCTGTTCGCCGCCATTTTAAAGGACACAATATCCCGCCAAAGCAGCAGCTTTCGCACCGGGTAGAGCAGCTGATAGGGCGTGATCCCGCCGTCGATGATGGCCCGGTCGATGGGCATTTCCCCCAATGCCAGCATACGGGTCAGGCAGGCACCGCCCATGGAGCAGCCATAGGCCCCACCCAGACGGGAGACGCCGTGGCTCTTCAAATAGGAGATCACCTCGTCCACGGTCTGCTCGACTGAGGTGAAATCCCCGGGATACTCCGGCTGATGGCCGTCATACACCACCTGAAAAACATGCCATCTCTGAGAAAGCAGCGTGATCGTGTCGGCAAAGGCCCATACAGGCTCTGCCGTGCAGGGGAAAAACAGCAGCGTCCGCTCCTGCGCCTGCCCGTGTTCCAATATCTGCATGGTTCATCCCTCCGATTTCACGCACTCTGCGTAGGTCAGCGGGAACGAGGCTTTCAGCACGGTGCTTTTCCGCACCGTCCAGCCGTTTTCCCGCAGAAATGCCAGGTATTCGTGGCTTGTCCACTTGCTGTGGAGAGGGAAGCCCGCCAGCTTCATGAAAAATGCTTTGCCCTTTCCACGAAAGTCATTACCGGCATGAGTAAAGGTCGGTGCGACCAGTATCCCGTCCTCTTTCAGCACCCGACGAATTTCAGAGAGGGCTTTCTCCGGCTCCGGCACGATATGCAGCGCATTGGCCACGATGACCACGTCAAAGCTTTCGTCGGCATAAGGTAGGTGGAACATATCCTGCACGGAGAAATGCAGCTTGGCGGATCGGTTGTCCCGCTTCGCTTCTGCGATCATCTCCGGCGAAGCGTCTGTGGCATCAATATGAGCGGCACTGTTTACAATGTTTTTGGCGATCAGCCCTGTGCCGGTCGCCAGCTCCAGAACGTTTTTTTGCCGTACCACGGGGCGCAGCAGCTCGTACATCTGCTCATAAGCTGCGGCGTCCTTTCGCATGAAGCGGTCGTACCGCCCGGCGTTTTTATCCCAGAAATTTTGACTGTTTCTCATGATTTCGCCCTCACAACGAGATGTTAAACTCCTCTAACTCACATGGATGGCACAGATGGGTTAGAGCAGGCTAACCGTAGTCCTTTGAAAAAGCCGCATCACTGCGGCTTTTCCGCTTATGCAAATAGCTCCCGGCAGGCGCCCCGCACCAGCGTTTCCAGCACCTGCGGGTAAAGCACCCCAATCTGCTCCTGATGGGAGACGGTTAAAATCAAGCCCCGCACTGTGGCGGCAGCCAGCGCCATACCGCCCTTGGGCTGCAAGCCGCCCATCTCCAGCAGGGTACGGATGTGCGTCTCGTCATCGTGGTAGTGAGCGGTCTTCACTTCCTCCGGCAGGCGGTGCAGAAGAAAATCTGCGTCATTTTCGATGAACACAAAAGCTTTTGTCCTGGAGAGCCACCGACAGGCCGCCAGGATCGCCGCTGCCGCGCGGTCGGCAGGCAATAAGGCTGTATTTTCCTGCAAAGACTTCTGCGCCGCCGCGAAGCACTCGGTATGAATGTCCTCCAGTACAGCGAAAAACAGCAGCTCTTTGGAATCAAAGAATTTGTAAAATGATCCCTTGGAGATCCCAACGGCCTCCGTCAGCTGCTCCACAGAGGTTTTTCGCATCCCAATGGTAATGCCGCAGCGCCGGGCCTCCCGGATCAGGTCTTTGCGGATCTGTTCATTCTGTTCATCTGTAAAAGCCACTGCGCACGCTCCTTGGATTTATGACCATATTGTTCATTTCAGTCAAATTGTAGCACGATCCGAAGATGTTGTCAACGGCGTCGTTTTGCTTTCCGTCATGATCAAATCAGATCCAGCCGTTCCATCTCAAACGGAACCACTGTAGATTTCAGCAGTCTCGTCTCCGGCAAACCCTGCACAAACCGTATCGCCGTCTTTGCAAAGATATTGCTTTTCACCGTGTCCCAATCCGCCAGCTTTACGATCTCCGCCGTGCCGTTTTCAAAATCAAACCGAAGCTTGCCCCATTCGCTGTCGTTGTCTGCCTGATACAGGTAGACAGCGGCGGCTATTTTTTTATTCTTCTTGCGGCGCTCGGTCTGTTTCAGCGTCACGGTATGGATCACACCGCTTTCCAGCAGCTTCAGTCGCAGTTTGTCTAATGTACGCTGGTAGAACCGCTTCGCACCGCTGGCTGTCGTTCCTTCAAAATCCACCGCTAAATCTTCAAAGGTGGACTGCGTGGACAAGGGGCTGACGCGCCCGCAGGTCATGCAGATGGCGTTCCGCTTTCCCAGATACCATTGCTCTTTGTAGGAAAGCTGCTCAAACGCCGCCGTGACCGTCTTTGCCTGTATTCCGTTCCATAGGATTTCGGCATAGTTCCAGCTATCGTCGCGCGTCACATCCTCGCTGGTTTCTTCGCCGTTCTCGTCCTGCTCCGTGCGGTAGAGGGAAACAATGCTGCGGTTGCGCTGGGCAATGGTCAGCAGCTCATCCGCAGATACGCTTTCGTCCTTGTATCCGCTTTGGATGGCAAACTCGGAAACGACCTCTGCGCGTCTCTTACCCGAATTGTTATAGATTGCGCCGATCTGACGCACACGCCGGTACTCCGCAAGACTGGCAAAGGAACCGACTTCTCCCATCATACGGCAGAACAGCAGCCCGTCCTGAATATAATGCTTCGCGTATTTCAGGAATTCTGTTTCCTGCGCCGGGTCGAACCTCGGCAGGCAAAACAGCAGCATTTGCAGGAGTTCCAGCTTATAGTCCAGAAACCGCGCCGGATCGTAGCGATCAATTCCGTTGTGGGTGAGAAATCGGTAAATCACGCTGTTCAGACGCTTTTCAAAGTGGTGCAGGAAGAAGGAAAAGTATGCAAGGTCTTTGTGACGGACAGTTTCGCGTATGTAGTCGTCCAGCTCCATTTGCGGCGGTTCCGGGTCAAGCCGAAAGATGTTCCGGACTTCGCACATGGTCAGGCTGTCCTCATTGGCGAACGGCACTTTGGACGCATAACCGGACAGCTCCCATGTGTAGCCCGCAAGCTGTGCCGGTATCAGTTTGTTACGGTTATCCTCCATGTCTGCACCTCCCACCGCTATGGCGTTCCATTACCGCTCCATCGTTTCCTTCGCTTCCGCCAGCAGAGCCGCCTGCTCCATCTCGGCGGCATAGCCGCCCTGCGCATAGCCGATGTCTTGCAGGGCTTTCTCCAGCTTGCTTTTTGCCAGTGCTTTCATTGCGGCGGCGGTCTGCTCGTCCAGTGTGCCGCGGCCAAGATACTGCGTGATCGTGTTGAACCGCTTCGTATAGATTTTCTTGATGGGATGGTCGGCGGCAAGCTCCCGCTGCTCCCGTCCACGGAGATTCCCGACTTGACGGCAGGTACGCCCGCGCTTGTCTCCGGGAGCCAGACCGTCGCAGTATTTGGCGTATCTTGCGTCAGTGGTCAGAAACCATTTCCCACAGACCGCGCATTTCCTCGGCGCGTGTCCGACGCATAAACCTTCAAAAAGATCGGCGCGGAACATCCCAACGAAGGATACAAAATGCATCCGCTTGACAAGCTGCGCCTGCGTATTTCCGAGACGGATCGCAGGGACATACTGCACTGTCGCATTGGTCAGTGCCATCCATGAGGGATTGCTTTCCTCCAGAGTCACGTTTTCCTTGAAAAACTGCCCGAATGCAGCGGCGTATCCCGCAGGCGTTCGTATTTCGGCATTCTCTTGCAGAAATTCTGCAAACGCCGTCATAGTTTTCTTGTACTGGTGCAGGGAATAGCTCAAATGCCCCAGCACTGGAATAACGCGCACCAGCAGCGCCGCCAAGGGATGCGCTCCTGTGATATTGCTGGCTGCCTGCTGCTCCATCGGGAGCTGCAAATACTCGTTCAGCTCGGTAAATGCTTCCTCGGAAAATGCCTGCATGAGATAATCTTCAAACTGCTTTCTGTCCAAGCGGGAGAACGGTTGGACATCATGCAGCGCATGAATGATGGTCTGTCCCGCCTCCTGCGCTTTCGGAAGAAGCTGCCTATCCACATTCTTTGCCCCGATGCCGGTCAGCAGCAGATTCAAGGTCATGCACGGCGCGTCCAACTGCGCAATCGTTTCGTCTGGGATATTCAGTACCGCACAGCCAATCGTGCCGGTCGGCATGACGCTTCCTGCATAGGTTACGGTATCCTGCCAGAAATCCAGAGATAAAACCTTGTGGCTGATAAGCTCCTGTGCCATGCTGCACCCTCCTGTCATGTTTTTTTTGAAATGAACTTGTCATGCCATCCGTCTGCTTTTTGCGAATCCGAACATAAAACAGGCAGAGAGGAGTGAAAGCTGCCTCTCCAATCTATTTTACGGAGGATAACGCATGAATTGTTTTCAGAACGTCAAATATGGTGTAAGCTGCCGGGAGGCGGCGGAGCGGTACGGCGTGGAGGTCAACCATTACGGCATGGCGCTCTGCCCGTTTCACAATGACCGGCATCCCAGCCTGTATGCGGCGGACGATGACTATTATTGCTTCGCCTGCGGGGAGCACGGAGATGTGATTGATTTTGTAAGCAAGCTGTTCCGGCTCTCGCTGTATGATGCAGCGCAGAAGCTGGCCGCAGACTTTCACCTCACACCGGACAAGCCGCCCAGCGCAGCGGCGCTCCACACAAAGCGCATCCGAACAGAAGCACAGCAGCTCAGAGAAAATGAGCGGCTGTGCTATTCTGTTCTGTCCGATTATGCCCGTGTGCTGCGGGACTGGAAGGCAAACTGTGCGCCGCAATTACCGGCAGAAGTACCGGATGAACGATTTGCAGAAGCCTGCCACAAGCTGGATGAGGTGGAGTATTACTTGGATATTCTGTGCGCGGGTGATTCCTATGAACGCGCCGAGGTAGTTCGTTATCTGCTTGCAGATGGTCGGCTGGACAAGCTCAAGGAAACAGTCAATGGGAGGGACGCCGCGTGAACAAGAAGTATGCAGAGCTTGATTTCCCAGCATGGTTCGATGGCAAGGACGTCAATGAGGCGGCTTTTTGCCGGGAGTTTTTGTCAAAGAACAAGCTCATCTATACGGACAACGCATTTTTCACACCGGATGGGCGGCTGACAGACCCGCTGCTGCTGAAAGAGAAAATCTATGCCGAACTGGAGTGCTGTGCCGCAAAAAACATTCCGCACACCATTTCCAATATCGTGGAGATCATGAAGTTGGCGGCTCATGCAGAGAGTTTCCCGACGAAGCCGGATGAGATTCATGTGCAGAACGGGACGCTCCGCATCGATGGCAGCTTTCTCGCAGGACGTTCTGAAATCGTGCGCAGCCGGTTTCCCATTGCTTACAATCCGCAGGCGGAGGAGCCGGTTGTCTGGCTGCGTTTTCTCTCCGACCTGCTTTACCCAGAGGACATTCCCACCTTTCAGGAATATATCGGCTATTGCCTCGTTCCCAGCACCAAGGGGCAGCGCATGATGATCCTCAAGGGCGAGGGCGGCGAAGGAAGATCGCAAATCGGTCCCGTGCTGGCGCGGCTGTTTGGCTGCAATATGAAGGACGGCAGGATTGCAAAAATCTCCGACAACCGGTTTGCCCGCGCCGATCTGGAGCACATTCATCTTCTTGTGGATGACGATATGAAAATGGAGGCTCTGAAGCAGACCAACTATGTCAAATCCATCGTTACCGCACAGGATAAGATGGATCTGGAACGCAAAAGCGTCCAGAGCTATCAGGGGTGGATGTATGCCCGGCTGCTGGCATTCTCCAATGGCGATCTGCAATCCCTCTACGACCGCAGCAACGGCTTTTACCGCCGCCAACTGATCCTGACCACAAAAGAGAAGCCTGCCAATCGTGTGGACGATCCTGATATTGCCGAGAAGATGAAGCGAGAGGTCGAGGGCATTTTTCTCTGGGCGTTTGAGGGCTTGCAGCGGCTTGCGGCAAACAGCTTCCGATTCACGGAAAGTCCCCGGACGCTGAACAATCGGGAGTACGTCAAGCGTGACGTCAACAATGCCATCGACTTTATGGAATCCACCGGCTATATTCGGCTGAAGGCGGATATGTCTGTCACCTCCAAGGAGCTGTATGCCATTTACGGAATCTGGTGCGATGAAAACGGGCTGACACCTATCAGGCAGCGCTCGTTCAGCGATTTTCTGACGCGCACCCACTCGTGAACAAAGCTGCCCATGCCGTGAAATGCTACCTGCCCTGCGCCATTGGTACGTATGTACACAGCAAAATGCCGTAATTCCGCTATGTACAGAGTGCTGGTAGGATGTCAAAAAAGGCACATTGCAGTCAATCCTTGTGAAATTCATGGAATTTTTCACTGTAAGCCGAACGCAATGCACCGTCCGGTGGTTTATCGTAGTGTGAAGCCATTGCACTGGGATGTGGTATATCCCACCGTTCCGCATGACCTCGCCCAGAACGATGAAGCCGATAGGGTGCTGCTGCGAACAGGGCATCACGGGCGGAAATCTGAGCGGATTTGCGGCACGGCAGATTTTTCACCTACAAGCATACCAAAATTACCGATACGAAAAACCGCTACACGAAATTATGGAGGTAAAAATTGATGAAATCCAATCTGAGAAACGAAATCAAGTCGTACATCGTCCGTCAGGGAATGACCATGCAGGAGGTGGTCGATCTGCTGCACGACGAGCACGGCTGGTCTGACAGCGTATCCAACCTGTCCAACAAGCTCCAGCGGGAGTCCCTACGCTACACAGAGGCTGTTCAGCTTGCCGACGCGCTGAGGTATGAAATCGTCTGGCAGCGAAAGAAAAACTGACGATCCGGGAACATCCCGAAAGTCCCACCGGGACGAAGGGCGCACTTCTATACATGGTCAAGCCCTGTATGTGCGTCCTGCGGAGCCTATCACCCGGACAGTTGCGTGTCCGGGCTGTTTTGCGTCACTTTGTTCCGTACAAGGGGCTGGTCTCGCCTGCCGAACCAAACGCGCACACAACCTGATCGTCCGCAGCGCGGATATGGAAAGCATTGCTCCGCTGACGAAGCTGTTGACACGTGCTGAGTTTTATGCCTTGGCCGAAAAGGTTTTTGACCTGCCGGTGGTCAAAGGTCTGCTCATGGCAGCGGTCAACGAACACAACCGGTCTGAACAGAAAGAGGGGGGCTGAGTATCACGTTATTCCATTTTCATGTGACGCAGATCAAACGCAGCGCGGGACAATCCGCCGTGGCGTCTGCCGCCTACCGTGCCGGAGAAAAGCTGCACAGCGAGTATTACGGCGAGGACAGCGACTACTCCCGTAAGGGCGGTGTGATCTGTTCGGAAATCCTGCTGCCATCCCACGCCCCGCCGGAATACGCAGACCGTGAAACGCTCTGGAACGCCGTGGAAAAAGCCGAGCGCGGAAAGAAAGCGCAGCTTGCCTACAGCTTTGATATTGCCTTGCAGAACGAGTTTTCCATGCAGGAGAACATCGCTCTGGCAAGGCAATTTTTGTTGGACGATTTTGTGAGTCGGGGCATGGTAGTGGATTTTGCCGTTCACTCTCCCAACAAGGAGAATGGCGGCATTTCCAATCCCCACTTTCATGTTATGTGTCCCATTCGCCCCATTGAGCCGGACGGCAAGTGGGGAAATAAGCAGCGGCGGGAATATGTGTTGGACGAGCATGGTGAGCGTATTCTGGATGAGGCGGGCAACTATATGTTCAACGCTGTGCCGACCACCGACTGGGGCAGTCCCGAAACCTTGGAGTATTGGCGGCAGGCGTGGGCTGATCTGTGCAACGCGAAGTTTGTGGAGAAAGGTTTGGATTGCCGGATCGACCACCGCAGCTATGCCCGTCAAGGCATTGAACAGATTCCTACCGTCCATGAGGGGCCGTCTGTCCGCGCAATGGAAGTGAAGGGCATCCGTACCGACAAGGTCGACTTCAACCGCTGGGTTCGCAAAACCAACGCCATGCTGCGGAAAGCAAAAAATAAAATCGCCTCTTTGCTGGAATGGCTGAAAGCGGTTAAGGAAGAACTCTCCAAGCCGCAGCCGCCTATGCTGAACGATCTGCTGATGACCTATTACAATAACCGCAATAAAGGCGCATACAGCACAAAGGCCAAGACAGCCAACTTACAGCGGTATGCGGATGCATTCCGCTTTTTGCAGGAGAAGCAGCTTTTACCACCGATGATCTGGATGCCGCGCTGCATTCCATGCAGAACAGCATCAGCGCAATGAAAGCGTCTGCCGGGGAAAAGCAATCCTGCATCAAGGAACTGGACGAGCTGCTGCGCATGGCACAGTATTATGTCGATGGAAAACCGGTTGCGGATAAGCTGGGAAGCATCCGTTTTGAAAAATCCAGACAAAAATACCAGTCGGAGCATGATGATACGCTGCGGACGTTTTATATGGCGGAACGCAAGCTGAAACCGTATTTCAAGGATGGCAAGCTACCCATCACCGCATGGTGCAAAGAGCGTGAGCGGTTGGAGCAGGAGCGGCAGCAGACACAACTGCGCAGCCGCAAAAACGAAATAGAATTATGAGAAAGGAATCGTATATGGAAAAATTATCAGCATTGACAAAATCAACCGTGACGTGATGGAGGGGAAAGACGATTTGGTCTTTGAGCTTTGCAAGGTCTTTGACCATGAAAGCTACTTTGATCCGATCTTTGACCCGCCGGAGTCCTTTTTGCAGGAGTGCGAGGCCTATTGGAACAGGCGAAGCCCCTTCTGCAAAACCGTGGAGCGCAAGATTGGAAACACGTGGTACACCATTGAAACCGTCTGTGACGGAACCGAGCCGCTTACCGCCAAGGTAAAACGGCTTATTTTTTCTGACCGGGAGGTGGCTTGTCAATGACAGTGACACAAAACTATGGTAATATAATTCCAGGCACACCGATTCTGTCGGCTGACCCGAACGTGAAGGAGGACGTTATGACGGATCAGCAAAAAATTACGATACTCTACTGCCGCCTCAGCAACGAGGATTCGCAGGATGGCGAGTCGAATTCGATGCAGAATCAACGCGAGCTTTTAACCAGATACGCACGAGATCATGGCTACACGAACCTGAAAGTGCTGGTTGACGACGGCTATACCGGCACGAACTTTCAGCGCCCCGGCGTACAGGAGGGCTTTGAACTGGTAAAGCAGGGATTGGTAGGCTGCTGGCTTTGCAAAGACCTATCTCGCTTTGGTCGTGATTACCTGACTGTAGGCCAGTACACCGACATCATCTTCCCCAGCTACGATGTGCGCTTCATTGCCGTCAACGACGGCGTGGACAGCCAGCGCGGGGACGGTGAGGGCTTTGCCGCAATCCGCAACTTATTTAACGAGTGGTATCCAAGAGATACCTCCAAGAAAGTCCGTACCAGCCTGCGTCAGCGCGGCACCAGCGGCAAGCATCTGGGCAAACCGCCCTATGGCTACCGCTGTGACCCAAATGACAAGGACAAGTGGATTCTGGATGAGGATGCCGCCCCGATTGTCAAGCGCATCTTTGACCTCTGCATTGACGGCAAAGGCCCGGAGCAGATTTCGCGGATTCTTGAAAGGGATCAGGTTCTCACGACCAAGGCGCTGTATGCCAGCCGTAAGGGAAAGCCGATGCCCAAGAACCCGTATGGCTGGAGCAATCAATCCATCGTCGGGATTCTGGAACGGCAGGAATACACCGGATGTACCTGCAATTTCAAGACCTACTCCAAGTCCTACAAGCTGAAAAAGAGGATTCCCAACAATCCGGAGGATATGTTCATCGTGCCGGACACGCAGGAAGCTATCGCGTCTCAGGCACAATGGGACAGAGTGCAGGAGCTGCGCAAAAACAAACGCCGTCCCGTGAAAGCGGAACGGCAGGGATTATTCGCAGGACTGGTCTACTGTGCAGGCTGCGGCAGCAAGCTTTATTTCGCCACCTGCAAGGGCTTTGACGGCAAGCAAGACCACTATGTATGCTCCAGCTACAAAAGCGGTCGAGGCACCTGTTCTGCCCACTATATCCGGGAAGATGTACTGCGGGAACTGGTACAGGAACGGATTCAGGCGGTCAATGCGTATATCCGCAGCGATGTGGAGGGCTTTCAGGAGGAGTGGCAGCATTACCGCCGCGCCGATCGGGAACGAGACATCCGGGAAGATCAGAAGCGCGTGGAGCAGGCAAGAAAACGCCTTGCCAATCTTGATGTGGTCATGTCCCGGCTCTATGAGGATTACGCTCTCGGTGAGATCGGCAAGGAGAGGTATAAGAAAATGACGGCTGATTATGAAGCGGAGCAGGAACGGTTAAAGCTCGAAATTGAAACAACGGAAGAATGGGTCGAGCAGCGGCAGGCAATGGGCGATGATCTGGACGCTTTCATTGCGCTGACGAAAAAGTATGTGGATGTCACGGAGCTGACGCAGACGATTGTCAACGAGTATATCAGGAAGATCGTCATTCACGCACCGGATAAGTCTGGCGGCAAGCGCAGACAGAAGGTGGAGATCATCTTTAATTTCGTTGACGAGGTGGAGATCCCCGTGCTGGCAGAACCCATGATCGCAGAATCTACCCTTGGACGCAGAAAAACGGCGTGACCTTCACGGTCACACCGTCCTCTGCCCCAACCGCAAGACTTATAGTTCCTTACGACTGTTAAGCCTTGGTTTCGGGTTCTTTTTGTGTGTAATTGAGAATGGAAAATGAACGCAGTTTCTTTCTGGTTTGTGCAGGGTGTACCGTATGGGAGTACAGTGTGCGCCCATAGCACGACCGAACGCGCCCGGTTAACGGTGTTTTTGGTGCCTTTACGGTTAGGTGTTTGCAAATGAATTGACAAATGGCGGGCGCTCCGGAGTGGTCTCTCTTGCATTTTGGGCAATTCACCCTCTGAGGGCACTCAACCCTACGGAGTATGTAGAACGGGTGCCGTTTTCACGAGGTTTACCATTATATTCATCATTTATTTTCTGTTTTCAATTCTCCGTTTGCAACACGGGAAATAAAATTTCAGACAAAAACAAAACAGGCTCGGATAAACCGAGCCTGCTTTGCTGTGATCGGGAGGTGTGATCCGATCACAAAGAAGAAAAGAGTAAAAAAGAAAGGAAAAAGAGAGATAGTCAATTAGTAAAGCTGTGTTTTACAGCGTTTGTGCTGTTTTTAAGCACTTTCTTTGAACAATTACAGTATAGCGTGCTTTTCGTCAAAATGCAAGAAAAAATGTTCGGCAGTTTGTATAAAAATACTATAAAATTTTTCAGCGGGAATTGTGCTTTGCGTTGAGCGTGTGAAAAACCGCCATCTCTCAAACCGCTTCGTTTGTGAAAAATCGCGTCTGGTGGAAATCTATCCCTTGACATATTGCTCATATTGTATATAATGAGTATATACAATAAAAGAGGGAGGGACGGCATGGACATCATAGTATCCAACATGGACAGCACGCCGATCTACGAGCAGATCACACGCCAGATCAAGGCGAAAATCCTCGGCGGAGAGCTGCAGCCGGGGGAGGCGCTGCCGTCTATGCGCTTGCTGGCGAAGGAGCTGCGCATCAGCGTTATCACGACTAAGCGTGCGTATGAGGAGCTTGAGCGCGAGGGCCTTATCACCAGCCAGACCGGACGCGGCAGCTTTGTTGCACCGGTCAGCAGCGAACGTCTGCGGGAAGCGCAGCTTCGCACGGTGGAAGACCACCTGACGGACGCTGTGCAGGCGGCAAGACTGGCCGGACTGTCTGCGGACGAGTTTGCAGAGCTGGCACGGACACTGTTTGAGGAGGAAGGATTATGAGAGAGAATGCACTGGAGCTGCACGGCGTCTGCAAGAAATACGGCGGCTTTGCGCTCCGCAATGTGGGATTTACCCTGCCGAGAGGCACGGTAATGGGGTTAATAGGAGAAAACGGTGCCGGAAAGACAACGACCATCAAGGCGGTGCTCGACCTCATCCGGCCGGACAGCGGCGAGATTACCGTGCTGGGGGGACACGGCTCGAACCCGTCCGTTCGTGAGAAGATTGGCGTGGTGCTCGAGGACGGCGGTTTCCCGAGCGCGATGAGCGCCGTACAGGTGAGCACGCTGCTCGGCAGAGCGTACAAAAACTGGAATGCGGAGCAGTTTGCGTCGTACATCGAAAAATTCGGCATTGACCGAGAAAAGGCCATCAAGGACTACTCCAAGGGCATGAAAACCAAGCTGAATATCGCGGCGGCGCTGTCGCATGGCGCGGAACTGCTGCTGCTTGATGAGCCGACGAGCGGCCTTGATCCGGTCGTGCGGGATGAAGTTCTCGATCTGCTGTACGACTTCATGCAGGACGAAAATCACGCGATTCTGTTGTCCAGTCATATCACGAGCGATTTGGACAAAATCGCGGACGAGATCACCTTCATCCACAAGGGCGAGGTGCTGCTGAGCGAGCCGCGCGACGAGCTGCTCGACACCTGCGGTATACTGCGCTGCACCGCCGATCAGCTGAACGCCCTTGACCCGTCTGCCGTGCGGGCAAAGCGCGTGGGCGCGTTCGGCTGTGAAGCCTTGGTAAGACGTGACGGCGTACCGGAGAACTGGTCGGTTGAGCCGGTCAACATCGAACAGATCATGCTATTCCTGACGAGAGGGGAGGATGCAAGATGAAAGCAATGCTGTATGCGGACTGGATGAATCTGCGCCGGTCGATGAAGGCAATAATGATCGCAATAATTGTAATTGCGCTGGTCTCGATCGTCTCCGGAAAAGGGCTGTCGTTTGTGCCGGCTATGCTGTGTATGCTGTCGCTTATGGTGCCCGCAACGCTCATGAGCAGCGATTATGCCTACGGATGGGATAAGCTGAGTCTGTCGCTTCCGGTCTCTCGGCGCGATGTGGTGAGCAGCAAATTTGCGATCAGCCTGCTGGTCAATCTGACGGTTGTGGCACTGGGCATGATATGCATTGCAGGCATGAATGCCTTCGGCGGTGATGCAATGGCAGAGGATATGATGGGCATGCTGGCCTGTGAGGCGGCCGGCCTGACGCTGATGGGTATTGAAATTGTACTCGTTTTACGGTTTGGTCCGGAGCGCGGTCGGTATTTCCTCATTGGCGTGGTGTGGGTGCCGATCATCCTGCTGACCGTCGTCAAAAAGCATCCGGCGTTCAATAAACTTGTGCAGGCTGTCGGCGGCATGGACAGCTGGTCGGTCGGACAGCTTACGGCGTTCTTCGGCGGACTGGTGATCGTCGGGACCATCGTGTATGCAGTGTGCTGGCGCATTGGTGTGGGCATTTACCGGAAAAGAGAGCTGTAAATGAATAAAATCCCTCTCGCTCCATATAAATAGGAACGGGAGGGACGGAGAATGAAGATTTTCAGCTTTACACTGCCTCTGGCGGTCGGTGGACTTGCGGCCTGGCTGACGATGGGGAGTATGTCGCAGTATGCGGCGCTGGTGCAGCCGCCGCTTGCACCGCCGGCATGGATATTCCCCATTGCGTGGACGATACTGTATGTGCTCATGGGCTGGGCGAGTCTGCGCGTGCGGCAGTCCGGTTCGCCGGAGCGAAGCAACGCGCTCGCGCTGTATTACACGCAGCTTGCAGTGAATTTCGTGTGGCCGCTGCTGTTTTTCCGCGTTGGACTGTACGGAACGGCGTTCTGGTGGCTGATTCTGCTGCTGGCACTTGTGCTTGTCACCGCAAGGGCGTTTTACCGTATTGACAGACAGGCGGGATGGCTGCTTGTGCCGTACTTGGCCTGGCTGATATACGCGGCGTATCTCAATGCCGGTGTCTGGTTCCTGAATAAATGAAAACGGGAGCAAATCGTGTGATTTGCTCCCGTTATGTTACTCATATCTCAGTTTTACGTTTTCTGCATTGCACAGATCAACGTACTCCTTCGGCGGTTCGCAGTCGGTGATGAACGCGGTCAGGTCCTTGAGGTGGCAGAACGTGACAATCGCTTCCTTGCCGATCTTGGACGAATCGACCATGCCGTAGATGTTATCCGCGCGGTGAACAACGGCACGCTTGATCTCGGCTTCGAGGAAGGTGGTGTTGGTCATGCCTGCAGTCAGCGACACGCCGGTCGCGCCCATGAACGCCTTGTTGATACGCATGGTGGACAGCGCTTCGATCGCGGACAGGCCGACAAACGAATCTGTAGTCGGGCTGTAAATGCCGCCGAGCGAGATAATATTAAGGTTATCGTACTTGGAGGCCTCGCTCAGCGCGCCGAGCGAGTGGGTAATGATCGTAATCCGCTTTTTTGCCACAAGAAACCGCAGCAGACACAGGGTGGTCGTGCCGGAGTCGATAAAAATAGTATCGCCATCCGCGACCTCCTCGGCGGCCAGACGGCCGATGAGAGACTTGTCGATCTGGTTGAGGCCCGAACGGATGGGCGTCGGCACGGCACCGGAGGGAACCGTAGCGGTCACGCCGCCGTATACCTTGGTGATGTGGCCGCGCTGCTCAAGCTCGTTCAGGTCGCGGCGGATGGTATTCTTGGACACGCCAAAAACCTCGCACAGCTCGTCAATGCTGACGGTCTCGCGCGAGATGACATATTGCTCTATCGAATTGAGACGGCTGACTTTCATATTCACAGCTCCCACATAATAATATCCGCCCAGTAGTATCCGAATGTATCCACAATGTTTTCTTTAGTTTATCAAATTTGTAACCAAATGTCCACTGCTCCGAAGAATGGGAATATGACATGGATTTGGCGAAAAAGGTCGGAAATACATGATAATTCGCGGTGAAGAACGGCAGAAAGTAAGCAAAATCCGTAAAACCGCCTTTCAAAAATAATTTCTGGCAGTGAGCGGGGAGAGGAGCGGTAACCCGTCTGCGGGGAGAGGGATACGCAGACAAACAGCGAAAATAGGGCGGGATACCCCTTTTGAAAATATATTTTTACCGTTTTGCAAGAGGTTTACCAACAAAATAAATACATATAACCAGCAGATAACCAACAAATTACCTAATTTTACTCGAAATAAATTAGATATTTTCCATAAGGCGTTTGAATGAAATTGGAATTTTGCGAACAAATGCAGGAATTTCGGTTGAAATTTTGGCGGTTTGGTGATACACTTGTATTCGTAAAACAGTGGCATTGTGCCGCTGTACGCTGGAACCTGTTCCGCGGAGAGAAAATTATATTTTGAATTAGGCAGGTGTATGCAATGCAGAAAGCAGAAAAGATGCAGGAGCTTCGTGTATTTGCTCAGGAAATCCGTGTGGAGACCCTGAAGACCGTCGGTTCGCTTGGCTTCGGCCACGTTCCGGGTGCAATGTCCGTTATTGATGCGCTGGCAGTTCTGTACGGCGAAGTAATGAAGGTTGATCCGAAGAACCCGCATTGGGAAGATCGTGACTGGTGCGTACTGTCCAAGGGCCACGCTGGTCCGGCTATGTACGCTACCCTCGGTCTGAAGGGTTTCTACCCGATCGAGGACGCTTATACCCTCAATCAGCCGCACACCAACTTCCCGTCCCATACCGACCGTACCAAGACCCCCGGTGTTGACCTGACGACCGGTTCTCTCGGTCAGGGCATGTCCACCGCTACCGGTGCTGCTCTGGGCAACAAGCTCGACGGCCGCGACAGCCATGTATTCGTATTCGTTGGCGACGGCGAGTGCGATGAGGGCCAGGTTTGGGAGGCTGCTCAGTTCGCAGCTCACTACAAGCTGGACAACCTCGTATGCTTCGTAGACGACAACAAGTACCAGCTCGACGGTGCTGTTGACAAGGTTATGAGCCACGGCAAGGGCATCGGTGCTAAGTTTAGCGCATTTGGCTGGAACGTTATCGAGCTGCAGGACGGCAATGACGTAGAGCAGATCTACGACGCTGTTCAGCTCGCTTACGACACCAAGGGCGTACCGACTTGCATCGTCCTGAACACCGTTAAGGGCCTGGGCGCCACCTTTGCTGAAGGCACTGGCGCGCACTCCTCTCAGCCGACTAAGGAGCAGTGGGATGAAGCCATTGCTGCTGCTGAGAAGAAGCTCGCTGAGATCAAGGCACAGTAAGGGAGGGTATTGAACATGAGCTTTACTTTGATTGGCAAGCACGAGAAGGATTCTCGTAACAACCGTGACGGTTTTGTTACCGCTATGCTGGACCTGATGGAGAAGGACAGCAAGGTTATGCACGTTGACTGCGACCTCGAGAACTGCATCAATACCGGCAAGCTGGCTAAGGCTTTCCCGGAGCAGACCGTAAACGCAGGTATCGCAGAGGCTAACGCTATGGGCGTTGCCGCAGGTCTGGCTGCTACCGGCCGCACCGTATTCATGCACTCCTTCGGCTGCTTCGCTTCCCGCCGTGCATTTGACCAGGCATTCATGTCCGCAGCTTACGCTAAGCTGCCGGTACACGTTATCGGTTCCGACCCCGGCGTATGCGCTGCATACAACGGCGGTACCCACATGCCGTTCGAGGACTGCGCTCTGTACATGTCCGTACCGGAAGCAGTTGTTATCGACCCGGTTGACTTCGCTCAGATCAACTGCCTGACCAAGAAGCTGGCAGCATCCGGCAAGTTCTCCTACATGCGTATGATCCGTAAGGGCTTCACCACCGTTTACGGCGATGGCTCTGACTTCGAGATCGGCAAGGGCGTTACCCTGAAGGAAGGCAAGGACGTAGCTATCATCGCTTCCGGCATCATGGTAGACGAGGCACTGAAGGCTCAGGAGCAGCTGGCTGCTGAGGGTATCTCTGCCAAGGTTATCGATATGTTCACCTGGAAGCCGCTCGACGAGCAGCTCATCCTCGATTCCGCTGCTGAGTGCGGCGCTATCGTAACCGCTGAGAACCATCAGGTAAAGGTTGGTCTGGGTTCTGCTGTTGCTAACGTTGTTATCAAGAACAACCCGGTTCCGATGGAGATGGTAGGCGTTGAGGATCGCTTCGGCCAGGTAGGCGCTGAGTCCTTCCTGCGCGAGGAGTACGGTCTGACCGCTGCTCACATCGTAGAGGCTGCTAAGAAGGCTATCGCTCGCAAGAACGGCTAAGTTTTCCCGCAGATACGCGAAGTAAAATTGCATCGAAAAGCGTTCCGACGTATGCCGGAACGCTTTTTTGTCGTTACATTGCACAGAAGCAAACGCAGATTTTGCATGGTCTGGAAATAGACAATATCACCCAAATCTGCTACACTGTAAGCACAACAATAAAAGGAGGTGTACCACATGAAAAAACGGTACATAGCAGGACTTGCACTGGCTCTTGTGGGGATTTTGAGCGGGTGCGGACAAACGCAGGCAGACAACACAATCAGTCTTACACCGGTGAAGGAAACGACCGCAGACCAGAGCGGCAGACTGATTGAGTATAATTTTTCCGGCCACAGGAGCGAAGCCGAGGGCGTATTGTTTGGCTGTTATATATGGGACGGCAGCGCATGGCAGAAAGACGAGGATGCCACGTTTGGTTTTCGTTCGGTGGCGTTGGGCAGCGGCAAGGGAACGATTAAATTCGAGCGTGACGGCGATACAGCGAATGCGAACTATAAGATTGGAGCAGATTCACCAACGCTTGGCGGATATACACAGGTTATGGATTCGCCCGAGAGAAACAGTCTGCCGATGGAGGGATTGACAGCAACTGTTGCTGCGTGGGAGGAACCTGTCAATGGCTTGGCAGTCGACACGGAAATTCCGTTGCTCGTGCGTGTGTTCCGCACGGACGGTACGATCATTCCGGTATCTATTGATGCGTTTTCGGAACCGGAAAACAGCAAAGCCGTACAGAAAAGTGTGTATGCGGAAGCGTACACTGTAATTTTCTGCTATGAAATGTAAATGCTGAAACGGAGGTGTACCACATGAAAAAACGATACGCAGCAGGACTGGCACTGGCTCTTGTGGGGATTTTGAGCGGGTGCGGACAGGCAAAGACACAGCCGGCGGATAATACGATTTCCATCACGCCGGTGGAGCAGGCTACGACAGAGAAACAATCGGGTGTGGTTGTAGAGTATCATTTTTCCGGCAATAACACAGAAGCCAACGGAATAACATTCAACAGCTACACATGGGATGGCAATGCGTGGCAGAACATGGACAAACCTATCGGTGCGTATGGTATGGGTCTGAATAGCGGCACCGGCAAAATCATTTTCCGGCATGATGCCGATACAATCAATGCGGCGTATGATATTGAGATGACGTTCCCGAGTGGCGGCGCTTCGACCCAGTATGGAGATTCGTCCGAGCTGAGCAAACTGCCAACGGACAACCTGACAGTGGCTGTCGCGGGACAGGAGAAGCCAATCGACGATTTAGCAGTCGATGTAGAGATACCGCTTGTTGTGCGTGTGTTCAACACGGATGGAGCAACGCACACGGTAGATATCAATGCGTTTATCGAACCAGATAGCAGCGAAGAATTGAAAAACTGCATCTATGCGGATGCCATTACGGCAACATTCGTATATGACGACAGCATTCCTAAATAAAACATGCAATGCCCTGACCTCTCGTCAGGGCATTTTTCTCTTTACGCCAACCGCGAATTTCACTATAATAGAGGGAGCAGAAAGGGGAGAGAACCATGTCCCAAACAGACAGCCCGCTGGGTACAGCGCCAGTCGGCAAGCTGGTTCTGCAGCTTGCCATACCGGCCATGCTGGCACAGTTTGTCAATATTCTATACAGCGTGGTCGATCGCATGTACGTCGGCCACATTGCAGGCGCGGGCGATGCGGCACTGGCCGGTGTCGGTGTGTGCGCGCCTGTGGTGACCATGATTACCGCCATCGGTGCGCTCATCGGCTTCGGCGGCGGGCCGCTGATGAGCATCCGCATGGGGCGGCGCGACATGGACGGTGCCCGTCAGATCATCACGAACAGCTTCTACCTTTTGCTGGCGCTGAGCGTGCTGGCGACCGTGCCGCTGCTCATTTTCAAGCGGCAGATCCTGTTCACGTTCGGCTGCAGCGAGCTCCTGTGGGACTACGCGCAGGCGTACTTTACGACCTATGTTTCCGGCACGGTGTTCGCATTACTGAGCTACGGACTCAATCAAATTACAATGAGTCAGGGATTTTCGGGTACCGCAATGCGGTCGGTTATGCTCGGAGCGGCCGTAAATATCGCACTTGACCCGGTGTTCATTTTTGCGCTGGACATGGGCGTGCGCGGAGCCGCTCTTGCGACCGTGCTGTCGCAGGCGTGCTCGACGGCGTACATCCTGCGTTTTCTGATGAGTGACAGAGCCGCCGTCCGCATTACCCGTCAGCCGGTCAATTTCGGCTGGATGCGCCGTATCGTGCAGGTCGGTCTGTCGCCTGCGCTCATCATCGCGCTGGATAACGTGCTGCTCATCTCCATCAACGTCATGCTGCGCAAATACGGCGGCGCAGACAGCGATATGCTCATCGCGTGTGCCGCCATCATGCAGAGCTTCATGCTCGTCATCACTATGCCGCTCGGCGGAATTACGGCGGGCACACAGTCCATTCTCGGCTATAACTACGGCGCGTGCGACGAAAAACGCGTCATGAAGGCGTTTCGGTGCATTGTGCTGCTGTGCCTCGTGTTCTGCGGCATCATGTTCCTGCTCGCACAGACGGTCTCGGGCGCTTTTGTCAGAATCTTCACCAAAGACCCGGCGTATATTGACATGGCGGCGTATATGATCCGCACCTACTCGCTCGGCGTGCTCGGACTGACCATCCAGTACCCGTTCGTGGACGGCATGACCGGCATGGGCCTTGTCAAATGGGGACTGACGTTTTCCATGCTCCGCAAGGGTATTTTCCTCGTCAGCGTGTTCGTCCTGCCGTCGATTTTCGGGGCAACAGCCGTTATGTTTTCTGAGCCGCTGTCCGATGTCGTGTCGGCGGTGTTCTCCGGCTGCGCGGCCATGTTCCTCTTGCCGAAGCTGGTGGCGAAACAATGCTGCAAGTAGAGTGAAGAGTGGAGAGTTGAGAGTGAAGAGCATGAGAAGTTTAACCTTCTTCATGTTGTTGCATTACACATAAAATCTAAATCGTAGGGTGCGACGACTCGGCGCACCGTCTGTAACCCGTCTGCACAGACCTAACCGTAGGGGCGAACATTGTTCGCCCGAGAACCGTTCGATTTTACGTTGTGTGGGAGCACAATGTGCTCCCCTACGGGGGTAACATGTACTAATCGTTAGATGCGGTGCGCCGAGGTCGTACCCCAGGGCACCTTCTTTTGCCCTTTGGGCAATTCACCTTGTCGCACCCTACGGTGTACCTTTATGATAATATGAAAAACTGGGAAACACGATAAGTCATCACGTTCATTCTCCGTCCTTCATCCTCCATTCTCAATTACTTCCCGCTCTTTGTACAAACTACCCCTTTACGAACGCATTTCTACTCTGTATAATAAGGTAAGATAGAAAACTCTTTCCGTCGAACGGAACAAGAACGATAACGGAGGAACAGAACATGGACGTTAAGGAACGCGCACTGCAGGCACACGAAAAATGGGGCGGCAAGATTGAGGTCGTGGCTCGCTGTGAGGTAAACAGTAAGGACGATCTGTCGATCGCGTACACGCCGGGTGTTGCCGAGCCGTGCCTCAAGATCAAGGACGATCCGTCTCTCAGCTACAAGTACACGCGCCGCCACAATCTGGTTGCGGTCATCACGGACGGCACCGCGGTGCTCGGTCTGGGCGATATCGGTCCGATTGCCGGCATGCCGGTTATGGAGGGCAAGTGTGCGCTGTTCAAGGCGTTCGCTGACGTGGATGCGTTCCCGCTCTGTGTGGCTTCCAAGGATGTGGACGAGATCGTCCGCACCATTCAGCTGATCTCCGGCTCGTTCGGCGGCATCAACCTCGAGGACATCGCGGCTCCGCGCTGCTTTGAGATCGAGCGCCGACTCAAGGAGGTCTGCGACATTCCGGTATTCCACGATGACCAGCACGGCACGGCTGTCTGCTGCGGTGCGGCTCTGCTCAACGCCTGCCGCCTGACCGGCCGCAAGGTGGATGAGATCAAGATGGTTGTCAACGGCTGCGGCGCGGCTGCTATCGCCGTTACCAAGTTCCTGATGTTCCTCGGTGTTAAGCACATCACGATGGTTGAGCGCTTCGGCATCGTCTGCGAGGGCGATGAGCGTCTGAATCCGGCACAGCAGGAGATGGCCAAGGTCACCAACCGCGAGCACATGACAGGCACGCTGGCCGATGCTGTCAAGGGTGCGGATGTATTCTTCGGCATGTCCGCTCCGCAGGTGCTTACTGCCGAGATGGTCTCCACCATGGCCAAGGACCCGATGGTATTCGCTATGGCAAATCCGGTGCCCGAAATCTGGCCGGAGGACGCAAAGAAGGGCGGCGCTGCCGTTGTCGGCACCGGCCGTTCGGACTATCCGAACCAGATCAACAACGTGCTTGCGTTCCCGGGCATTTTCCGTGGCGCACTTGATGTTCGTGCAAGCGACATCAACGAGGAGATGAAGCTGGCAGCGGCTAAGGCGATCGCCGCCTGCGTTTCCGATGAGGAGCTGAACGCGGAGTATATCATGCCGATGGCGTTCGACAAAAAGGTCATCCGTTCGGTAGCAGATGCCGTTGCACAGGCTGCCCGCGATTCCGGTGTGGCCCGTATCTGAGCGCAGCAGACGAAAAGTTACAGATAAGACATAATCAACCGCGCGGGAACAATCTCGCGCGGTTTTTGCGCAAAAGTGCGTGCACGCACACGCACAAGTTCGCGGAATGACAAAAACAGCGGATTGCACAACTCGGCTTTGTGAAAAAATGCGTTTGACATTTACAGTGCATAAGGGTACAATAAGAATAACAAAAATGCGTTTGTTCTGCGCAGACGCAGAGAGAAGATTATGGAGGGAATAACTATGTTAGATCCGAAGAAAGTAAGACTGGGTATCTGCCCGATCGGCTGGTCCAATGATGATATGTGGGATCTCGGCGACGAGAACACCTTCCAGCAGTGCATCTCTGAGATGAAGCTCGCTGGTTTCGACGGCTGCGAAGTAGGCCATAAGTATCCGGAGGACAAGACCGTCCTCAAGCACATGCTGGACGCCCGCAACCTGACCATCGCTTCCAAGTGGTTCTCCTCTTTCCTGGTTGACAAGCCGTACGAAGAGGTAGAGGCTGAGTTCATCAAGGAGCTGGATTACCTGTCCTACGTTGGCGCTACCGCTATCAACGTATCCGAGCAGTCCGGTTCTATTCAGGGTCAGCTCGATACGCCGGTTCTGGACGACAAGAAGCGCGTTCTGACCGACGAGGAGTGGGATCGCTTCACCACCGGCCTGAACAAGCTGGGCAAGCTGTCCATGGAGAAGTACGGCATCCGCACCTGCTTCCATCATCACATGGGCACCGTATGCCAGACCGTTGAGGAGACTACCCGCCTGATGGAGAACACCGACCCGAAGTATGTATTCCTGTGCTTCGATACCGGTCACTTCACCTTCGCTGGCGAGGATCCGGTAAAGATGCTCGAGAAGTTCGCTGACCGTGTTGGTCACGTTCATCTGAAGAACATGCGCATGCCGCTGGTTGAGAAGGCTCGCGCTGAGCACTGGTCCTTCCTGGATGCAGTTCGCGCAGGCGCTTTCACCGTACCGGGCGATCCGGACGGCTGCGTAGAGTTCGACGCTGTATTCGATCTGCTTGACAAGGCTGGCTACACCGGCTGGATCATGGTAGAGGCAGAGCAGGATCCGGCTAAGGCTAATCCGTTCGAGTACGCTAAGATGGGCCGTGAGTACATCACTGCACACACCGGTCTGGGCGGCGAGGTTGTTCTGAAGAAGTAATTCTTCGCATATCGCGCAATAAAACACGAAACCGGGGGCGTTTGCCCTCGGTTTTTTGCGTTCCCCAAAGGATATATGTCGTTAAGAACCGTTTGCACCGACCGGAAGCCTCCCCTGAAAGGAGAGGGGAACCGCCGAACGACGGTGGAGGGGGTTGCCGTACCCGCGGCAGAGGATTTCGCACGCTGCGGCGTGCGGGAATGTTGCCGCTGCGCGCGGCGGGCGCACAAGAGGGTAGACAACCTGCGGTTTTCCACCCTCTTGTGAATCACCCCTTTTCCCGCAAGGGCTTGGGTGCAGATGGTAGACTGCGTAAGCATGAAAAAGGGGAACGGCAGTCGGGTTACCGTTCCGTAGGGCAGACCAATGTGTCTGCCCATTTCTTTACCTATACGCAATGTCAGATACCTTTCTGCTACACATGCGGTTTAGTCTACGCAGGCGCGGCATACCCGTGCCGCGCAACATTTTTACCTGTGCAGATTATCCAAATCCTGCGATTGCAGCCGGTTTGTGCCGGAAAACGAGTTGCGCGGCACTGTTATGCCGCGCGTAGCGGCAATCCCCGCCGCAGTCTACGGCGCAACTCTTCGCCCGGAAGCGGTGAACCGCCTGCGCGGTTCGGATGCCCCGAAAAACCGGTGCCGAAACCCCTCAGTCGCAGCAAGCTGCGCCAGCTTCCCTTTCAGGGGGGGCTTGCAACCGTCCGGAGGGCGCAAACCGCTTCGCCTTTTATTCATTTGCCGCTATATAAATCGTTGCAAATTCTCCGAAAATAGGGTAGAATAATAAACAGGAATAGAATAAGGAGTGTGGAGCATGGAAGCACAGAAATATAAGCGCGTACTGATCAAGATCAGCGGCGAAGCCCTTGCGGGCGATAAGCATTTCGGCCTGAACTTTGATGTCATCGGTCCGGTATGCGATGTGATCAAAAAATGCAACGAAGAGGGCTGCGAGATCGGCATTGTTGTCGGCGGCGGCAACTTCTGGCGCGGCGTAAAGGACGGCGGCGGCAAGATGGAGCGCACCCGCGCGGACCACATGGGCATGCTGGCAACCACCATCAATGCACTGGCTCTGCAGGATGCGCTGGAGCAGCGCGGCGTGGATGTTCGCGTGCAGACCGCTATCGAGATGAACAAGATCGCTGAGCCGTACATCCGTTCTCGCGCGACCCGCCATCTGGAAAAGGGCCGTGTCGTTATCTTCGGCTGCGGCACCGGCTGCCCGTTCTTCTCGACCGACACCGCAGCGGTTCTGCGTGCGGCGGAGATCGGTGCGGACGTTATCCTGCTGGCAAAGAACGTAGACGGCGTGTACGATTCCGATCCGGCTGTCAACCCGGATGCCAAGAAGTACGACCACCTGAGCTACATGGACGTGCTCAATCAGGGTCTCGGCGTTATGGATTCCACGGCAACCTCGCTGTCCATGGATAACCATATCCCGATTCTGGTATTCGCGCTTTCCGACCCCGAAAATATTCACCGCGCTGTTAACGGCGAAAAGATCGGCACGATCGTTGAGGAGGTAAAATAATGAAGGAACAGATCAAGTCCCACGAGGCAAAAATGCAGAAAACGCTGGACGTGCTCTCCAAGGAGCTGGCAGCAGTCCGCGCAGGCCGCGCAAACCCGGCGGTTCTCGATAAGATCACCGTTGAGTATTACGGTGCACCGACCCCGCTGAATCAGGTTGCGGCAATCTCTACGCCCGACCCGCGCACGCTGGCAATCCAGCCGTGGGACGGCTCGGTGCTCAAGGCCATCGAGAAGGCAATCCAGGTCTCCGACCTCGGCATCAACCCGCAGAACGACGGCAAGCAGATCCGTCTGAACTTCCCGCCGCTGACCGAGGAGCGCCGCAAGGAGCTTATCAAGGGCGTTTCCAAGACCGGTGAGGAGGCAAAGGTTGCGCTCCGCAACATCCGCCGTGATGCACTGGACAAGTTCAAGGCAGCGCAGAAGAAGAGCGAGATCACCGAGGACGAGCTGCACGACGGTGAGGACAAGATGCAGAAGCTGACCGATAAGTACGTCAAGGAAATCGACGCTATGGTTTCCAAGAAGTCTAAGGAACTCGCAGAGGTTTAATTCAGGGGGAAGTCCGCTGCCTGCAGCGGCATGAAATCGGATTTTCGCAGAAAATCCGTAAAAAGCGGGAGCATGTATCTCGCTTTTTACACAAGGGAGCATAGCTGTGTGCCGCAAAGCGGCGCGCAGATGTGCTCGCAGGACGTATCCGAGCGTATGCTCGGTACGTTCCGATCGACCGAAAACGTGTTTTCGGTCGAGGAGCGAAGCGACATTGGGGGCGGCGGATTCGTCGCCCTTTTGCATGAAATTGGCAGGAAAATCTGCCGCAAGAGGGATAAACAGGGAGGAAACAGGTTGGGTCTGTTCACACGAAAAAAGAAGGATAACGCGCCCGAAAACCGTCCGGTGCCGCGTCATATTGCGGTCATTATGGACGGCAACGGCCGCTGGGCCAAGAAACGCGGTCTGCCGCGCAAGGCCGGTCACAAGGTCGGCGCGGAGACGTTCCGCACCATTGCCACTTACTGCAAGGACATCGGCGTGCAGTATTTCACGGTCTATGCATTCTCTACCGAAAACTGGAAGCGTCCGCAGGACGAGGTGGACGCGCTGATGAACCTGTTCCGCTCCTATCTGAAGGAGGCGGCGGAAACCATGTTCGAGCGCGGCGTTGCCGTGCGCGTGTTAGGCGATCTGACCGTTCTGCCGGAGGATATCCGCGCGCAGATCGCGGAGGTGGACGCGATTGCCGATCGGCTTGGTCCGGACGCGGCAACAGCCTCGCTGTGCATCAACTACGGCGGCCGTGACGAGATCAAAAACGCCGTCCGCGCCATCGCGCAGCGGGTGAAAAACGGCGAACTGGCACCCGAGGATATCACCGAGGACACCATTTCCGCGCACCTGTACACCGCGCACATGCCCGATCCCGACCTCATCATCCGTCCTTCGGGCGAGATCCGCACGTCCAACTTCCTGCTGTGGCAGTCTGCCTACTCGGAGTATTACTTCACCGATGTGCTGTGGCCGGACTTCAAAACCACCGATCTGGATGCGGCAATCGACAATTTTAACAACAGAAACCGTCGTTTTGGCGGCGTTTAATATCCAATTAGGGTGATAAAACTATGAAAGCAAGAGTATTGTTTGGCGTATTCGGCTTTATTTTTGTGCTGCTGGCGCTGTATGTGTTCCCGCCGATCGTGCTGGAACTTGTCGTGGCGGCGCTGTGCGTGTTCGCCACCTATGAGGTGCTCGGCTCGACAAAACTGGTGCGCAACCACTTGGAACTGCTGCTCGCAATGGCCGTCTCGCTGGGACTGGCTGTCGGTCATTTCAGCATCCTGCCGCTGCAGCTCGAGAGCGTGATGCAGGGACTGGTGCTGGTGCTCCTGTTCGGCTCGTTCGCCATCGAACTGAAATATCACGATGTGATGAAGGCTTCGCAGGTCTCGTGGGCGTTTTTCGGAGGACTTGTCGTGCCGTACCTGCTGCTCAGCCTGCTGCGTATTTTCCAGATGAACTACCACCACGGTGCGTTTATCGTGCTGCTGCCGCTGCTCGCTGCCTGGGGCGCGGACACCTGCGCTTTGTTCTCGGGCATGCTGTTCGGCAAGCATAAGCTGGCGCCGGTCGTCAGCCCGAAAAAGACGGTAGAGGGCGCCGTCGGCGGCGTGGTCGGCGGTGCCGTCCTCGTGCTGATCGCGGCTGTGATTATGAACCGGACGCTTGACCTTGAAATGCCGCTCTGGTCGGCGGTCGTGCTCGGTGCAGTCGGCGCGGTGCTCGGAGAGATCGGCGACCTGTCGTTCTCGGTCATCAAGCGCCAGACCGGCATTAAGGATTACGGACATATTTTCCCGGGCCACGGAGGAGTGCTTGACCGCTTCGACAGCGTGCTGTTCGTGGCACCGTTCGCGGAATTGCTCTTTAGAGTCATTTGATAATTGAAAATTGAGAATGGAGAATGGGGAATCGTGGTATCGCGCTTTGCGCGGCACCATAATTTTCAATTTTCCATTTTCAATTATCCATTATCCCAAATCGTTTAACAGGAGAAAAATAATGAAGAAGATTGCGATTTTAGGTTCAACGGGTTCGATCGGCACGCAAACGGTCGATATTCTGCCTTCGATCGACGCCGAAGTCGTCGCATTGACGACCAACCGGCGCATAAACTTATTGGAGGAGCAGGCGCGTGCCCTGCATCCGAAAATGGTCTGCGCGATGGATGAAGACGCAGCAAAGGCGCTGAAAATCAAGCTGGCGGACACGGATATTAAGGTTCTGACCGGTATGGACGGCCTGATCGCCTGTGCCGCCGAGAGCGGTGCGGACATTGTAGTAACGGCGGTTGTCGGCATGGTCGGCCTGCTGCCGACGATGGCGGCCATCAAGGCGGGCAAGGACATTGCGCTGGCAAACAAGGAGACGCTCGTGTGTGCGGGCGGTCTGGTGATGAGCGCCGCAAAGCAGTACGGCGTGCGCATCCTGCCGGTGGATTCTGAGCATTCGGCTATCTTCCAGTGCGTGCAGGCGGCAAACGGCAACCCGATCGATAAAATCCTGCTGACCGCGTCCGGCGGTCCGTTCTTCGGCAAAAAGTTCGAGGAAATGCGCGGCATGACGCGCGAGCAGGCGCTTGCACACCCGAACTGGAGCATGGGGGCAAAGATCACGATCGACTCTGCGACCATGATGAACAAGGGTCTGGAGCTGATCGAAGCCATGTGGCTGTATGACCTGCCGCCGGAAGACATCGAAATTGTCGTCCACCGTGAGAGCATCGTGCACTCGGCGGTGGAGTTTGCGGACGGAGCGGTAATCGCGCAGCTTGGTCTGCCGGATATGCGTCTGCCGATCCAGCTGGCGCTGACATGGCCGCAGCGTGTGCCGTGCAAGGTACCGCGCATGTCGCTCGCGGAGGTCGCAAAGCTGACGTTCTATGCACCCGACTATGAGGCGTTTCCGGCGCTGAATCTGGCAAAGCACGCCGCCTCCCTCAAGGGCGACCGCGGCGCTGTGCTCAACGGTGCAAATGAGGCCGCAGTCGGTCTGTTTTTGAATGGTAAGATCGGTTTTACCGACATCGCAGAGCGCGTTGCATACGCACTCGATACCATTCCGTACAAGAAGGACATCACGCTGGACGACGTTCTGGCGGCGGACAAAGCCGCGCGCGAGATCGTGCTCGGCTGACCGAAAGGAGCTACGTTTTGCTGCAAATCATTCTGGCAATCCTCGCCTTCGGTGTGCTGGTCATCGTGCATGAGTTCGGACATTTCATCACCGCAAAACGCGGTGGTGTGCAGGTCAACGAATTCTGGATCGGCATGGGTCCGACCCTCCTCAAGCGCGAGTACCACGGCACGCTGTACTGTCTCAAGCTGCTGCCGTTCGGCGGCGCGTGCGTTATGGAGGGCGAGGACGGTGAAAGTGAAAATGAGCACGCCTTCGGTAAGGCGAAGCTGCCGCGGCGCATGCTCATTGTGTGTGCGGGCGCGCTGATGAATTTCCTCGTGGGATTCCTTATCGTGCTGGCGGTCATGCGTCCGAACGGACCGAACGGCGGCTATATCGTCTCCACCATCAGCGAGGTCAATCCGGCGAGCACCGCCGCCGCAGACGGCGGTCTGGAGGCAGGCGACGAGATTCTGAAAATCGACGGCTATCACATCCTCGTGCGGACGGATTTCGATACCGCGCTTGCGCGCACCGGTTCGACCACGCATGAAATTACCGTGCGCCGCAACGGCGAAAAGGTGACGCTGCCGTCCGTCAAGCTGGAGGCGACAGTCACCGATGCGAACGGCAACAAGCGCATCGGCATCACCTTTGCGGAGCTGCCCGACAGCCTTGGCATGCACCTCAGCATGAGCGTGCGCACCGCCGTCAACTACGCGCGGCTCGTCTGGTCGAGCGTGGGCATGCTCGTCAGCGGACAGGTCGGCGTGGATCAGCTTTCCGGTCCGGTCGGTGTGGCCGAGGTCATGGCGGATACCGCCAAGTACAGCATGATTTCGTTCTTCCAGCTTGTGGCATTTATCTCGATCAACCTCGGCGTGATGAACCTGCTGCCGCTGCCCGCACTGGACGGCGGTCGGCTCGTGTTCCTCATCATCGAGGGCATCCGCCGCAAGCCCGTGCCGCCCAAGTACGAGGGCTATGTACACGCGGCAGGACTCATGCTGCTGTTTATGCTGATGGTGTATGTGACCGGGCAGGACGTACTGCGCATTTTTATGCGCAGTAATTGAGAATTGAGAATGGAAAATGGAAAATGAATGTGCGGCGCATAGCGCCGTTATGCAATCACCGCGCAAAGCGCGATACCACTCTTCATTCTCCATTTTCCATTTGTGAGAGGTTAGAGCTATGAAAATAACAAAGCAAATCAAGATAAGGGACGTATTGGTTGGCGGCGGCGCTCCCATTGCGGTACAGTCCATGACCAACACGGATACGCGCGACGCGCAGGCTACTCTGGCGCAGATTCGCGCACTGGCGGACGCGGGCTGCGACATTGTTCGCTGTGCCGTGCCGGATATGCAGGCGGCGGAGGCGCTGCGCGAAATCTGCGCCGGCTCGCCGCTGCCGGTGGTCGCGGACATTCATTTTGACTACCGTCTCGCGCTGGCGGCGATCGAGTCCGGCGTGGACAAGATTCGCCTGAATCCGGGCAACATCGGCGGCGCGGACCGCGTACAGGCCGTCGTGAAGGCGGCAAAGGCACGCCGTCTGCCGATCCGCATCGGCGTAAACTCCGGCTCGGTGGAGAAGCACATTCTCGAGAAATTCGGCAGCCCGACACCTGAGGCAATGGTGGAAAGTGCGCTGTACCATGTCGGTCTGCTGAACGACTGCGATTTTGATGACATCTGCATTTCCATCAAGTCATCCTCGGTGCCGAACACCATGCAGGCCTACCTGCTGGCGAGCGAAAAGACCGACTATCCGCTGCACCTCGGCGTGACCGAGGCGGGCACCGAGTACATGGGCACGATCAAGTCGGCTGCCGGCATCGGCGGTCTGCTGGCGCTCGGCGTGGGCGACACCATTCGTGTGAGCCTGACCGATGATCCGGTCAAGGAGGTCTACGCGGCAAAGGCGATTCTCAAGGCTGTCGGCAGAGCGGAAGAGGGCATCAACGTGGTTTCCTGCCCGACCTGCGGCCGCACGCGCATCAACCTCATCGACATTGCCAAAGAGGTCGAGCAGCGCTGCCAGAGCATTCGCGGCAAGAAGATGAAGGTAGCTGTTATGGGCTGCGTGGTAAACGGTCCCGGCGAAGCGCGTGAAGCCGATCTCGGCATTGCGGGCGGCGACGGCGTCGGTCTGATCTTCCGCCGCGGCGAGATCATCAAAAAGGTGCCGCAGGAGCAGCTTGTGGATGCACTGATGGACGAAATCGCACATTATGAAGGAGAATAATCGTGGCTGGAAAGCTGATTGATATTTTTCAAAACTGCAAATGTGTAAATGAGGAGAAGCACCTTGCCGCAGGCGAGGTGCGTTCTCTGGCATTTGGGGATAATAACACGGTGATGGTCGTGGAACTCGGTCTGCACGAGGTTGTCAGCCGCAAGGTGATTGCCAAGGCGGAAAAGCAGATCGCGGACACCTACGGTCTTGACCGCGTGATGATCGAGCCGCGCTACAACATGCCGGGTGAGCTGTCGAACGCGTACATCAAGTCGCTGTATGACGACATGGCGTACCGCATGCCGTCAGCCAAGGGTCTGCTCGACCACCGAAAGTGGGCGTTTGCAGACGGTGCGCTTCAAATCCCGATGGACGAGGTGAGCGAAAAGCATTTCGCAAACGCACTGCGGCATCTGGAGGCGCGTATTCAGCGGGAGCTGGGGAGAAGCTGTCCGGTGCACGCGGTCCGCGCGGACGCACAGGATTTTGCACCCGCACCCGAGCAGGAGGAGAGCCGCGAGGAAATTCTGCACAAGGCTGTGGAGCAGGCGGCGGCAGCCGCAGCGGAAACGCCCAAGCCGAAAAAGCCGCGTCCGGCGCCGCAGCAGCACACCGGCTATCAGCGCCCGCGCGCCGAGAAGGTGCGCGAGGACGACCTCATCTTCGGCAAGCTGATTCAGGACCCCATTGTTTCGGTCAACGAGGCGATTGCCGCCTATGATATGGTGACGATTCAGGGCGAGGTGTTCTTTACCGACAACAAGGATATCCACAGCAAGAAAACCGGCAAGGATTACGTCAAGATTGCGTTTGACATGACCGACCGCACCAATTCCGTGCGCGTTTCCAAGTTCCTTGCGGCGGACAAGGCGGGCGATACGGCATCTAAAATCAAGAAGGGTCTGTACTGCACCGTGCAGGGCAAGATGGTGTATGACACCTTTGCCAAGGAGATGGTGCTCGAGCCGACCGGCATCGTCAAGGCGAAAAAGCCCGAGCGCAAGGACACCTACGAGGGCATGAAGCGCGTCGAGCTGCACCTGCACACCAACATGAGCGCGATGGACGGCATGAGCAGCACCGCGTCTCTGCTGTGCCGCGCCGCCAAGTGGGGACACCGCGCGATGGCGATTACCGACCACGGTGTGGCGCAGGCGTTCCCCGAAGCGCTGCACGCGCAGGAGGGCAAGCAGAAGGACATCATCGGTGACATGAAGATCATCTACGGCATCGAGGCGTACTACATCAACGACGAGAACAGTATTTCGGTCGTGCGCGGCAGGAGCGCCGAGCCGCTCGACGGCACGTTCATCGTGTTCGACCTTGAGACCACCGGACTCAATCCGGCGAGCGAGGAAATTACCGAGATTGCCGCTGTGCGCGTTGTGGAGGGCGAGATTCGTGATTCCTTCCAGACCTATGTCAACCCGCACAAGCCGATTCCGGCGGAAATCACCGAGCTGACCGGCATTTCGGACGAGACGGTAGCGGACGCGCCCGACCTCGACAAAGCCGTGCCGGAATTCCTCGCATGGGCCGGCGAGGGACAGTACCCGCTCGTGGCGCACAACGCAGGCTTCGATATGGGCTTCCTGCGGACGGCCTGCCAGAGACTGGGCATCGAGCGGGAGTTTACAAGCATTGATACCCTCGAGATGAGCCGCCTGATGCTGCCGCACATGCACAAGTTCAAGCTGAACATTCTGGCGAAGGAGCTGCAGGTCGGCCCGTTCGAGCACCACCGCGCGAGCGAGGATGCCGCCGTGCTCGGCCGCATTTACGTCAAGCTGCTGAAAAGGCTCAGGGAGGAGATGCACGCGGTTACGACTGCGGATATCAATCCGGTGCTGGCGGCGACGACCGACCGCAAGAACAAGCTGAAAAACCTGCCGCGCTATCACTTTATCATTCTGGTGAAGAACCAGGCGGGACTGCGCAACCTGTATCAGCTGATTTCCAAGAGCTTTCTGGAATATTACAACAAGCGCCCCATTATGCCGCGCAGCGAACTCATCCGGCACCGTGAGGGACTGATTTTCGGCTCCGCGTGTGAGGCGGGCGAGGTATTCCGCGCATTGACCAAGGGCGAGCCGTGGGAGGAGATCAAGCGGCTGGCGTCGTTCTACGACTATCTGGAGATTCAGCCGATCGGCAACAACAACTTCATGATCGCAAAGGGCATGGCGAAGGACGAGGAGCAGCTGCGCGACTGGAACCGCGATATTCTCCGCCTGGCGGATGAATTGGGAAAACCGTGCTGCGCCACCGGTGACGTACACTTCCTCGAACCCGAGGATGAGGCGTTCCGCCGTATCCTGATGGCGGGTCAGGGCTTCTCCGATGCGGATAATCAGGCGCCGCTGTACTTTAAGAGCACGGATGAAATGCTGAAGGAATTTTCCTATCTCGGTGAGGACCGGGCGTATGAGGTGGTCGTGAAGAACACCAACATGATCGCCGACATGTGTGACGTGATTCGTCCGGTGCCGAGGGAAAACTACCCGCCGCACATCGACGGCTGTGAGGACGACCTGCGCAACATGTGCTACGAAAAGGCCAAGCGTATCTACGGCGATCCGCTGCCCGAGCCGGTGCAGGCGCGGCTTGACCGTGAGCTTGGCTCCATCATCGGCAACGGCTATGCGGTTATGTACATCATCGCGCAGAAGCTGGTTACCAAGTCCCTTGCGGACGGCTATCTGGTCGGCTCGCGCGGTTCGGTTGGCTCGTCGCTCGCGGCGTTCATGTCGGATATCACCGAGGTAAATTCGCTCGCCCCGCACTATCTGTGCCCGGACGACAAATATCTCGAGTGGCACGAGGAATACTCGTGCGGTGTCGATCTGCCCGATAAGATCTGCCCGAAATGCGGCAAGCCGCTCACCAAACAGGGCTTCAACATTCCGTTCGAGACCTTCCTCGGCTTCGAGGGCGACAAGGTGCCGGATATCGACCTGAACTTTGCGGGCGAGTATCAGTCGCGCATTCACTGGTACACCGGCGAGATCTTCGGACACGACCATGTGTTCCGAGCGGGCACCATCGGCACGGTTGCCGAAAAAACCGCGTTCGGCTACGTCAAAAAGTACATGGAGGAGCGCGGCGTTGAGTGCTCCCGCGCGGAGGAAAACCGCCTTGCCGCAGGCTGCACGGGCGTGCGCCGCACCTCGGGTCAGCACCCGGGCGGCGTTGTCGTTGTGCCCAAGGAGATTGAGATTTACGACGTCTGTCCGATTCAGCATCCGGCGGACGACCCGGATTCCGACATCATCACCACCCACTTCGAGTATCACTCCATTGACGCGAACCTCTTGAAGCTGGACGAGCTGGGACACGATGATCCGACCATTATCAAGCATCTGGAGAACCTCACCGGCGTGAACGCGCAGGAGATTCCGCTTGATGACCCGGAGACCATGAGTCTGTTCCACTCGTGCAAGGCGCTTAAGTACACGGGCGAAAACCCGGATACCGACCCGATCCTCGGTGACCTCGGCTGTGTGGCGGTGCCCGAGTTCGGCACCAAGTTCGTGCGCGGCATGGTCAAGGAGACGCACCCGTCCACGTTCGCGGAGCTGGTATCCATTTCCGGTCTGTCGCACGGTACGGATGTTTGGCTCGGCAATGCCGCAGAGCTGGTCCGCAAGGGCATTCCGCTGTCCGGCTGTATCTGCTGCCGAGACGATATCATGAACTACCTGATCCTGCAGGGCGTCAAGCCAAAGCTGTCGTTCAAGACGATGGAGTCCGTCCGAAAGGGCAAGGGACTGACCGAGGAAATGGAAGCCGCCATGAACGAGCAGCATGTGCCCGAGTGGTACATCGACTCGTGCAAGA
The DNA here is from genome assembly GCF_003480945.1 of Butyricicoccus sp. AM27-36. Classification (NCBI taxonomy): domain Bacteria; kingdom Bacillati; phylum Bacillota; class Clostridia; order Eubacteriales; family Butyricicoccaceae; genus Butyricicoccus; species Butyricicoccus sp. AM27-36. Next base: position 316,367 of record NZ_QUJR01000001.1, read on the forward strand.
AGATCAAGTATATGTTCCCGAAGGCGCACGCGGTCGCGTATGTTATGATGGCGTTCCGTATCGCGTGGTTCAAGGTGCACCGTCCGCTTGCGTTCTATTCGGCATACTTTTCCATCCGGGCAAAAGGTTTTGATGCGTCCTGCATGATCAAGGGCGATAAGGTTTGTCTGGATAAAATGTCCGAACTGCGCGGAAAGGAGCGCGATAAGACGATTTCAGCGGCGGAAAAGGACATGATGACGACTTTGGAGGTCTGCCACGAGTTTTACAGGCGCGGATTTACGTTCGAGCCGATGGATGTTTATAAATCGGACGCAACGCGCTTTCTCGTGACGGAAACCGGACTGATTCCGCCGTTTACGTCCATGCCGGGCATCGGTGAGCAGGCGGCGCTCAGCATCGTGGAGGAGAGAAAGAACGGTAAGTTCCTCTCGGCAGAAGAGCTGATCGTCCGATGCCCGAAGGCGTCCAAGGCGGTCGTCGAGCTGCTCGAGCAGATCGGTGCGCTTGGCTCCATGCCGAAAACAACGCAGATGACCCTCTTTTAAGAGTTAAGAGTTAAGAGAGGGCGACTGCTTTCAGTCCGCCGTAAGCATGAAGTTTCGAAAGGAGTTTCTTATGGCAAAGTACGAAAAGCATCTGACGGGAAATTTTGACGAGCTGCTGGAGCTTGTAACGGACGGCGTGCTGAACGGCAGCATGTCTGCGTCCTACGAGAACGGCTCGGATTGGACAAACGGCACGGTCCGCTGCGCGGTGCGCGTGTTCGAGCGTTACAGCTACATGGGCGGCAACCGCGTCAGCATGAATGTCACTCTGGTCGGCAACGACCGCGACCTGTTTCTCTCCGCCATCACTTCGGGCGGCAGTCAGGCCGTGTTCTTCAAGCTCAATACCCTCGGCGAGGAGAGCTTTCTGGAAAAGCTGGTGCCGATCGTGGAAAACTATAAAAAGAGAGTAGAGTGAGGAGTTGAGAGTGAAGAGATGGGAGGAAGCGGGAGGGCGGAGAGAAAAAAGCCGCCTCTGCTTCATCTCCGCTCTTCACTCTTTCTTTTTCACTCGAAAACGGGAGTTCGAAGCGGAAAAGGCTGCCCACTGTGTAGGCTCCGCTCTCTAAAAAGGGTCTTGACAGTATATAGGGAACTATGGTATGATTTCATCATGATAAAGTGATAAAGGAGCAGCGGAGCCATGAACCGTTTTCGTATTTCCACCCCGGAGGGTACCCGAGATCTGTTATTTTCCTCGTGCCGTGCGCTGCGGCAGACGGAAAACGCTGTGCGCGACGCGCTGGAGGAGCGCGGCTACAGTGAGATCATCACCCCGGCGGTTGAGTATTTTGATGTATTTGCACAGGCAAACCCCGAGCTGGATCAGGATCAGATGCTGAAGATCATCGACAAGTCCGGCCGCATTTGCGTGGCGCGTCCGGATAACACCACGCCGATCGCGCGTATTGCAGCCACCCGACTGGATGACGCGGCGCTGCCGGTCCGCCTGTATTACAGCCAGAAGGTGTTCCGTTCGGTGTCCGGCGACCACGGCCACAAGGGCGAATTCCTGCAGGTCGGCGCGGAATTTATCGGCGCGGACGGTCTGGAGGCCGACAAGGACATTCTCTCGGCTGCGTTTGCCGCACTCAGCAAGACCGGCGCGGACAACTTCCGCGTAGAGCTTGGTCACGCTGAGATCTACAAGGCGCTGATGGATGAGCTTGGTGCGGATGAACAGTCCGCCGAGGGCATCCGCCGCCTGATTGAAAACAAGTCGTTTGCCGCGCTCGGTGACGCGCTCGAGCCGTTTAAGGGCAAGCCCGCCGCAAAGGCGCTCAGCGCTATGCCGAACCTGTTCGGCGGCATTGAGGTGCTCGACGAGGTCGAGTCGCTCACCGGCAACGTGCGCGTGCTCGGCGCGACCGCTTATCTGCGCCGACTGTATCAGGCACTGGATGAGGCAGGCTACGGCGACCGCATCATGATCGACCTCGGCCTTGTCCACGAGATGGATTACTACACCGGCATCATGTTCCGCGGCTACATCGGCGGTGCGGGCGCGGCGATTCTCGCAGGCGGTCGTTACAACGCGCTGTGCGCCAAGTTCGGCAAGGATATGCCCGCGGGCGGCTTCGGCATTGACGTGGAGAGCGTTGCCGACAGCCTTGCAGGCGCAAGCCGCCCCGAGGTCGCAACCCGCCGGGATACCGTGCGTATCGCACTCACCAAGGGCCGTCTGGAGAAGAAAACGCTCGCGCTGCTCAAGGCCGCAGGCTACGATATCTCCGAGCTGGAGGCCGGAACACGCAAGCTCATCTTCACCCTGCCGGACAGCGGCGTGGAGATCGTGCTTTCCAAGGCCGCGGATGTAATCACCTATGTTGAGCACGGCGTGTGCGACATGGGCGTGGTCGGCAAGGATACCATCATGGAAAAGGGCGGCAGCTTCTACGAAATGGTAGACCTCGGTTTCGGCAAATGCCGCTTTGCCCTCGCTACCAAAAAGGGCAAGGACGTGTACGGCGGCTATAAGACCCCGGTTATCGCTACCAAGTATCCGGCGGTCACCAAGGCCTTTTTCAATAAGAAGAATATGGACGTTGAGACCATCAAGATCGAAGGCTCGGTCGAGCTGGCACCGCTGCTCGAACTGGCAGACGGCATTGTTGATATCGTGGAGACCGGCACGACGCTCAAGGAGAACGGCCTCGAGGTCGTTGAGGATGTAGCGCCCATCTCGGCAAGAGTTATCGTCAACCTCGCCAGCGCGAAGATGAAGAAGGCAGCGATCCAGAAGGTTATTGCAGAACTGGAAAGTGGCTTGGAGAAGTAAGCCAATACATATATAGCATAAATCATATCCATAGGGCGGGGTGCCCTGCGGAATATTGATACCAATGCCAGTGGACGAAAACGGTTGACACAAAAGGGGAATACCACAATGTTTATGAAAACAGTCCTCGCGGACGGACAGGCAGAGCAGCAGGTCATCCGCGAAATGAAGGCCCGTGCGGCAGGTGCGCGCGGCGATATTGAGCAGATTGTCCGCGGTGTGATGGCGGACGTACAGCAGCGCGGCTGGGACGCGGTCGTGGAGTACGCCGAGCGGTTTGACGGCAAAGCGCCGTACATCGTCGAGCCGAAGGTGCTTGACGATGCGTACAACGCCTGCGACCCCAAGCTGATCGCGGCGCTGGAAAAGGCGGCAGCGAACATCCGCGACTATCACGAGCAGATGCTCGTCAAAACGTGGGAGTGGAACCGTTCCAAGGGTGAAACGCTCGGTCAGACCGTGCGCGGGCTTTCGCGCGTCGGCATTTATGTGCCGGGCGGCACGGCAGCGTATCCGTCGAGCGTGCTGATGAACGCCATTCCGGCCAAGGTTGCCGGTGTCGGTGAGCTTATCATGGTCACGCCGCCGACCGAAAACATGTCCAACGAAGTGCTTGCGGCGGCAAAGATCGCGGGCGTGGACACGGTCATCGCCATCGGCGGCACGCAGGCGATTGCCGCGCTGACCTACGGCGCGGGCTTTATCCCGCAGGTGGACAAGATCGTCGGCCCGGGCAACGCCTTTGTTGCGGCAGCCAAGAAGCTGGCGTTCGGCACGGTCGATATCGACATGATCGCCGGTCCGTCCGAGGTGCTGGTTATTGCCGATCACACCGCCAACCCGACCTACGTTGCCGCCGACCTGCTCAGTCAGGCCGAGCACGACAAGCTGGCTTCCGCCGTCCTGCTGACCGATTCCATGGCGCAGGCGCAGGCGATTTCGTGCGAGATGGAGCGGCAGGCAAAGCAGCTCCCGCGGTGGGACATCATCAAGGAGAGCGTGGCAAATTACGGCTGCGCCATCGTGTTTGACGACCTGAAGGACGCCTGCAGGATGGCTGATGTGGTCGCTCCCGAGCATCTGGAGATCGTAACCGCCGCTCCGCGTGAGCTGCTGCCGTACCTGCACAACGCAGGCGCGATCTTCCTCGGTCAGTACGCGCCCGAGCCGCTCGGTGACTACATGGCAGGCCCGTGTCACGTTCTGCCGACCTCGGGCACAGCACGCTTCTTCTCGCCGCTGTCCACCGACACGTTTTTGAAGAAAACCAGCGTTATCGAGTACACGCGGGACGCGCTCGAAAGCTATGCACAGGATATTATCGCGCTCGCGCAGAGCGAGCACTTGGACGCGCACGCAAACTCCATCGCGGTGCGCTTTGCGGAGGAAAACAACGATGAGAACCGCTGAAATCAAACGAAAGACCAAGGAAACCGACATTTCGCTCAAGCTGACGCTCGAGGGCGGCGACCGCAAGATCGACACCGGCATCGGCTTTTTTGACCACATGCTCAACAGCTTTGCCGTGCATTCCGGCTTCGGCCTCACGCTCACCTGCAAGGGCGACCTCGAGGTGGACGGTCACCATTCGGTCGAGGACTGCGGCATTGCGCTCGGTCAGGCACTGGCAGAATGTGTCGGTGATAAGGCCGGTATCGCGCGCTTCGGACAGGCGTTCGTGCCGATGGATGAGGCGCTCGGCTTCTGCGCGCTGGATATTTCCGGACGCCCGTATCTCGTGTTCGATGCCCCCATGCCGCAGCCGATGTGCGGTCAGTACGACACCTGCCTGACGGTCGAGTTCATGCGGGCGCTGGCGGTACACGCCGGACTGACGCTGCACCTCAAGTGCGAGTACGGCGAGAACGCACACCATATCACAGAGGCGCTGTTCAAGGCGCTTGCACGCGCGCTCAAGCAGGCCGTTACCGTGACGGGCGGCGGCGTTTTGAGCGCGAAGGGCGTTCTCTAACGGTTTGCTGTAATGGAGAATGGAAAATGGAGAATGGAGAATGGAGAATGAATGAGTCCGCGCAAAGCGCGGTAATTCAATAATCGCGCATTGCGCGATACCGCAATTTTCAATTTTCCATTTTCAATTCTCAATTTTTGAAAGGATTAGCGATGAGTTATATTGCAATCGTAGATTATGGCGCAGGCAATCTGATGAGCGTACACAACACGCTTGATTACCTGGGTTATGAAAATAAAATCGCGGCTTCGGCGGACGTGATCGAGAACGCGGCGGGCGTTATCCTGCCCGGTGTCGGCGCGTTTCCGGATGCGATGGCGGCTTTGGAGCACTCCGGTTTGACGGAGGCGGTGCTGAAGGCTGCAAAGGAAAAGCCGTTCCTCGGCATCTGCCTCGGTATGCAGATGCTGTTCGAGGAATCGGACGAGGTGCGTCCGTGCAAGGGTCTGGGTCTGCTGCCGGGACGCATTGAGCGCATTGAAACGGCGCTCAAGCTGCCGCAGATCGGCTGGAATGCGCTGGACATTCTGCGTCCGAATGCCATGACCGAGGGTCTGGAAAACGGCAGTTATGTGTATTTTGTGCACAGCTTCATGGCGCATCCGGCGGACGAAAACGACCTTGCCGCCGTGACGGATTACGGCACGCGCGTGCCTGCCATGGTGGCGCGAGAGAACCTGTTCGGATGCCAGTTTCACCCGGAAAAGAGCGGTGAAGTGGGACTTGCGATGCTTCGCAACTTTGCAAAACTGACGGAGGTGGGAAAATGAGAGTTATCCCCGCGATTGATTTGAAAGACGGTCAGTGCGTGCGCCTGCAGAAAGGCGACTACGGCACTGCACATAAAGTAGCAGAAAACCCGGTCGAGACTGCACAGCGGTTCCTCGATGCCGGTGCAGACCTTGTACACATGGTTGACCTTGACGCCGCTAAGGACGGCTCGCACGCGAACTACGGCGTGGTGGAGCAGGTCATCCGCGAGACCGGCGCGACCGTGGAGCTTGGCGGCGGCATCCGCTCCATGCAGGATGTGGAGACCGTGCTTGCACTGGGTGTTTCGCGCGTTATCATTGGCTCGGCGGCTGTCCGCGACCCGGAATTCGTAGCCGAGGCTGTAAAAAAGTACGGCGACAAGATCGTTGTCGGCATCGACGCCAAGAGCGAGACCGTCCGCACGGACGGCTGGCTGGGTGACAGCGGCGAGAACTACATCGCGTTCGCAGAGCGCATGGAGTCCATCGGTGTACGCCACATCATCTTCACCGATATTGACAAGGACGGCATGCTCGCAGGTCCGAACTTTGACCAGCTGGCGGCGCTGCGCGCCTCGGTCTCCTGCGAGATCATCGCGTCCGGCGGCGTGTCCACCCTCGAGGATATCACCGGCCTGAAAAAGCTCGGCATTGACGGTGCTATCGCAGGCAAGGCGGTGTATACCGGCACCCTCGACCTCGAGAAAGCCATCAGCGAAGCAAAATAATAATTGAGAATTGAAAATGGAGAATGGAGAATTGCGGAGCCGTCCAAAGGGCAGAATTAAGGAAATACCGCATAATTGAACAAGAGCGATTTGTGAATAAATTTTACGTACTGATGAGGCGCGGTTTGTTGCAATACTTGCCGTATTGCAAGAAATCTCGGCGGCGCGGACGGAACTCGCGCAAGGATAGCGTCATTTTCATTTTCCATTCTCAATTCTCCATTCCAATGTGAACGGAGTGAACATACAAGTGTTAGCAAAACGCATCATCCCCTGTCTGGACGTAAAGGACGGGCGCGTGGTAAAGGGCGTGAACTTTGTCGGGCTGCGCGACGCAGGCGACCCGGTCGAGCTGGCGAAGTTCTACTCGCAGGAGGGCGCGGACGAGATCGTGTTCCTCGACATCACCGCCACGAGCGACAACCGCGACACCATTGCCGACGTTGTGCGCCGCACCTGCCGTGAGGTATTCGTGCCGGTCACGGTCGGCGGCGGCATCCGCACCGTGGACGATTTCCGCGAGATTTTACGCGCCGGTGCAGATAAAATTTCCATCAACTCCTCGGCGGTCAAGAATCCCGATCTGGTGAATGCCGCTGCGGAGAAGTACGGCAGTCAGTGCGTGGTCGTTGCCATCGACGCGCGCGCGAACGCCGAAATGCCGTCCGGCTTTGAGGTTTACGTTGCGGGCGGCCGCACCCCGACCGGCAAGGACGCGGTCGCGTGGGCGAAAGAGGTTTACGAGCGCGGCGCGGGTGAGATCCTGCTGACCTCGATGGACAAGGACGGCACCAAGTCCGGCTTTGACCTAAAGCTGACCAAGGCAGTTGTGGAGGTGGTCGGCATTCCGGTCATCGCGTCCGGCGGCTGCGGCTCGCTCGAGCATTTCTCCGAGGTGTTCGAGAAAACCGGCTGCGATGCCGCATTGGCAGCCAGTCTGTTTCATTATCGGGAATTGACCGTGGGCGAGGTGAAGGAACATTTGCAGGAACGTAACATTCCTGTAAGACGGTGAAGTAATTGAGAATTGAAAATGGAGAATTGAGAATTAAGGAACGGTGCGAAGCACCGCATTAAATTCCGCGCTTTGCGCGGCACATTCATTTTCCATTTTCCATTCTCCATTCTCAATTAAAAGGTGAATACAATGGAATTATCTAAATTTTTCAAAAAGGCTCCTCTGGTGCCGATTATCTGCCAGGATGAGCGCAGCGGCGAAGTCCTGATGCTCGGCTACGCGAACGAGGAGGCCCTGCAGCTGACGATGGACACCGGAACGGCATGGTTTTTCTCGCGCTCGCGCCAGAAGCTGTGGAACAAGGGCGAGACCTCGGGCAATTTTATCTTTGTCAGCAGGATTCTGTCCGACTGCGACGATGACACGCTCATCTATGTCGGCACGCCCAAGGGTCCGGTCTGCCACACCGGACACCGCACCTGCTTTTTCACCACGCTGTGGGAGAAGCCGGAAGAAAAGTAAAAGGAGAGCAGCATTATGAATTCGTTTGAGCAAATGGAAGCCGTTATCGCGCAGCGCCGCGCCGAGCCGCAGGAAGGCTCATACACCTGCTATCTGTTCGAGAAGGGCATTGACAAGATTCTCAAGAAAGTTGGCGAGGAGTGCGCCGAGACCATCATTGCAGCCAAGAACGGCGACAAGGCCGAGCTGGTCGGTGAGATCAACGACGTATTCTACCACATGATGGTAATGATGAACGAGTGCGGCGTGACCATGGAGGATGTCTGCAAGGAAATGGACATCCGCGCCCAGAAGATCGGCAACCTGAAGAAATTCCACGTTTCCGACCACAACACCTGATTTAGACTGCTGCAAGACTGCAGTTTCGAGACAATATAGGACCTGTGCCAAAAATGCACAGGTCTTATTGTTTTGTCGGAAGGAATATGGTATGATGAACTTGAGGTGAGCAATATGCGCAGAAAAGACAGAGAAATCACCGGCCGAGAGAACATCGAGCCGATCCTGCAGGCCTGCAAGGTCTGCCGCGTCGCCATGACCGGCACGGACGGCTGGCCGTACGTCATTCCGATGAACTTTGGCTACACCTGGGATGAGGACGGGCTGACGCTCTACTTTCACGGCGGCGTGAAGGGCAAGAAGATTGATTCGCTGAGGGCGGACCCGCGTATCTGCTTTGAGCTGGACTGCGAGGAGGGTCTGACCGGCGAGGGCGACTTGGCCTGCCGGTACAGCTATGCGTTCTCGTCCATCGTGGGGTACGGCAAGGTGGAATTTGCAAAGGACAATGACGAGAAACGGCAGGGCTTGGACGTTATCATGCAGCACCAGACCGGCAAGGGCGGCTGGACGTACACGGACGCGGCTCTGTCCGTCACCGAGGTGATGCGCGTGCGCGCGGAGTCGTTTGAGGCCTCGCGCAAGGCGCCGAAGGGATGAGCATGAAGCACATCGGGACCAAAATTCTGGCAGGCGTGCTGGTGGTGCTGCTGGCGGGAGCGGGCGTGCTGATCTGGCGGAATCTGCCGGAGGATGCACCGCGCCTGCAGGAGCCGGAGGAGACCGTTCGGCAGGAGCCGGAGGTGCAGCCGGACACCACAGCGACCCTGTGCGTGGCGGGCGATATTGTGGCGCACATGCCGCTTGTCGCGGATGCGTGGAACGGCGAAGCGTATGATTTTACGCACCTATTTGCGGACGCAAGACCGTATTACGAGGCTGCGGATTACGCAACGGCCTGTCTGGAGACCACGTTCAACGGTCCGCCGTATTCGGGCTATCCGCAGTTCTGCGCACCGGATGCGCTGGCCTACGGCCTGGAAACGGTCGGGTTTAACCTGCTCTCAACGGCGAGCAACCACAGCATGGATACCTGGTACAGCGGTCTGGTCCGCACACTGGATGTGCTGGACGCCGCCGGTCTGGAGCATGTCGGCACTTACCGCACACAGCAGGAGCGCGATGCGGTGAAGATCATCGACGTGGGCGGCATCAAACTGGCCATGCTGGCGTACACCTTCAGCACAAACGGCCTGCCGGTGGACAGCGAGCACCCGTACAGCGTCAGCGTCTACACGACCGACTACATGACCGACTGCAGTGTGGTGGATTACGACCTCATCCAGTCGGATCTGGACAAGGCGGGGCAGTCCGGTGCGGATGCGATCGCCGTGTATGTACACTGGGGAAACGAGTACCACACCGAGCCGTCCGAGCAGCAGGAGCAGCTGGCGGACTACCTGTTTGCGCACGGCGCGACATTGGTGCTCGGCGGGCACGCGCATGTGCCGCAGCCGATGGAGCTGCGGACGCTGCCGGACGGCCGCACAGGCTATCTGTGCTACTGTCTCGGCAACCTGATCTCCAACCAGTTTGACCCGTACACCAACCTGACGGCGGCTGTCACGCTGACACTCACCAGAAGCGGCGAGACCGGACAGGTGACGGTTTCCGGCGCGGAGTACGCGCCGATGTTCATGCTGCACGCAAGCGACTCCAACGAGGGACGCTACCGCCTGCTGGATATTCGGAAATCCATGCAGGATTTTGAGCAGGGGGATACGTCGGTTGTAAACCGGTCGGTATATGACCGAATGCAGCAGGGACGTTCCGACCTGCACCGTATCTTCGGCACGGATGAGGTGCTTTCGCTTGCAGCCTAAGAAAACCAGCAGGTTTCCCTGCTGGTTTTTTAACACTTTGGTAACATTTGATTTTCGACACGGTGTTGACTTGCGGACACAACGCTGATAAAATAAGAACAATCCACAGAAAACCGTCCTGCTGAGCACCAAGGAGGAAAATGCTCATGCCCGAAGCCAAAAACAACCGCAGAGTGCGCTTTACGCGGTCTGCGCTGCGTGAAGCCCTGATTGACCTGATTCTGGAGAAGCCGCTGGTCTCTATCACGGTCAAGGATATCTGCGCGAGAGCGGACATCAACCGCTCGACCTTCTACCTGCATTTCAAGGACGTGACCGACATCCTTCGCACGACCGAGGACGAGATCATCGAGCACATGCGCGAGCATGCGCCGATGCACGAACGGGAGTGCCGCGAGCTGCAGGAGATCAAGGGATTCTTTATCGACTTTCTGGAACAGATCCGGAACAATCCGCGCATAATGAAGGTGATTCAGGTGCTGTGCAGCGAGCAGGGAGACCCGTATTTTGTACGCAAGCTGCAGACCATGACGTATGAAGCCTTCCTCGACGGCTGGGATATGCACATGATGCCGGAAATGAGCGAGCAGCGGAAGCTGCTTGTGTTTTCGTATATCATTTCGGGCATGGTATCCATGCTGTCCACCTGGGCGACCAGAGCGCAGGACACGCCGACCGAGCAGGTCGTATCGCTTTTGATGGGGTTGATGTGGCACGGACTGGACTGCTTTGCAGCATTTGACAAAAAAAGTGTTTTTCCGACCGAATAAGCCACTTGACATTTCTATGGGGAAATGGTATATTATAACTGCTTCGTAAATAAGCAATGTTTTCCGTCGATAGCATTGCAGATCGGCCCTTTTCGGTGTATTCCGGGAAGGGTCGATCACTTTTTATATAAAAACTTTGAGGGGGAGAAGGAATTGCACAAACAGGGAGCTTTGCGCGAATTCGGGCACTATGCCGCGATGAACATCCTGGGGATGATCGGCATTTCGTGCTACATTCTCGCGGATACATTTTTTGTCGCACAGGGCACAGGATCGCTCGGATTGGCGGCGCTCAACATCGCCATACCGGCGTACAACCTGATGAACGGCATCGGCCTGATGCTCGGCGTGGGCGCGGCAACGCAGTACATGATCGCGCGGGCGCAGAACGATCAGAGACAGGCGGACAGCGTATTCACGCACGCGGCGGCGTTCGGACTGCTGCTCGGCGTGCTGTTCCTGCTCGGCGGACTGTGCTTTGCGCAGCCGATCGCGCGGCTGCTCGGCGCGGACGCGCAGACACTCGGCATGACGACAACCTACCTGCGCATGCTGTGGTGCTTCGGGCCATTCTTTGTGATGAACAACGTGCTGCTGGCGTTCACGCGCAATGACGGCGCGCCGACCGTTGCCATGTGCGGCATGATCGCGGGCAGTCTGTTCAACATCGTGTTCGATTACATTTTCATTTTCCCGTGCGGACTGGGCATGTTCGGTGCGGCGCTTGCGACCGGCTTTTCGCCGTTTGTCAGCATTCTGGTGCTGCTGACGCACCTGCGGAGACCGTCCCGCGGCTTCCATCTCGTCAAAACGCCGCTGCGCGTCAGCCGTGTGCCGAGCCTGTGCGCGCCCGGTCTGTCCTCGCTCATCGGTGAAATCGCCTCCGGCGTGGTGCTGCTGCTGTTCAATCTGGTGCTGCTGCGCCTCAGCGGCAATACCGGCGTGGCGGCTTACGGTGTGGTGGCAAATCTTGCTCTGGTGGGAATCGCTGTCTTTACCGGACTGTGCACCGGCATACAGCCGCTGGTCAGCCGCAGCTCGGGTCTCGGTGACAGGGAACAGCTGCGGCGGCTGTTCCGCTGGGGCATCTGTACTGCGCTTGCGATTGCAGCCGTGCTGTGCGTATCGGTTTTCCTCGGCGCGGAGCCGCTGACGGCGATGTTCAACAGTGAGCATGACCCGGAGCTTGCCGCTTATGCGGAGAGCGGCCTGCGGATCTACTTCACAGGCTTTTTGTTCGCGGGCGTGAACATGGTTACGGCAGCGTTTTTCAGCGCGTCGGATAAGACCGTGCAGGGCTTTGCCATTTCGCTGCTGCGCGGCGTGATTGCTGTGCCGCCGATCTTGTTCCCGCTCGCGTGGCTGCTCGGTGTCGATGGCGTCTGGCTGACGTTCCCGATGGTGGAGCTGGTCACGGCGGTCGCCGCACTTGTCTGGGCGCGGAAGTACATCGTTGAGAATTGAGAAACGGCGTGGTGGTTTGCGTTGGTTCTCCCCCTCAAATATTATTCTCTATTATTGCACGAAAAAAGGACTGATTCTCTCGAATCAGTCCTTTTATGATACTGCTTAACCTTACAGCTCTTCCACAAGCGCCTTAAACAGCTTGCCGCGTTCCATGAAATTCTTAAAGCGGTCGAACGACGCGCTGGCTGGACTCATGATAACAACATCGCCGCTTTCTGCGTGGGCAGCGGCCTCCTGCACGGCTGTTTCGAGGTTTTCCACCTCGATAATCGGGGGATGCTCGCCCTCGATATTCTCCACGCACTCGCGAATCTTGGGTGCAGTAGCGCCGGTGAGCAGCAGCAGCTTTACATGGTCGCAGATAGGCTGACCGAGCACGTCATACGGGATATGCTTGTCGTAGCCGCCTGCGATCAGGATGACCTTCTGCTGGAAGGAATTCAGGCCTGCGATGGTTCTCGTTGGACTGGAGGCGATGGAGTCGTTGTAATACTTCACACCGTCCTTCTCGCGCACGAACTCGATGCGGTGCTCAACGCCGCCGAACGTGGTCGCCACAGCGCGGATATCGTCGTCAGAGGCATAACCCTGCACGACAGCCGCCGCCATCATCATGTTGTACACGTTGTGCGCGCCCGGAATGCGGATATCGGATGCGGGCATCAGCTCACGGCGCACGCCGCCGTCTGCGATGTAGATCATGCCGTCCTTGAGGAACACGCCGTTGGCCAGCTCCTGCGTTTTGCTGGTGCAGAACAGGTTGCCGGATGCCTTGAGCGAGCGCGTCACCTCATCGTCGAGATTGAGGATCAGCTTGTCGTTCTCGCCCTGATTGCGGTAGATGGCCGTCTTGGCCTGCACATACTCGTCAAAATCCTTGTGATAGTCCAGATGATTGGGCGTCAGATTGGTGATCGCCGCAATGTGCGGAGAGTGCTTCATGCCCATCAGCTGGAACGAGGACAGCTCGACAACGGCAAGGTCGTTTTCGGTCATCGTGTCCACGCGGGGGAGCAGGGGCGTGCCGATATTGCCGCCGAGATGCACGGTATAGCCCGCGTGCTTCAAAATCTCGCTGACGAGCGTGGTGGTCGTGGTCTTGCCGTCCGAGCCGGTGATGCCGATGATCGGACACGGGCAGACCGCGAAGAAAAGCTCCATCTCGCTGGTGATCTCCGAGCCGTTTGCACGTGCCTTCTCAAGAAAACGCGGGTGAACACCCGGAGTACGGAAGATAACGTCCTCATCGAGCGCATCAAGGTAATGCGGGCCGAGAACGAAGTCTACGCCGAGGGTAGCGAGGGTAGCATAGCCGTCGCCAAGCTCGGTGGGTTCTTTTTTGTCATGCACGGTAACGCGCACGCCTGCAGCGCGCAGCATACGGATGAGCGGCATATTGCTCACGCCCGCGCCGATTACGCCGACCCGTTTATCCGACAGGCCGCCGAGGTATTGTTCTAATGCTGTCATAAATGCGTAACACCGCCTTTGTACGAGGAACAGTATACATGATTTTTCATGATTTTGCAAGTCCGGTTTGACGGCAGGCGATTTTTACGGTATAATGCTATTTATGACTGGTGCAGACGGTCGCGTGCCTTCGGGCATGAGGAAAGTCCGGGCTGCACAGGGCAAGGATAACGGATAACGTCCGCCGAGGGTGACCTTAGGAATAGTGCAACAGAGATATACCGCCGTTTTTTGAACGGTAAGGGTGGAAAGGCGAGGTAAGAGCTCACCACGTCCCATGGCAACATGGGAGGTCTGTAAACTCTATCCGCAGCAACGCCGACTGGGACCACGATTGGCCCGATCGTCCCGACTGGCGGCTTGAGATGCACGGCAACGTGCATTCGAGATAGATGACCGTCCACGACAGAACCCGGCTTACGCACCAGTCATGCCAAAGCACCGCAGATTTTTCTGCGGTGCTTTTCTTTTACCTTCTGCAGATTCTGCAGAAATGGAGAATGGAAAATTAACGCTATCGTGTAACCTTCTTCATGTATTTCCATAAAAACTGCCGTTGCATTTTGTCGCTTTTTCCATATTCTGCGCCGAAAAAATTTGTTATACTTGAGGTAAGATAGGGAGGTGCATTTTATGAAAGGACTGGGAAAACGAATCCTTGCGATGGCGGCTGTGACAGCAGTCTGTGTGTGGGCGGCGGGCGAATCGAGTTACGCGGTAAAACCGTACCGACTGGATGAAACAGAGCTTGCACAGCAGGTGCAGGCGTTCGCGGAACAGGACCCGACAGAGTTCTACGGCAGGACGATATATGACGGCATTGTCATCGGCAATCGAGCGTTCTATGTGTTCACGCAGCAAGCAGGTCATGTGAGCATGAAGGACGGCGTACAGTGGGACTGCTTTTTCGGTGACTTGCACGCTTCTTCGAACTGGGTTGGCGACTGGACGATTGAGGTTGGTTCATACTCCGTTGATGACAAATTCGGCTATGAAGTCATCGGCTGCGGCGGTCATAATTTCCTGCTGCTGTACGGCCTGAACTTCGACCAGCCGGTCGCAAGGGTGACATTCGACTGGTACGGAAAGGCTTGCGAGCTGCAAAGCGACAGCGAAAACCCGTGCTTTCTGCTCTGCACCGAGCTGGGCGATGCACTGCCGGACGAATACATTGACGATGAATGCATCATACTGGGAAATTTCCGTTTTTACACGAAAACCGGCGAGGAGATCACAAACCGGTATGACAAATACTTCGGTACAATAGACGGGTCGGATATTACCGTTGCCGGCAGTATCGGCACGATTTACAAAGAAGCCTGAATGCAAAGCACCTGCAATATCGCAGGTGCTTTTTCGGTTTGGCGCACTCCTGCCGCCTCACTCCTATCTCCAGCCTTGCAGAAGCTCTTCACTCTCAGCGCTTAACTCTTGCTTATAGATAGGGAAATGTGTTATAATAAAATTTAATTGGACAAACACAAGGGGAGGAACCACTGTTATGATGATCGAATGTCCGCACTGTCATATGGAAACCGAACACAAGGTGATCGACCATATCAATATCGACCGAAATCCCGAGCTGCGGGCAAAGGTACAGGATCTGTCTGTCTTTCGTGTAAAATGTCCAAACTGCGGCGAAACCGTGCTCGCCGTACACCCGTGCCTGTACCATGACATGGCAAACCAGTTTATGGTATGGCTGTGGACCGAGGACGGTCAGGTTCCCAAGGCGGAATTTGATCCGCTGGCGGGCTACACCCTGCGCGTGACCGACAGCCTCAACACCTTCCGTGAGAAGATCAACATCCTCGAGCGCGGTCTGGACGACCGTACCATCGAGATCATGAAGCTGCTGCTGTTCGCACAGCTTAACCGCGACCTCGATGTTGTCGAGCTGCTCTTCCACGAGCTGGATGAGCGCACGGGCGATTTCCGCTTCGTGGCCGTGCTTTCCGACGGCGCGGAGCAGTATGCCGCCATGCCGGGCGCGGCGTATCAGCGCCTGCACGCGGATGTGGAAACCTATCTGTACACGCCGGGCGGCGAGTTCTCGCGCATTGATATGATGTGGGCGCATCAGGCACTCGAGCTGCTGCACGAGATGGGCTGACGGCTTGCCTTCTCCGCAGGGCATAAAAAAGGATGTGCCGTTTTGACACATCCTTAGGGTAACACCGCACAATTTGTTCACAAATTGATCTTGTTCAATTATGCGGCATTGCCTTAGATTTTTTCATTCTCAGCCGATAAGCAGCTGCACTAGCGTACCGCCGATCACGGCGGTGGCAAACGTTGCCGCGATGACCGGCAGGGCACGATGACGGCCTTCCTTCTCTTCGAGCAGAACGATGTAGCCGAAGCCTGCGCCGGTGGAAAGACCGGCAACCAGAGCGCCGAAGCTGATCGTGCCGCCGACAAACAGCTCGCTGAGCAGCACGCTCATCGCACAGCTCGGAATCAGACCGAGCACTGCGCACAGCAGCGGCTGGAAGATGCTGTTGGTCAGCATGAGGGAAGCGACACGCTCCTCACCGATGCCGTGCACGACCATGTTGAGCGCGAACAGCACGACAAACAGGAAGATGGTGGTCTTGATGGTGTGGGACAGGATGTTCGCCACCGGCGAGGTCTCACAGCCGCAGTCGCCCATCTCGATCTCAAGCGGACCGTCGGTTCCGGCTTTGTGCTTACGGAACACGGTGCAGCGCAGAATATAGCCGCCGAGCACCGCGATCGCAAACTTGACCACGAGCAGCAGCACGACCTGCTGTACGCTTGCGCCGCCTGCCAGCATGATGGGCACCGCCTCATCCGAGGTGGCAAGGAACACGGCAACCAGCGTTGCCGGTGCAAGAAAGCCTGCCGAGAACAGCGCGGACGCTGCCGCGGAAAATCCGCACTGGGGGATGGAGCCGGCGAGCGCGCCGACCACAGGACCGAACTGCGCCGCACGCGAGAGCAGCTCCGGCGTATTGGTCAGCCGGTTTTCAATGTAGTACAGCAGTGCGTACACGACCAGCAGCAGCGGTACGGTCTTGAGCACATCGAAAAATGCTTCCGGCAGAACGTGATGAATAATTTCTAACAAATAGGTCACCTCATAGTTGATCTGTGGGTTGATAACATTCGTATTGTCTCAGAGACAATTACAATAAGTATAGCATAGAACCCAGTCCGCAGGCAAGCGGGATTTGCCGGACTGCATACCAAAGATAGCAAAAGGAATCGAATATTTACCATGAAATTTAACGAACTCAAGTTGGAGAAAAACATCCTCAAGGCACTGAAGGAGGCCGGCTATTCCGAGCCGACGCCCATTCAGCAGCAGGCGATACCGCCGGTGCTCGAGGGCCGCGACCTGATGGGTTGCGCCCAGACCGGCACGGGCAAGACCTGTGCGTTCGCAGTGCCGATCATCCAGCGTCTGGCAAAGAGCGAGGGCAGAAAGGGCACCATCCGTGCGCTCATCCTCACGCCGACGCGCGAGCTTGCGCTGCAGATTTACGAAAACGTGTGCCAGTACGCGCGCTACGTGCCGTGCAGTGCGGCGGTCATCTTCGGCGGCGTATCGCAGGTGCCGCAGGTAGAGGCGATCGAACGCGGTGTGGACATTCTCATTGCCACGCCGGGCCGTCTGTGGGATTTGATGGGCCAGAAGATCGTAAAACTGGACAAGGTAGAGTTTTTCGTGCTCGACGAGGCCGACCGCATGCTCGATATGGGCTTCTTCCCGGATGTCAAGCGCATCGTGAAGTTCCTGCCGAAAAAGCGCCAGACTCTGCTGTTCTCGGCTACCATTCCGGCGGAGATCGCTGATCTGGCAGAGAAAATGCTGCATGAGCCGGAGCATATCTCGGTAACGCCGAGCGCAAAACCGGCGGACAAGATCGAGCAGCAGCTTTATTTTGTAGAAAAGCAGGAAAAGCGGGAACTTCTGCCGGATATCATCCGTCAAAGCAATGTACACCAGGTTCTGGTGTTCACCCGCACCAAGCACGGCGCAGACAGGGTCGCGCGCGACCTCAACCGTGCGGGCATCAAGACCAAGTCCATCCACGGCGACAAGTCGCAGAATCAGCGTCAGCGTGCGCTCGCGGACTTTAAGGAGTGCAAGATCGCGGTTCTGGTTGCGACCGACATTGCCGCGCGCGGCATCGACATCAACGACCTGCCGCTCGTTATCAATTTTGACCTGCCGAACATTCCGGAAACCTATGTACACCGCATCGGCCGCACCGGCCGTGCCGGTCAGGAGGGCACCGCGATTTCCTTCTGCGACCGCTCCGAGCGTCCGTACCTCAAGGATATCGAAAAGCTGATCGGCAAGCGCATTCCGGTTGTCGGTGAGATTCCGCACGAGGAAAAGGAGGAGGAGAAGCGCGAGTCCGGTCAGCGCAAGACCGCCAACAAGCGCTCCCGCCGCAAGCCGGTCTCCGAGAACGCCACCGCCGAGGAGGTCGCCGCAGATGTGGCCCGCGAAAAGGAAGCCAAGAAGAAGGCGCGTCAGGCGAGAGCGAATGCCAAGCGTCCGTCCCGCCGCGAGAAGGCCGCCGAGAAGCAGACCGAGCAGCAGGCGAAGGCAGCCGCGCCGCGCTCCCGCAAGGGCAGAAACGACCGAAACGACAGAAATGATTCGAGCCGCAGAGGCCGCCGGAACGACCCGTACGCCCGCTTCGAGAAGAACGAGCCGCGCGTAGATGCCCACACACCGAGCCGCGCGTATGCGCTCAGCGATGAGGCTGCCGCGCGCATCCGCAGGAAGGTCGAGGCCGCACTGGCCGCTCGTGCCGCGAAAGCGGACGGCAAGGCCGCTCCGCAGCAGGAGAAGAAGGGCAGAGGACACGGCAGCAAGTCTGCGCAGAAGCCTGCACAGCAGCAGAACAAGACGGCACAGAGCAAGACGACGAACCATCGTCATAGACGCCGTCGTACCCCGAACAGCAACCGCAAGGGTTAAGAAGTTGCTGTCATAACCATTGCACACCGCCTGAACGGCTTTTTTGCCAGCATACTGCGTTGTTTTCCCTTGCAATCCGTCAGGATTCCTGCGGAAAAACGCCTTGTCTGCTGACAAAAAATCTCGTTCATCCGGCGCACTCTGGCTATGAAAGCAACTTCAGCGATAGAGACAAACCTGAACCGTATCCCGCGGTTCCCGGATTGAGAGA
The DNA here is from genome assembly GCF_003480945.1 of Butyricicoccus sp. AM27-36. Taxonomy (NCBI): domain Bacteria; kingdom Bacillati; phylum Bacillota; class Clostridia; order Eubacteriales; family Butyricicoccaceae; genus Butyricicoccus; species Butyricicoccus sp. AM27-36. The sequence continues at coordinate 335,165 of NZ_QUJR01000001.1, forward strand.
GAAGGAGCAACACGAATGAACGGCGCAAAACACCGCTTCGCACTGGGACTGACCTGCTTTTTTCTGATCGGCATCACGGTTGTGTATCCGTTTCTGCTGTACACACCGAACGCGTTCGTCACTCGCTGGCGTGAGTGGTACATCGAAACCGCAATGGGCACCATGACGCACCAGTGGCTGGCCACCTGGTTTATCCCGGAGGATATCATCAACGAGGTGATGACCAAGCGCTACCTGATGAACCAGAAGCAGGAGGGCATCGTCAGCAACTGGGACGGCGCATGGGAGGAGAAGGACACCGCCGAAACGCCGAAGGACAAATTCTATGCCATGTTCAGTGAGCTGAACGAGAGCGGATTTGAGAGCTTTCTGGCGGATAATCCGGAGTATCTGGAAAACGGCTATGACCAGATCAACATCGATCTGATCGGTGAGCCGAGCCAGACGCATTACGACACCGGCCTCAAGACCAGGCAGGGCGACACGGTGTTGGCGATCAACGCCGCGCACGGCATCCTGATCGTCGAGCAGACCGGCGAGGACACGCTTGGCATGGAGTACGCGGGCAAGATCGCGCTCTGCAAAAAGCCCGAGAATATCTTTGTCGGCACGAGCGAGGGCCTTGGCGATTACGGCTCGTTCGTATCCGATATGGTGAGAGATTATGACGCCATTCTGGGTATCAACGCCTCCGGCTTTGCCGATTTTGACGGCAACGGCACAGGCGGCACCGTGTACGGCTTCCTGAAAAGCCGGGGAGAGAAGTATCAGGACGCAGTAGGCGACGGCTGGAAGATCATCGGCTTTGACAACGAGGATCATCTGCAGGTCGGTGCGTTTAACGATACCTCCAGCCTGCGCGACGCGGTGGAGTTCCACCCGGCGCTCATCATCAACGGCGAGAATCTGGTCGCAGGCACCGGCCTGAACGAGCAGCAGCCGCGCACGGCCATCGGTCAGGCGAAGGACGGCACGGTTATCATGATGGTCATTGACGGCCGTCAGATGCACTCGTTCGGCATTTCGATCGAGCGCTGCGGCGAGATCATGGAGCAGTATGGCGCGTATCAGGCATCCATGCTGGACGGCGGTTCGTCCTCCGTTATGGTCTACCGCGGCCGCGAGATCACCAGTCCGACTACGCTTTCCCAGAATGAGGAAGGCCGTTATCTGCCGGATGCCTTCCTTGTGAAATAAAAATTATCACGATTTCGGAAAAAGCACTTGTATTTTCCGTCATTGCATGATAGAATAAATAAGCGCCTGTAAGACAGGCGCGATACGGAGAAGTATCGAAGTGGTCATAACGAGCTCGACTCGAAATCGAGTTGGCGGTAACACGCCACGTGGGTTCGAATCCCACCTTCTCCGCCAAAATAAAGACCATCCATCCGGATGGTCTTTATTTTTTACCGAAGGTGGGATTCGAAAGGCGGCTCTTAGAAACATGCCAGTGGCATGTTTCAACCGCCGTGGGTGCCCGTAGGCCGACAACCTCTAAAATATTTAATGGTTGCTTGCCGCAGAAAAGGAATCCCACCTTCTCTGCCGGCAGGGCAGGCGGGATTCAAACTCACCTGAAAAAATTCCTCAATCAACAAAATTTTTTCTCCGCGCGGCAAATTTTCTATCATGTAAATCACCGCAAAAGCCGCGAAAAAGTTCGATATTTCACCGATTTTACCGACAATTCACGGTGTTTGAAAATTTCTCAAATTTTTTCGCAATTTTTGTTGACAAAGGGGGATACCCCTGCTATAATATATCTTGTCGCTGAGAGACAAGCGGTTCACCGCGAGAGATCAATGCGAGTGTGCTGGAACTGGTAGACAGGCACGTTTGAGGGGCGTGTGTCGATCGACGTACGGGTTCAAGTCCCGTCACTCGCACCACCTTCTTTCAACAACAAAATATGCGGATGTGGCGGAATGGCAGACGCGCTAGCTTCAGGTGCTAGTGTTCGCAAGGACGTGGGGGTTCAAGCCCCCCCATCCGCACCAAGTTAAAGAGCTTCAAACTTACGTTTGAAGCTCTTTTTCTGTACTTTGCGGAAAGCTCGTCGGAGCAGGGAGGAGGCTGTCCAATACCCTTGTCTAACAGATTGTCTGCCATTTCACCCGATTCCGCAGAATGCACCAAAACCAGGCCGACAGACCACGGATTTTCTGTATTGACACTCGCCCAAACCGTGGTACAATTATAACAGAAAAAGCAGAGTAGAGCACAATGCGTTAAGTGCCGCTGAAACGGGGAGTTGTTCGGCGGACGAAAGGGAGCCTTTTCCTTGCGGTATTGTGGTCGCATCCCGCTGCTGCAACTGTTTAGGCACTTTCCTAAATCGCTGTGGCAACAGATGAATTTGATTAGGAGGTGTCTTTTTCTATGTCTAAAACTCCGAATATCTTTGTCCGCTCGCTGCGTGAGCTGAGGTCCACCCGCTGTCTGGCGGTCACGGCGCTGCTCATTGCGATCAACGTCACGCTGGATCTGCTCGGTCTGTCGATCAAGCTGCCGCCGAACCTGCGTATCGGCTTCGGCTTCCTGTGCAATGCGTCGATCGGCATGCTGTTCGGCCCGGTCGTCGGCATGATGGCCGGCGTGTGCACCGACGTGCTCGGCTACTTTGCGGGCAACCTGTCCATGGGTGCGTATTTCCCGGGCTATACGCTGACGGCCGTTGTCGGCGGTCTGATCTGGGGGCTGTGGCTGTATCCGCGCAAGATCACCGTATGGCGTGCCATTGGCGCAAAGACCTGCATCAACCTGTTCTGCAATATCTGCCTGAACACCCTGTGGCTGACCGTCACCGGCGGCAAGGCGATGAGCGTGCTGCTCGTTACGCGCGTACCGAAAAACCTTATTCTGCTGCCGATCGAGATCGTGCTGGTCTACTTCGGCATGAAGCTGGTCAACCGTATCTATGGCGCGCTGCCGAATGGAAAGACCGCTGCGGAAAACTCTTGATTAAGAGCGGAGAGAAACCTGTCTCCACCTGATAACAGTCCCCCGGCTCTGTCGCTTGACAAAACCGGGGGATATGCTATAATAAAGCCAAGGGACGCTGTCACAGCAGTCAGGCCCGCAAGTTCTCAACTAAACAAAGTTAGCTGACCACTTGGTTGCCGCCGAGTGGTCAGCACGCTTTTGTGGATAAAATGAGCAGCAGAATCACTGCACATACAAAAAGCTGAAACGCCTTTTTCCACATCAGCACCACCTCCCTCCATACGAAATCCGCAGGGGAAAGCGGGCCTGACCACTAATATGTAACAACGTCCGTACGGATTATAGCATATAACACCGAATAAAGTCAATCAGCCGCCTTTTTGGGCGGTTTTTGTTTTATTTGAAAACATTGGCAGCATGCTTTCAGCTTTTTGTGAATAATTCTGTTTTTCCCTATGCAAACGGCTGATTTTTTGTTATACTATATATGATTGGAGAAGAACGGTACAGTCCGTTCGCTGAAAGGGAGTGACCTCTTTATGAAACTTACAAAAGAGAGTATTAAACATAACGTGGCATGGAAGGGTTATCGTCTGCCGCAGTACGACATTGACGCTGTGCGCGAAAACACCCACAAGGCACCGACTTGGCTGCATTTCGGCGCCGGCAACCTGTTCCGCGCCTTCCCGGCTGTACTGGCGCAGCGCCTGCTGACCGCCGGTCTGTCCGACACCGGCATTATCTGCTGCGACGGCTACGATGAGGAGCTGATCGACCGCTGCTACCGCGCCTGCGATCATCTGTCGCTGGTTGTCACCTTGTATTCCAACGGCACGATCAACAAGGAAGTGGTTGCGTCCGTTACCGAAAGCCTCAAGCTGAGCGAGGATATGCTGCGCCTGAAGGACATTTTCCTGGCGCCGAGCCTGCAGATGATCAGCTTTACGCTGACCGAGAAGGGCTATATCATCCAGGACGACACCCGTGAGTTCCTGCCGGACTACAAGCACGACCGCGAGAACGGTCCGGAAGGCTGCCAGTCCTTCTTCGGCAAGCTGACCGCACTGTGCCTCGAGCGCTGCCGCGCCGGTCTGTCTCCGCTGGCACTCGTTTCGCTGGATAACTGCTCGGATAACGGCACCCGTCTGGAGCGTGCTGTCCGTCACATGGCACGCGCATGGCAGCGTGGCGGCTTCATCACCGAGGATGAGTATTACTTCCTGCTCAAGAAGAATACCTTCCCGCTGTCCATGATTGATAAGATTACCCCGCATCCGGATAACCGCATCGCAGACAAGCTGGCGGCTGACGGTCTGGAGAACGCAAAGCCGTTCGTAACCGAAAAGGGCACGCACGCGGCTGTTTACGTCAACTCCGAAAGCCCGCACTACCTGCTCATCGAGAACGCATTCCCGAACGGTCATCCGGCTCTCGAGCAGTGCGGCGTTATCATCACCCGCCGCGACATCGTTGAGAAGTCTGCGATGATGAAGGTAAGCACCTGCATGAACCCGATGGATACCGCCCTCGGCGTATTTGGCTGCATGCTCGGCTACACCCGCATCAGCGACGAGATGAAGGACACCGAGCTGGTCAACCTCATCACGCGCCTGAGCGAGCAGGAGGCAATGCCGATGGTAGCCGACCCGGGCGTTATCGACCCGGAGGCATTCCTGCACGAGGTTCTCGGCGAACGTTATCCGAACCCGTTCCTGCAGGATTCCCCGCAGCGTACCGCAACCGATACCTCGCGTAAGATTGCGCCGCGCTTCGGCACTACGCTGTACGCTTACTATAACTCCATGCTGCCCGCACACCGTGCCACCAAGCTGATTTACATTCCGCTGGTACTGGCCGGCTGGCTGCGCTATCTGGAAGGCGTGGACGATAACGGCAGCGAGTTCACCCTCAGCCCCGACGCGAATATCGAGCATGTCCGCGCACTGATGGGCAACCCGAAGCTGGGTGACGACGTAAGCGAGGCTCAGCTGTATCCGCTGCTGGCAAACCGCTACTACTTCGGTGTCAACCTGTTTGAGATCGGCGTAGGCGAGACCGTTGTCCGCATGTTTGGCGAGATGAACCGCGGCCCGCACGCTGTTCGCGAGACGCTGCAGAAGTACTGCGGCGAGGAGCAGGAGCAGGAGTGGATTTTCTCCTGATTACCGAAAAACCGTAAGACAAAAGGCGAACCGTAAGGTTCGCCTTTTTGTATGCAGATAAAACAAAAACCGCCGCAAAAGGCGGTTGATTGACAAGGTATTGCAATATATGCTATACTCAGAATGTCAACAACGATGTGAAACAGGTTGTTCCTCCCAACATAAGGGAGGTGATGACATGGTCACTTATTCCGATCTGTTCCAGTTCGGTCTTCTGATCGTTGCTATCATCAGTCTATGTCTGAAACATAGAAGATAACCGCCCCTGAAAAGGAGCGGCGTTTCCTCAATTAACCAAGTTTTTTAGGAACGACCGCTCTTGCCAGAGAGCCATCGTTGTTGATACAATTATAACGCAGTGCCCCGGTTTTGTCAAGCGACAGAGCCGGGGCACTGTTATTCCGTTATCCGCTGACAAAGCTTACAAGGCTATCCCAAAGATTGCTGAACAAGGTGTTCCACGACGCCTGCGGGTTATGAATTGCAAACCATACAAGGTCCGCCGTTAAAAGGACAGACACCGCGATTATCAACCAGAAGCAATACCATCTCTGTTTAGGTGTCATAGTATTTTCCTCCTCAGTTATAACGGTAAGTTTCGCCTCGGGGAGTTTTACATCTGATATCTATATAGTAACAGATATTTACGGCTTGTAAAGGGATTTTGCACAGAAGGCGGTGCATTATTTTTGTCCGGCGGCTACCCGTAATCCCGGCGCATACCTCAGCCATTTCCCGCTTTTGAGCCGCAGGAAGAAGCAGATCGACCGGCACAGCCAGTCACCGATCATGGCAATCCAGATGCCGATTGCGCCCATGCCGAAGTGCACCGCGAGAATATATCCCGCGACAAGCCGCAGTCCCAGCATGGAGATAATCGAGCACACCATCGGATACCGCACGTCGTTCGCCGCACGCAGGATATTCGGCATGGCGAACGAGGTCGGCCACAGGAAGATCGCGCAGCCGTTGTGAATCATAATCAGCGTCATGCCGAGCGCAAGCGCTTCTGCGGACACGCTGTAAATCTTGAGAATGAGCGGCGTGCACGCGATCGTGACAAGGCAGGTGCTCGCGGTAACGGCGTAGGTGATGACCATCAGCTTTTTCGCCATGCGGCGCGTCTGCGGCTCGTCGCCCGAGCCGATGCACTGCCCGATAACCGTAATCATCGCCAGACTCATCGCCTGACCCGGAATGACGGCTACGGCATCCAGATTATTCGCAAGCGCATTCGCGGTAATCTGGGTCGTGCCGAACAGCGAGATCATGCTCACGACGAGCACGCGGCCAAGCTGAAACAGGCTGTTTTCCAGACCGTTCGGCACACCGATCTGCAGAATGCGGCGGATCAGCTCTTTATCCGGTCGAAACCGCTGTCCGCGCCGCAGAGAGACCGTGCGCTCGGGGTTCAGCAGCAGAATCGTGATAGCGACAGCCGCCGTGCCGCGCGACAGCACGGACGAAAGCGCTGCGCCTCCGACGCCCCACTTGAACACGAAAATGAACAGCGAGTTGCCGATGAGGTTGACGATGTTGATCAGCCCCGCAATCAGCATGGAGATACGCGAGTTGCCCTGTGCGCGGAACAGCGCCGCACCGGCGTTGTAAATCGCGAGAACAGGGTAGGAGAACACGCTGACCGTCAGGTAGGTGAGCGCACTCTGCATGACGTCATCCTCGATCGTGCCGAACAGCAGCCGCAGCAGCGGTGCGCGGAACAGCATGACGAGCGCCGAGATGATCAGCGCAATGACCGTGACGACTAAGTACAGCTGCTTGGAGGCGTCGCATGCACGGTCGTTCTTTCTCGCGCCGAGCAGCTGCGCGACCACGACCGCGCCGCCGGTCGCAAGCGCAGAAAAGATGTTGATGATGAGTACGTTGAGCATATCGACCAGCGATACGCCGGAAACCGCCGCTTCACCGACCGAGGAGACCATCATCGTGTCGGCCAGACCGACCGTGATAGCGAGCACCTGCTCGATAACGAGCGGCAAAATCAGCTTTTTGAGTGCAGCATTGGGAAATAACTCTTTACTCGTAAAAAATACACCTCGAATCAAAGAATAACGCGGTACGCCTCGATCAGCCGTTCGAGCGACCATGCGGCGTTCGCCGGACTGGTGGAGGGCAGCTGCGTGATGGGCACGCCGGTTTTCGGCTCGATGAGTTTGCGGTACAGCTGCGCCGACTTGCCGCCGGTGGCAAAAATGCGCGTAATTTTGCTCTCGCGGAGCAGTTTGCCGATGTCGTTCGGCTCGGCGTTGCGGATAGACGTGTCGGATGCGCCCGCAATATCGCATTTGGCGATGGTGTCCCACAGCGCCACATGATGCCGCAGGCACATCGCGCGCTTGTCCTCGATGGAGACCGGCACCTCCTCGCCAAGCACAGCCGCCAGCACGCGCCAGAACCGGTTCTGCGGGTGACCGTAAAAGAACCCGACCTCGCGGGACTTCGGGCTTGGAATCGAGCCGAGCAGCAGCACGCGCGACTCGCTGTCGTACAGCGGCGGAATGGTATGAATGATAGTTTGCAGTTGCATGGATCAGTCCTCCAGTACGGAAACAAAGCTGCGGAACGCGCTCGGCAGCGCATAAGCGTCGCGCAGCTCGGCAGGTGTGACAAAGGTGAGAGCGGGTGCAGGTGCGTCCAGTTCGACATACACGCCGTTCATGTGCCACTCCACATGGGTGAAAATATGCTTGGCAGGCCGCAGAGAGAGCAGCTTTCGCACGCTCCAGTCCATTTCGGTGAGCGCCGCGCGCAGCTCGTCCGGCGAGAGATGGCCATCGAGCGACGGCAGCTCCCACAGACCGGCGAGCAGACCCTTTTTGGGTCTCTGCCGCAGACCGACAAGCTGACCGCAGCGTACAACAAGCACGGTGCGGTTTTCCACTCTCCGCGCCTTTTTTGCGGCTCGGAGCGGCAGCACAGCCGCGTTTCCGCGGTGAAAGCCCTCGCAGAGATGCTGAATCGGGCAGTCGTCACAGCGCGGTGCGCCGTTCGGCAGACAGACCGTTGCACCGAGTTCCATCAGCGACTGGTTGAGATCGCCGGAACGGTCGGACGGCATGAGTGCGGCGAACCGTTCGCGCGTCTGCTTTTTGAATTTTGCGTCCGTGATCGGCGTGAAATCGTTATCCAGCCGCGCCGCCACACGCAGAACATTGCCGTCCACCGCCGGAACGGGCAGTCCGAACGCGATAGACGCCACCGCGCCTGCCGTGTACTCGCCGACACCGGGCAGGGAAAGCAGCCTGTCGTAATCGGCAGGCAGTTCGCCGCCGTATTCCTCGCACAGCAGGACCGCTGCACGGTGCAGGTTGCGCACGCGGCTGTAGTAGCCGAGCCCCTCCCAGAGCTTGGTGTAAACGGCCTCGTCCGCCGCCGCGAGAGCGGGAATATCGGGCAGCGCGTTCATCCAGCGGGAAAAGTAGCCGCGCACGGCCTCCACGCGCGTCTGCTGCAGCATGATCTCGCTCACCCAGACGCGGTAGGGAGTAGGCTCAGACCGCCACGGCAGGTCGCGGTGACCGGCGTCATACCAGTCCAGCAGCGGCTGCACGATGGCCTTGCTTACCCCGCTCAATATTTCATGTCATCCAGCGTAGCGCCGGTGTAGAACATGGTGAAGGTCGCGTCGGCAATATGCTTGCCCTCGTCGTCGTGCACCTCGACCATGTAGACCGACACCTTGCGGCCGCGCTTGCGCTCGTACGCCACAGCGGTCAGCTTTTTGCCGCAGCGGCCCGGACGGTAGTAGTGGATGGTGCTGTCGAGCGTGACGGCCACCGTGCCCTGAGACGCCGCCGCAGAGCCTGCCGCAATGTCGCACAGCGTGAAGATCGTGCCGCCGTGCGCCATGCCGAGCGGATTGAGCAGCTCGGGGGTCAGGTCAAGCTCTACGGTTGCGCCGCCGTCCTTGTCGAGCGTCACAACGTGCATGTGCATCAGTTTGTTTAAGCCGCCGGCTTCCTGCCGCAGCTTGAGGATTTCTTCGATGGTCAAGGTTAGGACTCCTTTATATATTCTATAATCTTTTGATAAACGATGGTTTTTCGCCTTCGAGGCGAATGGTTCTTGCCTGCGCGGCAGGCGCACAAGAGGGGAGACACCTGCGGTTTCCACCCTCTTGTGAATCTCCCCTTTCCCTTGAGGGTCTGGCGCAGATTGCTGACATGTGACCGCTGCGAAGCAGGGGAACGGCAGAGGATTTTTTCTACCGTGTCTTTCGTAACGTATTCGCAGCGTCAGATAGATTGCTGCTACACAGACCGGCTACTCTCCGCAGGCGCGGCATACCCGTGTCGCGCAATTCGTGAGCGCGTTATGATAGACAGGGCCTACGCAGGATAACTTGCACCAAACGCTTAATTCGCAGGTGCTGTGCGGTATAACGTGTTAAAGAGTTGCGCAACACGGGTATGTTGCGCCTGCGTTGACTAAACCGCCTGTGTAGCAGTACGGTAGCCGATACTGCGAACAGGCTGCTCATGAGGACGGACACCGAAGGTAGTCCGTCCGTAGCAGAGGAAAAAACCTCTGCCGTACCCCATTTTCGAAGCGGTCGCCGGTCTCTGATTTGCTTCAGGTTAACAAACAAGGGAAAGGTAGGAGTTCAAAGAGGAAGGGAAACCGTAGGTGTCCCTGCCTTTTTGCCCCCGCGGCGGGCGCCGCGACGTTCCCGCCGTCCGCAGACGGCGAATCCCCTCGCTGAGGTTCAGCGAAAAACTCCCCGCCCGTTAGGGGCGAACACGCTGACGCAGTTCGCGTGCCCCGGTCAGCCGGTGCTGAAAAAACTGCCGCCCGTCAGGGGCGAACACGCTAACGCAGTTCGCGTGCCCCGGTCAGCCGGTGCAGGATAACAGGTGAAATCTGCGATACTACTCTATTTTATTATAAAATGCACCCGCTCCTGCGTCAAGCGCAACCGCCCGGCGAAGCCTGACGAATTTTTCTAACAGCCGTCGGATTACACAATCCCCAATATGTAGTTACCAATCGGAAACAGGACAACAAAATGCAGGGAAAAGTGCCGAAAATACAAAGTGAGCCTGTCGAAATGCGTCGAAAATGACTGTTTTCTGTACTTTACAAACGGTAATACAGCGAGTATAATATAAATATATATTTTATAGTTGTGCTTTCTGCGGCGCAACGCAGACGGAGAATGTTGGAATGAGTGATTTTTCGCGCACGCTTGCGCTTCTGCGACGGGAAAAGAAAATAAGTCAAAGAGCGGCAGCGGGCGACCTCGGCGTTTCGCAGGCGCTTCTCAGCCACTATGAGAACGGACTGCGCGAACCCGGTCTGTCTTTTGTCGTGCGTGCGGCGGATTATTACGGTGTGTCCTGTGACTACCTGCTCGGCCGTTCGATGGCGCGTGACGGCTCTGCTGTGCCTGCCGAGCGCATGGAGGGAACGGCCACCGAGACGGAGCACAGCCAGATCGTGCAGGCGGCAGCCCTGCTGCTGCAGGTTGCCGAATCGCTCGAGAGCAAGCAGCTTTCACACGAGATCGAGTCGTATTTCGCGGTTGCAATCTACAAGGTGTACCGCTATCTCTACATGGCCGACCCGGCCGGGGTGGATGCGGTGTTCCGCGCGCCGCAGGATCGCTTCGAGTACCTGTGCGATGCCCGCATGAAGGAGCATGAGCTGAAAATCCGTCTGGCGGCCAACGGCGAGGAAGGCTGCGGTCTGACGCAGGAGAATATCCGGCGGATGCCGCTCGCCCCGAGCGAGATTGCACGGCGTTATCCGGATTTGTCGAGCGCGCTGCTGACCGTTCTGCAGCAGGTGTCGGATTCGATCGACCGGAAAAATAAAATGCAATAATTTCGGACAAACCTATTGACAAATACACCGGTGTGAGGTATACTAAATAAGTCGCTGAGACAAGACGACTTGATGAAACGCTGGTGTAGCTCAGTTGGTAGAGCAGCTGATTTGTAATCAGCAGGTCGGGGGTTCAAGTCCGTCCACCAGCTCCAATCAAGCTGGTAATCGAATATGGAAGGTTTCCCGAGTGGCCAAAGGGAACAGACTGTAAATCTGTCGTCTATGACTTCGGTGGTTCGAATCCACCACCTTCCACCAAAGCGAAAAGACATTCCAAAAGGAATGTCTTTTTTGCTTTGGTGAAAGGCAGGTGGCGGATTCGAAAGGTGGCTCTTAGAAACAGCCCGGTGGGCTGTTTCAACCACCGTGGCTTCCGTCGCAACGGAAGCGAATCCACCACCGGACGGGTCGGCACGCGTGTGGCAGTGCGGTTAGGGGACTGCACCAGACGCTCAAGTTAGGCACGCGCCATATACGAAGGAATGCAAAACAGGCACGCGCCTAATTCGAAGGAAAGAGCGCTCGTTCGATAGCGAAATCAACCTGCACAGGCTATTTGGAACGATTTATTGTCGTTTGCGATGTTACCTCGTAGGGGCGCACAGTATGCGCCAGGGCAGCGCAAAATCATACGGGATGTGGGCGAACAATGTTCGCCCCTACGGTTCAGCCGGTGCAGATGAATTTACAAATGGTGTGCCGAGGTCGTACCTCAGGGCACCTTCTCTTGCGGATTTGCCGCAATTCACCGTGGCACACCCTACGGAATAGCTTATGCACACCGAAAAATATTCCCGGAGTTGACCATTCGTGGTCAATTTTCCGCACAATCCGCGGTATGGATGAGAACGAAAAACCGCGCCACAGCCCTGCCATTCCGCAGCAACAGGGTTTATTCCCATGCCCGTCGTTTTTTCTCGCCCGGAAAACGCGATTTCTCGTCCGGAAAACGGCATTTCTCGTCCGGAAAATCCACAGAGCAGAGAAGAGCAGAGGACAGAACAGAAGAGGAGAGGAGAGTAGAGCAGAGCATAGCAGAGAACAGCAGAGCAGAAACAAAATTGAGAATGGAGAATGATTCTGACTGACCTGACCCTGACTGACGAAAAGAGATTTTCTAAATTGCTTTCTGCAAATAAAAAGGACCTCCGGTAAAACCGGAAGTCCTTGATCTATCGTTTTGGTAACGAGATTACTTAGCCATGGAAGCAACTTCTGCTGCGAAGTCGTCAACCTTCTTCTCGATGCCCTCGCCCTTCTCGAAACGAACGCACTTTACGAGCTTGATCTCGCCGCCCAGCTCCTTGGCAACAGCCTTGATGTGAGCCTCAACGGAAACCTTGTTCTCCTTAACGAAAGCCTGCTGCAGGAGGCAGTTCTCCTCGTAGTACTTGCCGATACGGCCGTCTACCATCTTGTGGATGATCTGCTCCGGCTTCGGCTTAGCAGCGGTCTTGTTCTCCTCGAGAGCCTGGATCAGGAGGATCTCCTTCTCCTTTGCGAGGGTAGCCTCGTCAACATCGGACTTGTCCAGGAAGGACGGGTTCATAGCAGCAGCCTGCATGCCGATGTCCTTGCCCAGCTCCTTAACGGTAGCGTTGTCCTTCAGACCCTCGGAAACTTCCAGACCAACCAGAACGCCGATTACGCCGCCCATGTGGTTGTAAGCAACGTTAACGGTGGAGTCGTCGAAACGCTCGAAACGACGGATCTGCAGGTTCTCGCCGATGGTCAGAACCTTCTCCTGCAGAGCGTCCTGAACGGTGCCTTCGCCCATCTTGCAAGCCTTGAGAGCCTCAACGTCAGCCGGAGCGTCCTTGATAACAACGTTAGCAACGTCGGAAACGAACTGCTGGAAGTCAGCGTTCTTAGCAACGAAGTCGGTCTCGGAGTTTACCTCGATGATTGCGCCTACGCCGCACTCATCACATACGGTAGCCTTGACCAGACCCTCAGCAGCGATGCGGTCTGCCTTCTTGGCAGCCTTAGCCAGGCCCTTCTCACGGAGCAGCTCGATAGCCTTGTCGAAGTCGCCGTCGGCCTCGGTCAGTGCCTTCTTGCAGTCCATCATGCCTACGCTGGTCATTTCGCGGAGCTTCTTTACGTCAGCAGCGGTAAAAGCCATTTTATTATTCCTCCAATTTATGATTTTACGATGAAAAAAACATAGGGCACAACGAACACCGGCGCGCCGGGTCGTCGCGCCCTACGAACAACTCACTGAATGTTATATTGAGTTATGAATTACTCAGCCTTTGCGTCAGCCTTAGCCTCAACCTCGAGCTGCTCGCCCTGCTTGCCTTCCAGAACAGCGTTAGCCATGGTCTGGGAGATCAGCTTGATAGCGCGGATAGCGTCGTCGTTGCCCGGGATAACGTAGTCGATCTCGTCCGGATCGCAGTTGGTATCAACGATTGCAACGATCGGAATGCCCAGCTTGCGTGCTTCTGCGATCGCGTTCTTCTCCTTGCGGGAGTCAACTACGAACAGAGCGCCCGGAAGCTCCTTCATTTCCTTAACGCCGCCGAGGTACTTCTCGAGCTTAGCGATCTCGAGCTGGAGCTTGATAACTTCCTTCTTCGGGAGCAGATCGAAGGTGCCGTCAGCCTGCATCTTCTGCAGCTGGTTCAGACGAGCGATACGGGTACGCATGGTCTTGAAGTTGGTCAGCATGCCGCCCAGCCAACGTGCGTTAACGTAGAACTGACCGCAGCGCTCAGCCTCTTCCTTGATTGCGTCCTGTGCCTGCTTCTTGGTGCCGACAAACAGGATGGACTTGCCGGAAGCTGCCATATCGCGTACGAAGAAGTATGCTTCCTCGAGCTTCTTTACAGTCTTCTGGAGGTCAATGATGTAGATACCATTGCGCTCGGTGAAGATGTAGGTAGCCATTTTCGGGTTCCAACGACGGGTCTGATGGCCGAAGTGTACGCCGGCCTCCAGCAGCTGCTTCATAGAAATTACTGCCATTTTGTTTTTCCTCCTTGGTTTTTCCTCCATCCCTGATCATCTGACAGCGGCAACAGAACGAGCGTCCCATCACCGACCGCTTTCATCACGGGATGTGTGAATTCATGCTATGATAGTTTACACCAATGGGGGAGGGATGTCAAGAGGAAAGTTGAAAATTGAGGATGGAAAATGGAGAATGCAGAATGAACGATACGGTTTACGAGGATTCTGCGGGTTTGGTATTGCATTGAATGTATACCGCAGGGTGCCGCAGACCTCGGCGCACCGTATGTAAATTCATAGGTAACATCTACCTCGTAGGGGAGCACAGTGTGCTCCCGCGTTATGGTTAACCGGATGCGTGGCCGTTCCTTGCACAGGCTTCGGTCGTGCTGCGGGCGAACAATGTTCGCCCCTGCGGTTATGCGTATGCCAATCGTTATATTCGGCGGGATGAGGGCAGAAGGTGAATTGCCCGAAGAGCAAGAGTGGCCACTCTGGAGTGCCCCGCCCTACGGTATGGGTTCAATGTATGCCGAATTATTAAAATGATGCAAACGGTTTACAACGGTGCTGAAATCTTTTTTCGCTGCATAAAATTGTGGCAGGAGGGGATTTCTTTGCGATTGGGTTTTCGTCACACCGCGTTTCAGGCGGTATGCACGGTTTTGGTTTTATGCTTTGCGCTTGGACTGCTTCAGCGTGCCGACACGGTGCAGCCGGTATTCGGGGAGGACAGCGTGCGCGTGCCGATTCTAATGTACCACAGCATTCTCAAGGACAGCGCACGGCAGGGCAAGTACGTCATCTCGCCGGCGGTTTTGGCGGCCGATCTGGACGCCTTGCAGGAGAAGGGGTATACCGCCATAACGGTAAGCGATCTGCTGGCGTATGTGCAGGACGGTGCAGACCTGCCGGAGAAGCCGGTGATGATCACCTTCGATGACGGCTACTACAACAACTACATTTATGCCTACCCGCTGCTCAAGCAGCGCGGAATGAAGGCGGTTGTGTCCATCATCGGCAGCCAGACCGCGCTTTTCACCGACAACGGAGAGGAAAACGCCTACTGGTCGCATTTGCGGCTTGACCGCCTGCGCGAAATGCAGGATGTGTTTGAGGTGCAGAATCACTCGTGGAACCTGCACGAGTACGGCGAACGCCGCGGCTGTCTGCGCCGGAGAGGCGAGGACGAAATGCGCTATGAGACCCTGCTCCGCGAGGACACCGAGCAGACGCAGACGCTCATCACGGACGCCGGACTGCCCGCGCCGACCTGCTACACCTATCCGTTCGGTGCGTGCTCCAAAGAGAGCGAAACGCTGCTCAAAAGCATGGGCTTCCGGTGTACGCTCGGGTGCGAGGAGCGCATCAATACCGTTACACGAAACCCGGACTGCCTGTTTGAACTGGGGCGGTTCAACCGTCCGGCAGGGCAGAGCACGGAAAGCTTCCTGCACCGCGCGTTAGGAGAGGATTAAATGCAGAATACCATGCGATTTTCTGAGCTGCACTGCCGTGAGGTGATCAATCTGTGCGACGGAGCACGGATGGGCGAGGTGAGCGATCTGCTGTTCGATCCGGTTTGCGGACAGATTACCGCACTCGTTGTGCCCGCGCAAAGCGGCATTGTCGGACTGTTCTCCAAAAATGACTGCGTTATTCCGTGGGGGTGCATTGAAACCCTTGGGGAAGACTATATTCTGGTTCGATATAGACCGAAATAATATAGGATTAGACCTGTACCGTAGGGCGGGACACTCCAGAGTGGCTTCTCTTGCCCTACGGAGAAGGCAAAACCACATCAAATGCAAAAAGAAAAAGGCGGACAACCGTCCGCCTTTTGGCTTAATCCTTCTTATACTTTGCAACGCCCTCGGTGTAGAGGTTGCCGCCGACCGAATCCTGCGACACGATGGCGGAGAAATTCTCCACGGTGAGACGCTTGACCGACTCACAGCCCAGCTCGTCATATGCGATGACCTCGACATTCTTAATGGATGCCGCCTTCGCCGCGCCTGCGCCGCCGATGGCTACCATATAAACCGCGCCGTTGCGCGCCATTGCGTCCTGCACGCCCTGACCCCGCACGCCCTTGCCGATCATGCAGGCGAGACCTGCATCGAGCAGACGCGGTGCGAACGGGTCCATACGGCCGGAGGTGGTCGGGCCGACCGAGCCGATGACCTGACCAGGCTTTGCAGGGGTCGGTCCGGCGTAGTAGATCGCCGCGCCGTCGAGGTCGAACGGCAGCTTGTCGCCTGCGTCCATCGCGGCAACGATCTTCTTGTGTGCGGCGTCGCGCGCGGTGTAGACCGTGCCGGTCAGCGTTACGGTGTCGCCCGCACGCAGCTTCGGCGCCATTTCCTTGAGCTGTTCGGTTTTCAAATCGTAGTGTGCCATGCTTATTCCTCCGTTTTCGGGCGCAGATTGTTCAGAACCTCACGCAGTCCGTTTTTTGTCTTGTCCGGCTCGGGATGGGGCGCCTCGCCGTCCTTTTTGCCGAGCGACGCGCTGATCTTGTCAATTTCGCCGAGCACTTCACCGGCCTTGCGGGCCATCTCGGCGGATTCCTGCTGATTGCGTGCCAGCACGGTGCGGTAGTTCTCCTTGGTGGCATCCAGCTGGCGGCGCACCTGCTCGATGGTCTCCATCGACTTGCGGCGCAGCTTCTGCAGCTCCACCTTGGCGTCCTCCTCGATCTGCTTGGCGCGCCGGTACGCGGAAAGCTCCATCTCGGCGATCTTCTCTCTGGTCGCATCGTATTCACCGCATTTGGCTGACAGCTTGGCGTTCTCCGAGGTCAGCCGGTCGTTTTCCGCCGCAAGCTGCGCCGCACGGGCGTTCTGCGCCTCGATCTCGGTCGCCTGCAGGGAAAAACCGCTTTCGATCTGGTCCAGCTGTGCGCGGATTTTATCGGTATCCAGCGTCATTTCGCCCAGCCGCTCGAGCAGCTCGGCGTTCTTCGCGGTAAGCGCCTCGTTCTGCGTGCGCAGCTCGTTCATCGCGGACTGAGCCTCGGTCAGCTGAGTGCGCAGCTCGGCGGTTTCGGTGTAGTATTTCGTGTCGGTTTCTTCTATGTAATGCATTACGTCCTCGCGGTTAAAGCCGCCGAAGATGGCACTGCGGAATCCACGGGTTTGCTCGTCCATTGCAGTTCCTCCCACAATAATCTTATATTAGTATAGCAAATCCTGACGATAAAGGCAATAAAAAGAGTGAAGAGTGCGTGGAGGCAGGAGCGGATATTGGTTTACCTTGTTTCTCCGTTTCAATATTACGATGAAGGTATACCGGTTCGAAATGATTGCACGATGCGACCATTTTCTCGCAATGCACACACACCGCGGGAAATGCGGATTCTTTGTACATATTGAACAGAATGATATAATAATGTAAGGTAATGTGCCCGAATATCTTGCAATCAAAAATGGAAAGTGATATTATAAACCTATCTTGCAAAAACGAGGAAGATGCTCAATGTTAGAATTAAAAGATTTCGAGGCAGCTGCGGACCGACTGAAAAACGTCATCCACAACATTCCGCTGTCTACGTCCTGCACCTTCTCCGCCATGACCGGCGCAGAGGTTTATCTGAAGTACGAAAACCAGCAGAAGACCGGCTCCTTTAAGGTGCGCGGTGCTTACAATAAGATTATGAAGCGCTTCGCTGAGGGCGACCTGCACGCTGTTGTTGCGTCCTCTGCGGGCAACCATGCACAGGGCGTTGCCTTTGCGGCAACCGCTGCCGGTGTAAAATCCACCATCGTTATGCCGCGTTCCGCGCCGATCGCCAAGGTTTCCGCAACCCAGGGCTACGGTGCCGAGGTTGTTCTGGCGGGCAACATTTACGATGAAGCCTATGCCAAGGCATGCGAGATCTGCGAGGAGACCGGCGCAGAGTTCATCCACCCGTTTGACGATGAGGATGTTATGGCGGGTCAGGGCACCATCGCGCTGGAAATCCTGCGCGACCTGCCGGGCGTTGACATGATCTTCGTTCCGGCCGGCGGCGGCGGACTGATCTCCGGCGTGGCTGCCTGCGCAAAGCAGATCAACCCGCGCATCCAGATCATCGGCGTACAGGCTGAGGGCGCACCGGCAATCGCAAATTCGTTCCGCACCGGTGAGCGCATTCCGTCCGATACCGTGCACACCATCGCTGACGGTATTGCCGTAAAGACCCCGGGCGAAAAGACATTTGAGTATATCAAGAAGTATGTGGACCGCGTTGTCACGGTTTCCGATGACGAGATCGCTTCTGCTGTTCTGCTGCTGCTCGAGCGCTGCAAGCAGGTCGTTGAGACCTCCGGTGCGGCTCCGCTCGCGGCTGTGCTCAACAACAAGGTGGATGTACGCGGCAAGAAGGTCGTCTGCGTGCTGTCCGGCGGCAATATCGACGTATCCTTTATCCACAAGATTGTGGAAAAGGGCTTGATTACCCGCTGCCGTCAGCTGAAGTTCTCTGTGCTCATGCCGGATGCACCGGGCGCACTCGAGCATTTCTCGCACATCGTTGCACAGCAGAATGCCAATATCATCCTGTTCCAGCATGACCGTGTACAGACGGACCTCGAGATCGGCGAGGCGATTATCCATGTCGTCTGTGAGGTTGGCGGCGTTGACCACGCCAAGCGCCTCATCGACACCCTCACCGATGATGGCTATAAGGTGTTCACTTCGCAGATTTGATAAAAATGCAATGAAATTACAGCGTTCCGCTTGGATAGAGCGGGACGCTGTTCTTTTTTCGGAAGAATGGAGAATTGAAAATGAACGTAAATCATCACATTCATTTTCAATTTTCAATTACACCTGCCTTGTATAACGCTCTGCTCTCATGGCAAGATATTATATTGACAAATAAATAACGATGTGCTATTATCTCAGCGTGATAAGGAATGAAAAAACAGGTGGACGTTTTATCGCATTATTTGCCGTAAAACGGATAGAATAATAAAACCCAAGCATACAGTCAACCGCAGAAAGGAAGCATTACGCTATGGCAGCACACATCAACGACGAAATGCTGAACAAAATGGACGCATACTGGCGGGCGGCAAATTATCTTGCAGCCGGTCAGCTTTACCTGCTCGACAACCCGCTCCTCAAGGAGCCGCTGAAGCCTGAGCATATCAAGAAGAAGATCGTCGGCCACTGGGGCACGGTGCCCGGTCAGAATCTGATTTACGTTCACCTGAACCGCATCATCAAGCAGTATGATCTGGATATGATCCTGCTGTCCGGTCCGGGTCACGGCGGCAACTTCTTTGTGGCGAACACCTATCTCGAGGGCACCTACAGCGAGGTTTACCCGAACATCAGCGAGGACACCGAGGGCATGAAGCGCCTGTTCAAGCAGTTCTCGTTCCCGGGCGGCATTGCCAGCCACGTTGCCCCGGAGACCCCCGGCTCCATCCACGAGGGCGGTGAACTGGGTTATTCTCTGGCGCACGGCTTTGGTGCGGTGCTGGATAACCCCGATCTGATCGCAACCGTAGTTGTCGGTGACGGCGAGGCGGAGACCGGCCCGCTGGCAACCTCGTGGCACGGCAACAAGTTCCTCAATCCGGTGACGGACGGCGTTGTTCTGCCGATCCTGCATCTGAACGGCTACAAGATCTCCAACCCGACCGTGCTGTCGCGCATTCCCGAAGAGGAGCTGCGCAAAATGCTCGAGGGCTGCGGCTGGAAGCCGTATTTCGTCGAGGGCGATGAGCCGATGAAGGTACACCGCGCACTGGCGGACACGCTCGACACCGTAACCGAGGAAATCCTCGCCATCCGCAAGCACGCGCGCGAGACCGGCGACACGACCCGTCCGATCTACCCGATGATCGTGCTGCGCACCCCGAAGGGCTGGACCGGCCCGAAGAACGTGGACGGCAAGCAGATCGAGGGCAGCTTCCGCGCGCACCAGGTGCCGCTGATGATGGACAGCCCGGAGCACCTGCCCATGCTCGAGCAGTGGCTGCGCAGCTACCATCCGGAGGAGCTGTTCGACGAAAACGGCAAGCTGATTCCCGAACTCAAGGCACTGGCGCCGACCGGCGAGCACCGCATCGGCGCAAACCCGCACGCCAACGGCGGTCTGCTCATGCACCAGCTGCGCCTGCCGGATTTCCGCGATTACGGACTGAATGTTCCGGCTCCGGGCAGTGTTGAGGGTCAGGATATGATCGAGCTTGGCGCTTATGTCCGCGATGTCATCAAGCTGAACATGGACAGCCGCAACTTCCGCGTATTTGGCCCGGACGAGACCATGTCCAACCGCCTGAGCCACATCTTCGAGGTCACCGACCGCGAGTGGAACGCCGAGCGTCTGGACACCGATGAATTCCTGTCCGCAAGCGGCCGTGTGATGGACGGCATGCTGTCCGAGCACATGTGCGAGGGCTGGCTTGAGGGCTATCTGCTGACCGGACGTCACGGCTTTTTCGCAAGCTATGAGGCATTCATCCGCATTATCGACTCGATGGCGGCACAGCACGCCAAGTGGCTCAAGGTCTGCAACGGTCTGCCGTGGCGTCAGCCGATCGCGTCGCTCAACCTGATTCTGGCTTCCAACGTATGGCAGCAGGATCACAACGGCTTTACCCATCAGGACCCGGGCTTCCTTGACCACATCGCCAACAAAAAGGCGGATGTTGTCCGTCTGTACCTGCCGCCCGATGCAAACTGCCTGCTCAGCTGCTTCGATCACTGCATCAAGAGCCGCAACTATGTCAACGTCATCGTGGCTTCCAAGCATCCGCGTCCGCAGTGGCTGACCATGGAGCAGGCTGTGCAGCACTGCACCCAGGGCATCGGTATCTGGGAGTGGGCGTCCAACGATCAGGGCGCAGAGCCGGACGTTGTTATGGCGTGCTGCGGCGAGACGCCGACGCTCGAAACGCTGGCTGCCGTATCCATCCTGCGGGAAGAGCTGCCCGAACTCAAGGTTCGCGTTGTCAACGTGGTTGACCTGATGAAGCTGCAGCCTGAGCGGGAACATCCGCACGGCCTGTCCGACGCCGAGTACGACATGCTGTTCACCAAGGATAAGCCGATCATCTTCGCCTTCCACGGCTACCCGACGCTCGTCCATGAGCTGACCTACCGCCGTCATAACCGCAACCTGCACGTTCGCGGCTACAGGGAGGAGGGCACCATCACCACGCCGTTCGATATGCGCGTGCAGAATGATATCGACCGCTTCCATCTCGTCAAGGACGTTCTGCTGCGCCTGCCGCAGCTTGGCAACCGCGGCGCGTACCTCTATCAGAAGATGAGCGATAAGCTGGTGCAGCATCAGCAGTATATCACCGAGTACGGTGAGGATATGCCGGAAGTCCGCGAGTGGAAATGGAAATAATAGAGAATTGAAAATGGAAAATGGAGAATGACCGTGAAGGGATGGTTCTCCGCAGGGCGCACATTGTGCGCCCTTTTCCTTTGCAACGATAAATCATGTTCATACCGACAAATAACTGCACAAACATTACCGTAGGGTGCGACGACCTCGGCGCACCGTTTGTAAATTCATCGGCAACATTTATCTCGTAGGGGAGCACAGTGTGCTCCCTCGTTGTGGTTAAACGGGTGTGCGGCCGCTCCTTGCGCAGGCTCCGGTCGCGCTGCGGGCGAACAATGTTCGCCCCTACGGTTACGCATGTGCAGACGGTTTACACGGTGCGCCGGGGTCGGCGCACCCTACGGTAAGGCCCTCTATCACGTTAACGCCTAACTACAAATTATGCTTGACATACCGTCTGGTTCATGTTATATTCTAACTGTACTAAAACACACAGTACAGTTGATACACTCTCAAATCAACAAAAGGAAAGGAGGCGCGTCAGGTGATTAAAATCGACTATCGGGATGCCCGACCCATCTATGAACAGGTGGTGGACGGCATTGAGGGACTGGCTTTGCGTGGGGCACTGCCGGCGGACACCCAGCTGCCCAGTGTACGGCAGCTTGCGATGGAACTGTCGATCAACCCGAACACAATACAGCGCGCTTACGGAGAGCTGGAACGCCGCGGTGTGATCTACGCCGCAAAAGGACGGGGAAATTTTATATCGGACAATGCAGCGGTGCTGCGTTCACAGAGGCTTAACGAACTGGGTGAGCAGATTACCGCACTGGCCGGTCAGGCGCGTTCGCTCGGGGCGACCGAGGAACAGATGCGCGGCTGGGTAGAGAGGAAAGGAGAGAGCAGAACATGATTACGGCAACCAACGCGACCAAGCGGTTTGAGGACATCACGGCGGTCGATCACATCTGCGCGGAAGTCAAGGACGGTTCGGTCTACGGCCTGATCGGCTCGAACGGCGCGGGCAAGTCCACGTTCCTGCGCATGCTGGCCGGCATTTTGCAGCCGGATGAGGGCACGGTGCAGATCGACGGAGCGGACATTTTCGAGAACATTGCAATGAAGGAACGGTTTTTCTTCATCTCGGATGAGCAGTTCTTTTTCCCGAACAGCACGCCGAAGGAAATGAAAAACTACTACAAGCGCTTTTACAGCAAATTCGATGAAGCGCGCTACCGCAAGCTGATGAACGGCTTCGGTCTGGACGAAAACCGCAAGCTGCGGACGTTCTCCAAGGGCATGAAAAAGCAGGTTTCGGTCATCTGCGGCGTATGCAGCGGCACGGACTACTTATTCTGCGATGAGACGTTCGACGGTCTCGACCCGGTCGTTCGCCAGACGGTAAAGAGCCTGTTTGCCGAGGATGTAGCGGACAGAGGTCTGACGCCTATCATCGCCTCGCACAACCTGCGTGAGCTGGAGGACATCTGCGACCATGTCGGTCTGCTGCATCGCGGCGGCATCCTGTTCTCACGCGATCTGGACGACATGAAGCTCGGCATGTACAAAATGCAGTGCATTTTCCCGAATCCGCTGCCGGATTCCGCGTGGGAAGGCTTTGACATTCTGCACAAGGAGCAGCGCGGCTCGCTGTACACTATTACGGCGCGCGGCAGCCGGGAAGAGCTGCTCGCCAGGGTGAACGCGCTGAACCCGACCTTCTGCGAGCTGCTCCCGCTGACGCTGGAGGAAATCTTTATCAATGAAACGGAGGTGGCAGGCTATGATGTCAAGAAACTCCTGTTCTAAGGGTCTCGTGCGGGATTGCATGAAACGCAATCTGTGGGCCATCGTGCTGTCCACGGTGGGATTCTTTATGGCGCAGCTGCTGCCGGTGATTATGACGGCGCAGCACAGCCTGTCGGAACATAAGCAGGATCTGGCCAATCTGAGTGCGGCAGATGCCGCGGCAAGCTGGCAAGGCTATGTGGAGAGTGTCGGTGAGATGCTCGGCGGACAGAATATGTTTGTCAAGCTGGCCGTCATCATTCTGGCGGTCACCTGCGGTGTGAGCATGTTCGCGTACCTGCACAATCGCCGCAAGGTGGATTTCTATCACAGCCTGCCGATTTCGCGCAGCCGTCTGTTTGCGGTAAACTACGCGACCGGTGCGCTGTGCGCGCTGGTGCCGTACCTCGTGCTGCATGCGCTGAGCATCGTCTGCACGTGCGCGATGGGCTTCGGTGAGGTAGTCAACGCATCGCTCATCGGCGTGATCGCGTCCAACGTCATTTTCTTCTTCCTGCTGTACGCGATGGCGGCTGTTACGACCATCCTGTGCGGCAACACGGTCATCACGCTGCTGCTCGGTCTGTGGGTGTACTTCGGACCGACGCTCGTAACCGCACTGTGGCAGGGTCTCAAGAGCATGTTCTTCCAGACCTATGTGACGGATGCCTCCATGATTTCGCTGCTGTTCTGCAGCAAATTTGCACCGCTGATTCAGTATTTCGGCGTAAACGGCACGAAAATGCATAGCTGGGCAGTGGAGCCTGTCTATACGATGGATTACGCCGCCGGACTGCAGGAGTCGAGTGCTATCGGTCTGCTGATCGGCTATGCGGTTGCGGCGATCGTTATCACCGCACTGGCGCTGTTCCTGTTCCGCATCCGCAAGAGCGAGCGGGCGGGCACGGCACTGGCATTCAACCCGATCAAGCTGCCCGTCAAGATTATTATCTGCGTGGTTATGGGTACGGCGTTCGCCGAGATTTTCAAAATGCTGGTCTACGAATCCGAGCTGTGGTTCTGGGTCGGTCTGGTGCTCGGCACGGTCATCTTCCACTGCGTGGTGGAGATTATTTATGCGTTCGACTTCCGCGCCATCTTCCGCAAGCCGCTGCAGCTGGTTATCATCCTTGCAGTGCTGTGTGCAGGTCTGCTGACCATGCAGTCCGACGTGTTCGGCTACGACAAGTGGCTGCCGGATGAGGGCAGCATTGCAGCGGCAGCGCCGATGGGTTACGTCGGTGAATCGGCACTGCTCAGTGAGCCGGAAAACATCGCGGCAGCGCGGCAGCTGGCGGCGCTCGGCGTGGAAAGCCTGAATAATACGGATGAAAATGCACAGAAGGAGTGCATCACCGTCACCTTCAAGCTGAAGAACGGCAAGGTGAAGAGCCGTTCGTATGAGCTGCCGGCCACAGACGAAGTGTTCACGCTCAAAAAGCAGATTTACCAGTCCGCAGAGTACAAGCAGAAGGCGTGGTCGCTGTTTGCGCTCGGCGAGGTCAACGAGGGTTATCACCGCAACATTGTTTTCTACACCAACGGTGACGGCTACAACGGCGTCGGCACACTCAGCGACTCGCAGAAGGCGCAGGAGATCATTGACACGCTCAAGGCAGAGACACTGACCCGCACCGGAGACGCAATGCCGGTGCTGCGCATGGAATTCTCGCAGCAGAACAACGACGATTATTACAGCGAGGGTGCGGTATGCGTGACCGACAAGGACGTAAAGACGCTTGCACTCATCAAAAAGTACGCCAATATCGTTCCCAAGGCTGTCAGCGCGAAGAACGTAAAGCTGATTACACTGAGCATCTATCTGCCGGATAAAGACTTCTGGCAGGGCGTGCAGGTGACCGATAGAGCAGACATCGACGCGCTGCTCAAGAATGCGGTCAACATTGACGCAATGAATCTGTACGGCAGCGATGCGATGGCGTATGGCATTATGCAGCAGTTTGCCCGCAGCAACGTATCCGTGACCTACACGGACGAAAAGGGCGATGAGTGGAACGCAAGCGCAGGCTATATCGAAGAGGATTATCCGAAGGATATCATCGAGAAATACCGTGCACAGGCCGAGAAGGACGCGGAAAACGGCGTCGAGTCTGCACAGGACGGTGATGTTGCCTATACAACGGAAGTGCCCCTCGGATGAGAAAGCGCGGTATCATCGGCACGCTGCTTCTGCTGGTGTACCTTGCAGGCGTGGGACTGTTCACCGGTCCTTCACTGGCGCAGCTGCTCGTTGGCCATCTGCCGCAGCCAAGGCTGGAGCTGATTCCGTTTGCGGATATGATTTCCGTGCTGACGGACAAAAACGCGGTCGGACTGGGTCCGTTCGTGAACATTGCCGGAAATATCGCGCTGCTGTTTCCGCTCGGGCTGTTCCTGCCGCTGTTCTGGCGGTGGTTCGAGCGGGCAGGACGCACCATCCGGTGGTGCTTCGGCACCTCGCTCAGCATTGAACTGATACAGCTGGTCGCGGGCGGCGTCACCTCAGTGGATGATCTGCTGCTGAATACCCTGGGCGGCGCACTCGGCTTCGCGGCGGCAAAGCTGCTGATGAGAGCGTGTCCCAAGCTCGCGCCGACAGGCGAGGGAAGGGCAGAGTGGGCAGCACCGCTTGTCTGCTGGCTCGCCATCATCGCGGCAAGTACAATATCCGATCTGCTGATTCTGTGGTAGGAGACAGCGGGTCGCAGGATGGATAGAGAGTAATATACGGAAAACAGGCACACCGAGAGGTGTGCCTGTTTTGGGGTTTATGTGATTGAAATACGAGGTAAATGCACAAAAGCCGCCCCGAAGAGCGGTTTATTGACAGTATGAAACCATGTATGCTATAATGAAGCTGCTGATATGGAACGGCGAGGTTATTCCCCTGCATTAAGGGGGTGACGCGCATGACAACAATGGAGGTACTTACGCTTCTGATGCTGCTTGCGACGGTTGTCTTCGGTATTTTGAACCTCAAGAAATAACCGCCACCTAAAAAGGCAGCGGCGTTTTCCTCAAGCTCTAAACTTGCAACGGGGAACGACCGCACCTGGCAGTGAAAGCCGTTCTCATAGCAGTATTATAAACGGACGCTCCGGTTTTGTCAAGTGATGAAACCGGAGCGCTTGTTTGGCTTTCGGATTGGGCGCGTGCCTGCCGGGATTGGCTATTGCCGCCCATGGTCGCACTGCTACACGCGTGCCTGCCCGTCCGGTGGTGGATTCGCTTTTACTGCGGTGAAAGCCACAAGAGAAGGTGCCTTAGGGTACGACCTCGGCACACCGTTTGTAAATTCATCTGCACCGGCTGAACCGTAGGGGCGAACATTGTTCGCCCAAATTGCACGTTGTCGTTGCTTGGTATTGGTATGCGGGCGCACACCCCGACTCGCTAAGAGCCGCCTACGGCGGTTGCTCGCTGGACGCCCACTGCGGTGGGTGTGTGCGCCCCTAAGGGATAACGTCGCAAATGGCAATATATCGTTACAAACGCCTGTGCGGGTTGATTTCGCTATCGAACAACCTGTTCTTCCCTTCGGATTGGGCGTGCGCCTGCCATGATTGGCTATTGCCGCCCATGGTCGCACTGCCACACGCGTGCCTGCCCGTCCGGTGGTGGATTCGCTTTGCTGCGGCAAAGCCACGCCGGTTGAAACGTGCCACCGGCACGTTTCCAAGAGCCGGCTTTCGAATCCACAACCACCTTCCGCCAAAACAGAAAAAGGACATTCCTTTTGGAATGTCCTTCTGTTTTGGTGGAAGGTGGTGGATTCGAACCACCGAAGTCATAGACGACAGATTTACAGTCTGTTCCCTTTGGCCACTCGGGAAACCTTCCATATTCGATTACCAGCTTGATTGGAGCTGGTGGACGGACTTGAACCCCCGACCTGCTGATTACAAATCAGCTGCTCTACCAACTGAGCTACACCAGCGTTTTGTCAAGCCGTCTGTCTCAGCGACTTATATATAATAGCATGCGAAGCGCGAATTGTCAACAGCTTTTTGCAAAGTTATCGAAAATAATTGTAAAACCCTGTGCATCGCTATTAAGGCAATACCGCATAATTGAACAAGAGTGATTTCCGCAAAGCACCGCAGTCTTAATTGTGCGGTGTTGCCTTAAGAAAAGGGCGGACACACCGGTCCGCCCCTGCGTATGGATTAAACGAACACATTTTGCACCAGCACCATGTAAAGTACCGTGCCGACGCCGATGGACAGCAGGTTATTATGCTTCCAGATGTGCAGCAGCGCTGTGATGGCAATGCACAGCAGCTCGGGAATACCATGCGTACCCGTCACCCAGCCGACGTTCTTGAGGCAGTACACGACCAGCAGCGCGATGACTGCGGGTGGCAGGGTAGAGCCGAGGTATCGGATGATCGGCGGGATGGGCTTGGAGCCGTTGAACAGCAGGAACGGCGCGACGCGTGTTGCAAATGTGCAGACGGCTGCCACGGCAATCATGGCGATAGCGTATGTCGTTGTCATATCAGGCGACCTCCTTTGCCAGACGGCCGCGCATAGCGACCAGCATGACGCAGATTGCGAGCATGGCGGGCAGGATGAAATTGTCCGGCCCGAGGATGGCGAGCGACACAGCTGCCGCAGCCAGCCCCATCAGTGCGGGAATGTGGCACTTCGTGCTCTGCCATTGCTCCACAAAGATCACCGTGAACAGCGAGGTCATGGCAAAATCAATGCCGGTGGTGTCAAACGGCAGTATGCCGCCAATGATCGTGCCGAGCACCGAGCCGAGGATCCAGTAGCTGTGATCCAGCATGGCGATCCAGAAGCGCATATCGCCTGCATCAATGCCCTCGGGCGTCTTGACCGAGCACAGCAGGGAATAGGTCTCATCGGTCAGCGAGAAGATCATGTACCACTTGCGGCGGCCCATCGCATGAAAAGTCTCCAAAAAGGACAGACCGTAGAAGATATGCCGGCAGTTGAGCAGCAGTGTCATCACAGCAACGGTAACAAGGGATGCCTTGGCTGCCAGAAGCGACACAAGCAGATACTGTCCCGAGCCTGCGTAGATGGTCAGGCTGCAGAAGAAGGACCAGATCGATCCGAAGCCGATATCGCGCAGCATAACGCCGAATGCGAAACCGATGAACAGATAGCCGCACAGTACGGGTATCGTGGCGGTAAAGGCAGGACGAAGCGCCTTTTTCATGGAAATCACCTACATACTATAAGGGTAAAAGAAAAGCGCTCTGCGAACAGAGCGCTTTGGCATTTCAACGTAAACGCACAAATCGTTAAAATCAGATAGCGCGGGTAACCTTGCCGGAACGGAGGCACCGAGTACATACGTTGATATGGCGGGGAGTACCATCGACCATAGCCTTTACGCGACGAACGTTCGGCTTCCAGGTTCGATTGGAACGACGGTGAGAGTGGGAAACCTGAATACCAAAGGTCACACCCTTATTGCAAATATCGCACTTTGCCATTTTCCTGCACCTCCTTCTTTCGGGCATTGCATAGCAGATATTATATTACCACATGTATAGAATGAATGCAAGCATTTTTTTCAGAAAAAGAGAAAATTTCAAGTTTTCCTGCGGTCCGTGCGGAAATCGTTGAAAATAACAGGAAAATAGGGTATAATACATCTATATCTACTTTATGTATTATACAGTAATAAAACAGCAGAGTAAAGAGGATATAGAATACCTGCCACAGCGGAAGGGAGCATTATACTTATGCAGTTAAAAGAATTCGGTGTCAGCTTGGGCGATCTGATCCATGAATTTAATTTTGAGGTCGTTTACGGTCCGGAGGGCTTTGAAAAGACCGAGATCACCAAGGACGACGTAAACCGTCCCGGTTTGCAGCTGGCAGGATTTTTTGATTATTTCGATCCGAACCGTATCCAGATCATGGGCAAGGTTGAGTCCAGTTATGTAGAGGGTCTGTCGAGCGAGGAGCGCCGCAGCCGTTTCGACCGTCTGTTCGAGACCGGCATCCCTGTGCTGCTGCTCTCGCGCAACATTGACGTATTTCCGGAGTGCCTTGCGGCTGCACAGGAGCACGGTGTGCCGATCCTCCGTACCAACGAGTTTACCTCTACCATCATGAGTGCGATCATCGCCTCCCTCAAGGTCAATCTTGCACCGCGTGTTACACTGCACGGCGTACTCATCGAAATCTACGGCGAAGGTGTGCTTCTGCTCGGTGACTCCGGTGTCGGCAAGTCCGAGACCGCGATCGAGCTGGTAAAGCGCGGTCACCGTCTGATCGCGGACGACGCGGTTGAGATCAAGCGTGTATCCGACAAGACGCTCGTCGGTACGGCGCCCGAGGTTATCCGCCACTTTATCGAGCTGCGCGGCATCGGCATTGTTGATGTTCGCCGTATCTTCGGTGTCGGCGCGATTAAAATGACCGAAAAGGTTGAGCTTGTTATCAACCTCGAGCCGTGGGAGGACGGCAAACAGTACGACCGTCTCGGCATGGACAGCCAGACGACCTCCATCCTCGATATCGCGGTTCCGAGCCTGACCATTCCGGTAAAGCCCGGCCGTAACCTTGCCGTTATCATCGAGGTTGCAGCGATGAATGACCGTCAGAAGAAGATGGGCTTCAACGCCGCGAAGGAGCTGCAGGAGCGTATGCTCAAGCAGTACGGCAACTGATAAAAGGTAAATAAGGCAGTACAGCACAATGCAAGCGGTATTGCCTTGAAAATTTAATAAAAGGTGGGGATCTTTATGAAAAAAGCAGCGGTATTGGTATGTATGGCGTCTGTTCTTCTTTCGGGATGCAGCGGTGCCGGTGGGGAAAAGGTGTCGCAGACGGCGGATTCCTGCGCGCAGGCGGTTGCGTCCGAGCTGGCAAAGACCGACTGGACGGCAGTCAGCACCGATATAAACAGCGATGACGCTGCGTATGTGATGGCGCATAGGGACACGGTTGCGCTCGACAGGCTGATCGCGTTTACACTTACCGCCGATGGCGGGCCGAGTGAGGGCGCGTGCGAGGAGCTGCGGAGCCGTTTTCTGGAATCGCCGCACACTGTTCTGGCGTATCTGGTGCTGATGGGCGATCAGACGGTATCGTCGGACGACAGCACACCGGTGGCAGAGTTCATCTGCGGGCAGATTGCCTCGGCAGATGCCGCATGGCATGACGGCTCGGAGGAGTTTGCACAGGTAATGGAATCGTGCAAAGCCGACTATCCGGAAGGACCGGCGGCGGAGCTGCTGAGCAAAATGGAGACGGAACACGAAGCCTCTCTGGAACGAAATAAATAAGGGATGCAGGCAAAAGCGTGACTTTAGCGGTCATGTCTTTTGCCTGCGTTTTTTTAGGGAAAACAACTAAACAGAGCGGACGTTTTTTGTTGCACTCACCGAAAGAAAACCGGGAACAAAACCGCTTTCGGATCGTCTAACTGGGTATAAAAAGGAGGTAGTTATTATGATGGAGAAAAAACGAATGGCGGCATTGTTTGCAGCGGTGCTGTTCGGCATGAGCGCGATTCCCGCAGGAGCGGTGAACCTGATCGACACGGACGCGGCAGCGACCGACTCTGCCGAGCACGCGGAGCTTGACCTGTACGGCGTGCGCGCCACAGTAACCGACAGGCAGGACGGCGAGCTGACCGTCAGCACTGAAACCGCAGGCACAGTTGTGGTGCATATTGCGGAGCAGACGATCATCATGGACACGCAGACCGGTCTGCCGGCAGGCGCACAGGATATCAAAAAGGGTGACGAGGTGTACCTCTACTGCGGGGAAATGATGGCACTGTCCGAGCCGCCGCAGGTGTATGCCAAGGCGATTCTGGTCAATCTGACCGACGAACACGAGCCTGCAAGCCTGCTGTCCGCCGAGCAGGTGAAGAAGAACGCGGACGGCAGTCTGACCGTGCAGGCAAGCGACGGCGGGCTGATGCTGAACATTGCGCGGAATGCGTCTGTTACGCCGTTCGGCACGAAAAACAAGGCAAAGCTTGAGGATATCCGCATGGGAACCCGGTTTTTTGCATGGTATGACACGATTCTGGAGAGCTATCCGGCGCAGG
The DNA here is from genome assembly GCF_003480945.1 of Butyricicoccus sp. AM27-36. NCBI lineage: Bacteria > Bacillati > Bacillota > Clostridia > Eubacteriales > Butyricicoccaceae > Butyricicoccus > Butyricicoccus sp. AM27-36. Next base: position 366,197 of record NZ_QUJR01000001.1, read on the forward strand.
CGGGTACGGACAAGGTCGTGCTGCTGCCTTCTGAGGACGATACGTTCGCCATTGTCATTGAAGGCGACATAGTCGCAGGCGAAGGCCGCATGACGAACGGCGTGGCCATGGTTCCGCTGCGCCTGACCGCCGAGCTGTGCGGCTTTACGGTCAAGTGGAACGCCAGGGACCGCGCGGTGCACCTCACCAACGGCACGGTGCAGACGACTGTGACCATCGGTCAGGACGAGTATTTCCGCGCAACCGCTCTGCCGGACGCGGACGGCATGAGCCGCCCGGGAGCACTCGGTGCCGCGCCCTATATCGCGCAGAGCAGAACGTGGGTTCCGGCGGAGCTGTTCGGCCTGCTCGGCGAGCAGATTGAGATGCGCGGGGACGCGCTGTATCTCGGCGGGGTGCCGAATGCTTTCACCGGAGAAGCCGATGAGACGAACGCGTTTAACATCGTGTGCAAGGACAAGACGCTCGACAAAGGGCGCATGGAAAACGGCGTGGCTATGGTGCCGCTCCGTGAGGTCGGCGAAGCCCTCGGCTACACCGTGACGTGGGACATAGAGAACCGTCAGGCGAAGATGAACAACGGCAAGGTTATGACGCATATAAACATCGGTGAGGATTCCTATATCCGTTCGGTGATGAACGGCGACGGCACGGAAGCACCGGTTTCGTTCGGCGCGGCGCCGTATTTCGCTGATGGCAAGACGTGGGTTCCGGCAAAGCTGTTTGAACTGCTCGGAGAACAGGTTGAAATGAAGGGGAATACGCTGTATCTCGGTGGAACGGAGAACTAAATACGAGAAAGGGTGACCGCCATGAAACGAAAGTGGAAAGCCTGCCTTTGCATAGCCGCGTTCCTGCTGGCCGTGCTGCCGGTCTCCGCAAGCGCGGATTCGGGTCCGAAACCGCAGATCACCATTCAGGTGCAGAATGCGCCGGACGGCGATTACTACGTTGACCTGCTCATTCCGGGCGAGATACCCGAGCGCGGCATCGACAATATAGAGTGGAACCACATTGACCGTGCGTCTCTGCCGCTGGATGCGCTGGAGCGCGACCGCATGGACGGCTGGCACTATGCCATGCTGGACGGCACGCCTGCACCGCTGTTTTACAAGCATCCGGACAAGGACACGTTTGTGTTCAGCTATTTCGGCACGCCGGACACGTTTCGGATTGCGGTTTATGATGATTCTCAGCAGAAAGTAAACTTTTCTGAGGTGATGAAGCGTACACAACTGCAGCAGATATTCACCTGTGACTTTGCGGATAATACGGTAAAAACCGGAAATCCGCTGCTGACATATCTCAAACAGTTCGCGTCCTCGCTGCTGCCGACACTGCTAATAGAGGGAATCCTGCTGCTGCCGTTCGGCTTCTGGGACAGGCGCAACGCAAAGCTGTTCCTCGTTGTCAACATCGGCACACAGCTGCTGCTCACTGTCGTAACGGCGGCCTGCATGTGGATTGGTATGCCGTTCTACCGGTATCTGGTGTTTGCGCCGCTGGAGCTTGTGATTTGGATCATCGAGGCTGTTATTTACCGCAAACGGCTGCAGACCCGGCGGGAAACGGCTCATCCGGTCGCTTACGCGCTGTGCGCCAACGCACTGAGCGCAGCCGCAACTTTGTTCAGCGTGCACATGATATTTCCGTGGGTTTGAGTGAAAAGAACCTGTCAATCGACAGGTTCTTTTGCGTATTCCGGCGTTTTGTGGTATGCTATACGGAGCAAAGGAGGCGAGCGGCCGTGTCAGCCAAAGCATACTATCATCTGCCCGGATTATTTGAATTTTACGAGTTTTACCGCGCATTTCTGCCACTATACCGCGCAAATCATGACTGGTTTTACGACTGGTGTGAGATTGGGTCCGTTTACGGCGCACCGGCGGACTGCCTCTGGGGAGGCGGACGAGCGGGTTTCGGTGAGTGCGGCGTACGCGAAGCGCTGGCTCTGGCGCAGGAATACGGCATTTCCGCGCGGCTGACATTCAGCAATTCGCTTCTGCGCGAGGAACACCTGTCCGACCGCAAATGCAATGCACTATGCGAGTTGTTTTCGCAGGCAAACAGCGTGCAAAACGGCGTAATCGTGCATTCTGAGCTGCTGACCGACTACCTGCGGACGCGGTATCCGGCGCTGTACCTCGTGTCGTCCACGACCAAGGTGCTGACCGATTTTGGGGATTTCCGGCGCGAGTTGGACAGGGAAGAATTTCGGTATGTCGTGCCGGATTTTCGATTGAATAAGCGGTTTGAGGAATTAAACGCCTTGTCGCAGGTGCACAAAGATAAGGTGGAATTTTTGTGCAATGAGTGCTGCTGGTTCGGGTGCAGTGACCGTAAGCAATGCTACGAGGTTGTCAGCCGCAAAAATCTCGGCGAGGACTGCGAGCACCAGTGCAAAGCACCGAATGCACAGGGCGGCTATCGGTTCTCCAAGGCGATGGAAAATCCGGGGTTCATCGGCGTTGATGCTATTTGGCGGACGTATCTGCCGATGGGATTTTCACAGTTCAAGATTGAGGGCAGGGGACTGGGAAGCGCGCTGATCCTCGAGTTTTTGCTGCATTATATGACAAAACCGGCGTATCAGCTGCGCGTGAGAGAAGAAATCTATCTGGATAATATGCTCGATTTATTTTAGAGCATAAGAAAAGAACCTGTCGTAAGACAGGTTCTTTCAGTCTGTCAAAAAAGTATTATTTTAATTTTTACGCTTCGTGCGGCAGCACGCATAAAATAGAATTTGCGGAGCAAATTCATAAAAAGTTGGGGCGTGTACCTGACTTTTTATACAAGGGAAGAAAAAATGTGCCCGCAGGGCGCGGTTTTTCTTCAGTATTCGCTCGAAAGCGTGGTTTCGAGCGAGAGGCTGCTCGAAAAACGAAGTTTTTCGACAGTCTCAAAGAACCTGCCGTAAGACAGGTTCTTTTTCACATAAGCAAGCAAAAATTACTTGTTCTTATTCTTAATGTACTCGTCCATCGCAGTCGCAGCGCGCTTGCCTGCGCCCATTGCGAGGATAACGGTAGCTGCGCCAGTAACAGCATCGCCGCCGGCGAACACGCCGTCCTTGGAGGTGATGCCGTGCTCATCGTCAGCCACGATGCAGCCCTTGCGGTTGGTATCCAGACCCGGAGTCGTGTGACGGATCAGCGGGTTCGGGCTGGTGCCAATCGCCGCGATGACGCAGTCCAGATCGAGCACAAACTCGCTGCCCTCGACCGGAATCGGACGGCGGCGGCCGGATGCGTCAGGCTCGCCCAGCTCCATCTGCTGGCACTTGAGGCCGGTGACGTTGAAGTTCTCGTCAGACAGCACCTCGAGCGGCGCGGTCAGGAACTTAAACACAACGCCCTCTTCCTTCGCGTGGTGAATCTCCTCGAGACGAGCCGGAAGCTCCTTCTCGGAACGGCGGTATACGATGTAAACCTCGTCCGCGCCCATGCGCTTCGCACAGCGGGCAGCATCCATTGCAACGTTGCCGCCGCCGACTACTGCGACCTTCTTGGCATGGTAGATCGGGGTGTCGGCGTTTTCCTTGTACGCCTTCATCAGATTGATACGGGTCAGGTATTCGTTCGCGGAGTAAACGCCGTTTGCGTTCTCGCCCGGAACACCGATAAAGGTCGGCAGACCGGCACCGGAGCCAACGAAAATTGCCTCGTAACCGTCACCGAACAGCTCGTCAATGGTCTCAGAACGACCTACAACAAAGTTGAGAATGAACTCAACGCCCAGATCCTTCAGCGTGTCGATCTCCTTCTGCACGATAGCCTTGGGCAGACGGAACTCCGGAATACCGTACATCAGAACGCCGCCGGCGGTGTGCAGCGCCTCGAAAACAGTAACCTCGTAGCACATGCGTGCCAGATCGCCTGCACAGGTCAGGCCGGCCGGGCCTGCACCAACGATGGCAACCTTGTGACCGTTGGATTCCGGCTTTACTGCCTTCTCGGTGCTGTTTTCGCGCGCGTAGTCGGCAACGAAACGCTCCAGACGGCCGATTGCTACCGGCTCGCCCTTGATGCCGCGGACACAGTGGCACTCGCACTGGCTCTCCTGCGGGCATACACGGCCGCAGACAGCGGGCAGAGCGGAGGTCTCCTTGATCTTGGCAGCCGCTTCGAGGAACTTGCCCTCGGCAACCAGAGCGATAAACTCCGGAATCTTAACCTGTACCGGACAGCCGGTCATGCAGGGCTTGTTCTTGCAGTTCAGGCAGCGCTGTGCTTCCTCGATCGCCATTTCAGCGGTGTAGCCGAGCGTTACCTCTTCAAAGTTCTTATTGCGGACGTCCGGCGCCTGCTCGGGCATCGGGCACTTCTTCGGATTCATATTCGGCATGATTACTTGACCTCCTTCTTGAACAGATTGCAATGCTCCTCGCGGCGCTCTACCGCCGCGCGCTCCTGTGCCTTGTACATGGCACCGCGGCGCATTGCACTGTCAAAATCAACGAGGTGACCGTCAAAATCCGGGCCGTCAACGCACGCGAACTTGGTCTCGCCGCCAACGGTAAGACGGCAGCCGCCGCACATACCGGTACCGTCAACCATGATGGTGTTCATGGAAACGATGGTCTTAATGCCGTACGGACGAGTGGTCTCACAGACAAACTTCATCATGATCATCGGACCGATGGCGATAACAGCATCGTACTGGTTGCCCGCGTCGATCAGCTCCTTGAGCACCTGTGTAACCAGTGCCTTGCGGCCGTTCGAGCCGTCGTCGGTGACGATGTGCAGGTTGGTGCAGGCGTTCTTCATCTCGTCCTCGAGGATGATGATGTCCTTGCTTCGGAAACCGGCGATCAGGTCAACCTCAGCGCCCATTTCATGCAGCTTCTTGGCCTGCGGATATGCGATAGCGCAGCCCAGACCGCCGCCGACAACAGCGACCTTCTTGAGACCCTCAAGCTCGCTCGCCTTGCCGAGCGGACCGACAAAATCATGCAGGCAGTCGCCCTCATTCAG